>NZ_JNWJ01000127.1:0-8079 GCF_000716805.1 Streptomyces yerevanensis | reverse complement strand
CCACGACCCCTCCCGCCGGTGAGAAGCCGCGGGTTCGTTGTGGCTGGCGGTGGGTGGAGCCGCAGGCTTTTGCTTTTAGGGGCGCGGGGAACTGCGCGATCAGCCACGACGCATCCGCAGCTGCGACACGCAGTGTCACCCCCCACCCCCATGCGGGGGCCTGGGGGCGCAGCCCCCAGTTCCGGGAAGGGGCGGGGCTGGGGAAAGGAATCCCGCCCACGAACCCCGGTGGTCAGGAGTGACCCAACTCCGCCGACGACTCGTCGGAGACGACCGGCACGGACCCCGAGTCCGGCGACGGGCGAAGGGGGAACGGGTCCACCCGCGTCTCGTCGATCACCGGCGGAGCCGGCCGCGGAGGCGCCGGCATGACCGCCGCCTCCGAGTGCCCCCCGCATCCGTACGCCAGCGAGACCACGCGCCCGTCCGCCGGCGAGAACTCGTTGCCGCAGACGCCGAACGCCTGCCCCAGCGACCCGCCGATGGGATACAGGAAACCGCAGCTCACACAGGGGGCCGGCGCCGCCTGGGCCATCGCGGTCTTGGGACCGTGCGTGTCCTCCCAGCGATCGGCCGCGGTATGGAGGCCGTACCGGGACAGCACCCGGGCCCGCCGCAGCCCCAGCTCCTCCGCGACGGCGGCGATCGAACCACGGGAGGGTACGACGGAAAGCGTCGCCGGCGGCCCGGCCGTCACCTCGAGGTCCTCCGCCTCGACGAGCTCGGCCATCTCCTCCGAGACGGGCGAGTTCGGCGCGGGCTCGTCCTCGCCGGTGAAACCGGGCTCGAGGCGGAGATCCTCCGCGTCCGTGGGGAGCAGATCCCCCGGCCCCATGTCCCCGGGCCGCAGCCGCTCGCTCCACGGCACCCACTCGGGAGCGAGCAGCGCGTCAGGGCCGGGCAGCAGCACCGTCTCGTCGAGCGTCACGATCTTCGCCCGCGAGGCCCGCGCGACGGTCACCGCCCAGCGCCACCCGCGATACCCCGGCTCCTTGCACTCGAAGAAGTGCGTGACGACGCGGTCTCCTTCGGAGACGAGCCCGGAGTGCTCCCCGACGACACCGGGCGCGGCGGTCTCCTCGGCGGCGGCCCTGGCGAGGTCGACGGCCTCGGCGCACAGGCGGTCGGGGGTGCGGCTTCGCGTTGTCGCGCTCACAGGTATCGCTTCTCTCCTACGCCGTCTCACGAGTGCGCCATCCTCGCCGGGGGTGCGGACGGAGCGGCTGGGGCATCTCCCAGGCCCTTCGGGCACCGGGGTGGCCGCGTCGACGTCCGCGCCCGATCGCACTCGGGCGCACCTACACCATCCATTCTGCGGGATGGCCGTCAGGCGCGCGGCCGAGAGCCACCGTCGCGGGGCGCGCTACGCACGCTACCCTCTCGCCGCCGCCGGGCACACACCGAGTCGGCGGCCGTTGCCCGACCGTGCCGTTGCCGTGCACTGCGCGCCGAGGTGCCGGTGCCGGTCCGCAGGGTCCCGACCAACCGGTCCACTCGGCCCTCATACGCGCGGTAACGCACTATCACCGCCCAACAAGGGGCACTATGGCGGAGTGGCAACCGCAAGTTCGTCCCAAGGTGCCGCCGGAGTCGGCGGCGACGGCGCCGAGGGAAGTGGTCGGATGAGCGGAGCTGGCCCGGTGCGCGGGGCGCTCCGTTCCGTCGGGCGTGCCCTGCACCTGCCGTTCACGGGGACGGCTCGGGGCATCCGGAAGGCGACGCACGCGCACGGAGCGGGCGAATCAGGGCTCGGCAAGCTGATCGAGCTGCACGGGGTGAACGGCGCGGGCGACATGATGATCACCGTGGCGCTCGCCTCGACGGTCTTCTTCTCGGTCCCGACGGACGAGGCCCGCGGCCGGGTGGCGCTCTACCTGGCGATCACGATGGCCCCGTTCACACTCCTCGCCCCGGTCATCGGCCCGCTCCTGGACCGCCTCCCGCACGGCCGCCGCGCCGCGATGGCGAGCGCGTTCCTGGCCCGCGCGTTCCTGGCCCTGCTGTTGTCGGGCGCGGTCGTCACGGGCAGCATCGAACTGTATCCGGCGGCGCTCGGCGTGCTGGTGGCGTCGAAGGCGTACGGCGTGGTCAGAAGTGCCGTGGTGCCCAGGCTCCTGCCACCCGCGTTCTCCCTGGTGAAGGCGAACTCGCGGGTCACGCTCGGCGGCCTCCTCGCCACAGGTGTGGCCGCGCCGATCGGGGCGGGGCTGCAGGCGCTGGGGCCCCGCTATCCGCTCTACGCCGCCTTTGTGATCTTCATGGCGGGTATGTTCCTGTCCTTCTCGCTCCCTCACAAGGTCGACTCGGCCAAGGGAGAGGACAAGGCGCTGCTCGCCGCGGACGAGGAGCATCTGCACGGACCGCATCTGATCAAGGAGAAACTGCGGCGGCCCGGGCTGCGAACCGTCGGTACGTCCGTCACCCACGCGCTCGCCGCGAACGCGATGCTGCGCTGGCTGTCCGGGTTCCTGACCTTCTTCCTCGCGTTCCTGCTGCGCGAGCATCCGCTCGCGGGCGCGAGCGCGGCGGTCTCGCTCGGCATCGTGGCCGTCTCGGCGGGCGCGGGCAACGCCCTGGGCACGGCGGTCGGGGCGGCGCTGAGGTCGCGGGCGCCGGAGCTGATCATCGTGACGGTCATCGCGGTGGTGATGGGGGTGGCGATCACTGCGGCGGTGTTCTTCGGGGTGATCGTGGTGGCGGTACTCGCCGCGTTCGCCGGCTTCGCACAGGCCCTGTCCAAGCTGTCGCTGGACGCGCTGATCCAACGGGACGTCCCCGAGCTGGTCCGTACATCGGCGTTCGCGCGCTCGGAGACGCTGCTGCAGATGTCCTGGGTGGTCGGCGGCGCCATCGGCATCGCGCTGCCGCTCATCGGCACGCTCGGTATGTCGGTGGCCGCCGCCGTCGTCGCCGCCGGCTGGCTCGGCACGGTCCGCGGACTGCTGGGCGCGGCCAGGCACCGCGGGGACCGCCCGCGAGCCCAGGTGGCGTAAACCGCTGCCCGCGAGCCCGGGTCGCGTAAAGCGCCCCAGTTGGCGGGGGCACCCCCCACGCCAGATAGCCTGCCTCCATGACCACCCTGCCCCGCGGCAGTGCCGCTACTGGACACGGCCCCGTTCGCCGTCGTCGCGCCGTCGCTGCCGTCGGCGCTGTTTCCGCCGGACTTCTCGTCCTGGCCGCCTGTGACAAGCCGACGCCGATGGCGACCGTCACGGTCGGCAAGACCTCGAAGAGCGCCGAGGCCGAGTGCTACGAGGACGGCAAGGCCATCGACCGCGGGAAGGCCGAGGAGTGCACCCGCGAGAAGGCCGAGGACACGATCAGCGTGCCGCAGGGCGAGACGCTGCGCATCGGCGTGGACCCGGAGATCGCGGACGAGGGCTGGGCCCTGTGGATCAACGGTCAGCAGGTCATCTCGCCGCTCAAGAAGACGTACTACGCCTTCCAGGGCGTCGACCTCTTCGCCGCGCAGCAGGGTCAGAGCGCGCCCAAGGAGCTGAACATCAGCGTCGTCCAGCAGTCCGGTGAGGACATCCAGGGCGTGTGGAACTTCAAGCTCGAGAACGCGGACGACTGAGACGCTCGGCCCGCCGCCCATGCGCATCCTCGTAGCCACCGCGGTCCCCGTCGAACGGGACGCGGTGGCTTCGGCGTTCGGCAGCGGCCCCACCACCGTCGACCTGCTCGCCGCAGGCGTCGGCTCGGCAGCCGCCGCCGTCTCGACCGCGACCGCGCTCACCACCGCCGCGCTGGCCGGGACCCCGTACGACCTCGTCGTCTCCGCGGGCATCGGCGGCGGCTTCCAGCCCGAGGCCCCCTTGGGGTCCCTGGTCCTCGCCGACGCGATCACCGTCGCGGACCTCGGCGCCGAGACCGCGGACGGCTTCGTCCCGGTCACCGAACTGGGCTTCGGGGCCATCACCCACCGGCCGCCGGACGCACTCGTACGAGAAGTCGCGGCCGTCACAGGAGCCCGTACCGGCACCGTCCTCACCGTCAACACCGTGACCGGAAGCGCCGAACGGGCCGTCGAGTTGCGGCGCCGTCATCCGGGGGCACTGGCCGAGGCGATGGAGGGGTTCGGAGTAGCGGAGGCGGCTGCCGTGCACGGTGTGCCCGTGCTGGAGCTGCGCGCCGTGTCCAACCCCGTCGGCCCCCGCGACCGCGCCGCCTGGCGCATCGGCGACGCGCTCGCGGCGCTCACGGAGGCGTTCGGGAAGCTCACGCCCGTACTGGAGAGTTGGAACCCACATGACCGCTGAGCAGCCTGTGCAGATCGCCTACTCCCCCTGCCCCAACGACACCTTCGTCTTCGACGCCTGGGCCCACGGACGGATCCCGGGAGCGCCCGCGCTCGATGTGACCTTCGCGGACATCGACATCACCAACGGCATGGCCGAGCGCGGCGAGCTGGATGTGCTGAAGGTGTCGTACGCCGTTCTGCCGTACGTCCTCGACGAGTACGCCCTGCTGCCCTGCGGAGGCGCGCTGGGGCGGGGCTGCGGGCCGCTGGTGCTGACGGCGGAGGAGGGAGTGGACCTCACCGGCCGCACGGTCGCGGTGCCGAGCGAGAGGTCGACGGCGTATCTGCTGTTCCGCCTGTGGGCAGCGGACACCCTGCCGGAGGGCGTCGGCGAGATCGTGGTCATGCCCTTCCACGAGATCATGCCCGCCGTACGGGACGGGCAGGTCGACGCGGGGCTCGTCATCCACGAGGCGCGCTTCACGTACCAGAAGTACGGGCTGCACAAGCTCGCGGACATGGGCGAGCACTGGGAGGACACCACCGGGCTGCCGATCCCGCTGGGCGCGATCATCGCCAAGCGGTCGCTGGGCCAGGAAAGGCTGAAGCTGCTCGCCGAGTCCGTCCGTACGTCCGTACGCGCCGCCTGGGACGACCCGGAGGCCTCCCGTCCGTACGTCCTGGAGCACGCCCAGGAGATGGACCCGGCGGTCGCGGACCAGCACATCGGGCTGTACGTCAACGAGTTCACGGCGGATCTCGGCGAGGACGGCTACGCGGCGGTCAGGGGGCTGCTCACGCGGGCGGCGGCCGAGGGGCTGGTCCCGCCGCTCGGGCCGGACGCACTGGCGTTTCCCTGACCAGGTGCCACGCGTCGGCGGCGGAGGGGCTGGTTCCGCCCCTCCGCCGCCGACGCGCCGCGATTTCCGTAGAGGTCCCTACACGTCCAGCTGGTCCGCCACCGCCCGCAGCAGGCCCGCGATCTTCTTGCCGGAGGCCTTGTCCGGGTAGCGGCCCTTTTCGAGCATGGGCGTGATGTTCTCGAGCAGAGTGGTCAGATCCTGGACGATCGACGCGAGTTCGTCCGGCTTACGGCGCTGGGCTGCCGCGACGGAGGGGGTCGGGTCCAGGATCGTCACCGAAAGCGCCTGGTCACCGCGCTGTCCGGCGACCACACCGAACTCCACTCGCTGCCCCGGCTTGAGAGCATCGACTCCGGCGGGCAGGACCGAGGAATGAACGAAGACGTCGCCGCCGTCGTCGCGGGAGAGAAAGCCGAAGCCCTTCTCAGAATTGAACCACTTGACCTTGCCGGTAGGCACGTCTGTCCTCGTCCTCGTAGTCGTCGGTTGGTGCTCTGGCTGAATGATGAACGATTCGGGAAAACTGCTCTGGATAGCACTGCAGCGGGTCGTGCCCGACCCGCCGGTACCAAGGCTAATGGTCCGGTGGCGGCTGACAAGACGTCCCCGGACTGTTCCTTCGCGCAGGGAACTACCCTGGTCGAGTGCGTGACAAAACCCAAGCGAATTCCGCCGAACCCGGTGACCGACTGGTCCGAACCGGCGGCATCGTCTTCTTTGTGGGGGCCGTGGCCACTTTGGTCACCGTGGCCCCGCTACTGCTCGACAAGTCGCCCTTCCCGACGTACATGTTCGGACTGAGCATGCTGATGGGCGTGGGCTTCCTGATCGCGGGAGCGGGTGTCCTGCGAACGGCGGCGGCACAGCGCCGCCGGGCGCGCTCCGTGCAGTAAGGGGTCTAGGACCGGTACCGGTCCAGCCAGTCGGGGAACTCCGTCAGGTCCGCGAGTACGACATCCGCACCGGCCGCCCGCAGTTCCTCCGCGTCGCACGGCCCGGTGGGCACCGCGACGGACAGCGCCTCGGCGATACGCGCACCGCGTACGTCACCGGTGTGGTCGCCGACGTAGACACCCGCCCCGTACTCGCGCAGCGCCTCCGCCTTGCGCTCGGCCCACAGGCCGCCGATGACGGCGTCGGCGGCGATGCCGAGGTGCTTGAGGTGCAGCTTGGCATTCGGCTCGTACTTGGCGGTGACGACGATCGCGCGCCCGCCCGCTGCCTGCACGGCCGCGATCGCCTCGCGGGCGCCGGTCATCGCGAGCGTCCCGGTTATGGCGTGTGTGGGGTACATCTCGCGGTAGACGTCGGCCATGGCGGCGACCTGATCGCCCGGGAACCAGTTGACCAGCTCCTCCTCCAGCGGCGGACCGAGCCGGGTGATGGCCAGATCGGCGTCGATGTACGTCCCCGTCCGCTCGGAGAGCGCGAGGTAGCAGGCGTGGATGCCAGGGCGGGAGTCGATGAGGGTCATGTCGAGGTCGAAGCCGACGGTCAGCACCGGAGAAGTCATATGGGCCATTGTGCCCAGGAGGTCGTACGGGCCATGCGCCCGACCGCTGGGCCCTCACAGCCGTCCCATGCACTCAGCGAAGCCCTGCCAACCGCCCTTGCCCCCTACGGCCGTTGACGCTGAGCCCTCCACACCAGGTACAGCGCCGAGGCGACGGCCGCGCCCTTGAGGACCCAGGGCCAGGTCTCGGCGATCGCGTCGCTCATCTGGTCCCTGGCGATGGGATCGCCCCAACGCCCCTCCGTCCGCCCCCACAACCAGGTGATCCCCGCGACGGCGACCAGACCGGGCATCCCCAGGACCGCCCACTTCGACTCGGCGGGGGTCAGGCGCCGCGAAAGGTAGGCGATGAGCCAGCCGAGGGCGAGGACGACGAGGTTGCCGATGACGGCACCGGCGACGAGGAGGGCGGCGGCAAGCAGAAGGAGGGGGCTGGGGAGGCCTCCTCCGGTATGGGGGCGGGGGCGGGCCGAGGGGAGGAAACGGCGCCGCTTCTGCGCCGTACCGGCCGCCGTCGGCTCGGCCGCCTCGACCGGTACCGGCTCCTTGACCAGCTTCTTGGGCTCGGCGAGCGGCGCGGGCTTCTTCTGCGCGTCTTCGTCGGCGTCCGAGGGCGGCGGCTTGAGCAGCTCCGGGATCTCCACGCCGCCCACAAACCCCGGCACGCCGTCCGTCGTCCCGAACGGACTGCTGTCCACCCGCCACCAGTCGGGCTGCCCGGACCCGAGTTCCTCCGTACTCGCAAGGTGTGGCGGAGAGGGCACGTCACCGGAAACCATCGGTACGTCACCGGCCGCGGACGGCTCCGCGGACCGGGGCCGCGGGACGACGCGCCGCAGCCCCTTGGGCCGCTCCTCGGCCGCCTCCGCGGGCTGGACGGGCGCGGCGGCCCTGGGCTCCTGTTCCCCGCCACCACTTCCCTCGCCGCCGGAGCCCGCCGCCGCGACCACCTCCTCCGGACTGCCGAGGCGCGCGAGGATCCGACGTACGGAGGCCGGGCTGTCGGCGCTCGCCTTGGCCCGGCGCCGGTCGATCTCCCCGCGCAACTCCGTCACGAGCCGCATACGCGTCCCGGACGGCAACTGTCGGCTCTGAGCCAGGTCACCCACCCGGCTCAGGTAGTCGAACACGAGCTGATCGCTCTCAATCCCCACGAAGTCCCTCCGGGGGCGGCAGTGGCTGGTCGCTCCCCCACTCTCGGCTGCTCCCCCAGTGCCTTAAGGGCCTGGGGGGACCCCCAGAGCGGGGGGACCCCCATCGCGGCGGAGCCGCAAATCGACACAGCCCCGCGCCCCTGAAAAGCCTGCGCCTGCCCTGGCGCCCCGGGAAGGCCCGCACCCCGACGTGCCCGCACCCTCCCACCGGCGGGAGGGGTCGTGGGCCGGTGCGTCGTATGCCCGTCGCTTAGCTCCGGTCTCGGAGAACCCGCACCCTGTACCAGGCCAGGGCCGTATGCCCGC
>NZ_JNWJ01000126.1:0-8615 GCF_000716805.1 Streptomyces yerevanensis | reverse complement strand
CTCGCTACGAGAACACCTGCATGCCGCCATCGGCGTCTCACCGCTCGCCTACCGGCGCACCTTCCGCGGCGCCCTGACCCCCACACACTGAGCACCACCGCACACACCGCTCCCGCCCTGCTGTCGGCGAGCCACCCGGGCAGCCCCGGGATACCGTCGGTCACCCCATAAAACGCAGCCCGTCCTCAAAGTCGACGCGCGCGAGGTCGGCGCGCGAGACGACACCGAGCTTGGGGAACACGTTGGCCAGGTGATGAGCCACCGTACGAGGACTGATCAGCAGCTGTGCCCCGATCTCCCGGTTGGTGAGTCCCTCCGCGGCCAGCCGTACGACTCTCAACTCCTGCGCGGTGAGGGTCGTCGGGGTGTCCCGTGCCCGTGCCCGCGCGGAGTCCCGGCGCGGTTGCTGCCCCGTCAGTTCCTGTTCGGCCCGGGTACGGGCGAGCAAGGGGGCCGCGTCGAGTCGCCGGAAGGTCTCCGCGGCTTCGGCCAGCTGCACTCGGGCGTCGGTACGGCGGCGGGACCGCCGCAGCCACTCGCCGTACAGCAGGCGCGTGCGGGCGTAGGCGAAGGGCCGCGACCGGGCTCCGGGGACCTCCAGCGCGAGCCGGAACTGCTTCTCCGCCTCCGCTCCGGACTCCAGCAGGGCACGGACCAGGTGCGTCGCGGAGATCGCCCACGCCGCCTCGGTCCGTTCGGCCCACCGCCGCAGCAACCGCGCCTGTTCCTCGGCCGTCGCCCGCTGCCCGGCCTGGAGGGCGGCCTCGGCGGTGTCCGGCGCGGCGAGCAGCGCGACAGTGGCGTTCGCCGCGTGGTGCCCGTCCTCGCCCAGCCGGACCAGGCGGTCCAGCGCCTCCTCGGCCCGGCCGGCGAAGAGCGCCGACATACCGAGGTTCCACTCCGCGCAGGCGCTGAAGACGCGCACCCCACGCGGCACCCAAAGCTCGATGGTCCGGTCGGCGACGTCCCTGACGGTCCGCTCATCGCCTCGCGCGGCTGCCAGCCATCCGAGACCGGTGTGGCACTGCCCCGCCAAGTGGTCGTCGCCGATCCCCTGAGCCACCTGGAGCCCTTCAAGGGCGTTCGCCGTGGCCAAGGTCCAGGAGCCTTGCGCGATGTCGGGCGCCACGGTCTGGGCCAGCGCCTGGGTCAGGGCAGTGACCTGGTCCGTGTGCCGCAGCGTGTCGATTTCACGGCGGAGCGCCTCCTGCAGGGCGGACTCGATGCCCCAGGCCACCGCCAGCGGTGCCGGTGGCATCAGGAGCCATGAACTGCCGTTGAGCCGGGTGAGGATCTCAGCGACGGGGGCCACGACCTGGTCGCGGTCATCGGCGCCGCCGCCCTGGTCCTCTGCCCACCATGCGCGTAGCAACGGCAGCAGATCGGCGTTCGGGAAGTTCCCCTGCGGGAGCCGCCGCTCGAGTCGCTGGAGCGCCTCGCGCTGAAGTGCGCCATGACTGGCCGCCCACGCCGCCCGCAGTGCCATGCTGCCGAGCCCGAACGCCTGCCCGGGATCGGCCACCCGCTCCATGTCCCGGGTCAGCTGACGGCAGGCGACTTCCAGATTGCCGTGCGCGAACTCGATCAGCCCGCGCAGCCCCTCGCTGAGATCCGCGACTGTGGATGCGGAGGAAATCCCTTCGGCCCGCTCCAGCATTCCCCGCGCCACATCGACGTGGCCGGCCTCCCAGGCCGCCCTCGCTCCGAGAGCCAGCCGTCTGGCCGCGTCGTCCGTGGCGGGTGACAGCTTCGCCGCACGCCGCAGGGCACGGGCAGCCGTGGCACAGCCACCGCGCGCCCAGGAGCGGTGGGCCGACTCCTCCAGCAGCCTGGCCACCTCCTCGTCGGACCGGCCCACGGCTTCCACAGCCGCGGCAAGGTGCCAGGGGCGCAGCTCGTCGGTGTTCTCACCGGTCAGCACGGAGGCGAGCGCGCGATGAACGGCCTGGCGGTTCGCGGGCGGCGCCTCCTCGTAGACCACCGCCTCCATCAGTTGGTGGCGGAAGCGGATCCGCCCGTCCGAGCCCGTGGTGAGCAGGCCCGAGTGCATCGCTTCGTCCCAGGCGGCTGAGTCGAGGCCGAGCACGTCACCGGCCCGGCGCACGGTGTTGCGATCGCTGCGGTCGTCGGCGGCGGTGAGAAGAAGCGCGGTGCAGGCGGTCGCGGACAGCCTCTCGATGCGGGCGCGGAAGGAACGACGCAGGCGGGGCCCGACAGCGATCTGCTCACCGGCGAGAGGGTGTGTCGAGAGGTCGCCGGCCGCCACGAACGTGGTCAGTTCCTGGAGTGCGAGCGGATTGCCGGCCGCCGCGCGGACCGTGCGGCGGATCACCGCCTCGTCCACGTGCGGAGCGAGGGAACGGGCGAGGAGCCGGGCGTCCTCGTCGCCCAACTCCCGGACCTCCATGGCCGCCAGCTTCTCCCAGGGACCGTCGACGGGGTCGTCGTGTCCGGTGAGGAGCATGACCACGGGCTCGTTGCGCAGGCGGCGCGCGACGAAGGCCAGGCACTGGGCGGACGGCTCGTCGAGCCAGTGGGCGTCGTCGGCGATGATCAGCACCGGCCGCTTGTCGGCCAGCTCGCCGACGAGCGTCAGTACGGCCACGCCGATCAGAAACCGGTCCGCCACGTCGTTGCTGGTACCGAGCGCCCCGTTCAAGGCGTTGGCCTGCGGCTCCGGGAGCGTACCGATCCGCTCCGTCACCGGCCACAGCAGTTCGTGCAGTGCGGCGAACGTCAGCCCCGACTCCAGGCGAGTGCCCCCGCATCGCAAGACGGTGAAGTCCGCAGCCGCGGACTCGGCCACGTAGTCGAGCAGGGCGGTCTTACCTATGCCGGGGTCACCCCACAGCACCCGCGTTGCCCCGTCGCCTTGCCGAGCACCGTCAAGGATCCGGTCGAGGGCTGCCTGCTCCGGACGCCGTCCGTAAAGGTCCATTTGCTTGAAAGCTTAATGGGCTGCGGTCGCCCGGAGCCACCGCAGGCAACCGCGTCCAACCAGATTTGGCAGTTCCATGACCGATACGGCGACGGATCCGCTGCCATCCCCTCATCATTGACTTGCTCCTCGGGCTGAAGCCCGAGGATTCTGGCCTTCTCCGCCGGTTGCTGTGCCGCTACGCGGCACAGTCTTCCGACGGGAATCCGTGGCTTCCTGCTTCGTCGCGCTGTGCCAGGACGAGTCCCGGTCTTACCTGCGCTCCACAGGCTGTAACCGCCAGTCCGGCGGCCTTTTTCACGTTCTTCGCGGCGTTGTGGTCCCGGTCGTGGACCGTACCGCAGGCGGTGCAGGTCCAGGTCCGGATGTGCAGGGGTTTGGGGCCGTCCTTGGCCCCGCACTCCGAGCAGACCTGGCTGGTCGGTGTGAACCGGCCGATCTTCACCAGGGTGCGCCCGTACCTGGCGGCTTTGTACTCCAGCATGTGCACGAACTGCGCCCAGCCCGCGTCATGCACACTCTTCGCCAGCCTGGTGCGCGCCAGTCCTTTGACCGCCAGGTCCTCCACACCGATCGCTTGGTTGTCACGGATCAACTGAGTGGAGAGCTGGTGGTGGAACTCCCGGCGGGCGTCGGCCACTTGTGTGTGGGCGCGGGCGACCTTGAGGCGGGCCTTCTCGCGGTTCTTGGATCCCTTCTGTTTGCGGGACAGCTCCCGCTGGGCTTTTTTGAGTTTCTTCTCCGCGCGGCGCAGGAACCGCGAGGAGTCGATCTTCGTGCCGTCGGAGAGGACGGCGAAGTGGGTCAGGCCGAGGTCGATGCCGATCGTGTGGTCGGTGTCGGGCATGCGGGTGGCGTCGGCGACCGGGTCGGTGTCGATGACGAAGGAGGCGAAGTACCGCCCGGCCGCGTCCTTGATCACGGTGACCGAGGAGGGTTGTACGGGCAGGGTGCGAGACCACTTCACCTTCACCGCGCCGACCTTCGGGAGGTTCAGCCGCCCGGAATCGGTGACCGACCAGCGGGCATTGGCCGTGAAACGGATCGACTGCCGCTTGTCCTTGCGGGACTTGAACCGGGGCGCACCCGCCTTCGCGCCCCGGCGTTCACCCTTGAGGGAGGCGAAGAAGTTCCTGTAGGCCGCCTCCATATCGCGCAGGGACTGCTGGAGCACGACGGTGGACACCTCGCCCAGCCAGCACCGCTCGGCGGCCTGTTTCGCCTGGGTGATCAGCTGCTTCGACAGGTGCCCGGCGGTGGGGAACGCTTCGCCCGCCTTCCGGGCGTCCTCGCGGGCGCGCACCGCGTCGTTGAACACGACGCGGGCGCACCCGAACGCCTTGGCCAGTGCGATGCGCTGACCGGAATCCGGGTACAGCCTGAAGGCGTACCGGAGCTGCATGGCGGCCACGATACATACTTGGGTTATGGGTGAGATGCAGAAGATCAGAACTGGTCGGCACTGTGTTTTCGTGATGCATGTCCACTTGGTTTTCGTGACCAAGTTCCGGCACAAGGTGTTCACGGACGATCACCTGAGGCGGATGGAGGAGATCATGCGGTCGGTGTGCGCGGACTTCGAGTGCGAGCTGGTGGAGTTCAACGGCGAGAACAACCACGTCCACCTCCTGGTGAACTTCCCGCCCAAGGTCGCCGTCACCAAGCTCGTCAACTCCCTCAAGGGAGTCTCTTCCCGCCGCCTGCGCCAGGAGTTCCCCGACCTGGTACGCCACTACTGGCGGGCCAACAAACTCTGGTCCGGCTCCTACTTCGCCGGCACCGTCGGCGGCGCCCCACTCTCCGTGATCAGGCAATACATCGAACAGCAGAACCGGCCCGTGTGAGAATCACCCGGCTCCGCCGGACAAGAATCCGCGACGCTCCGCGTCGCCACCATCAGATTCGCTTCACCACCGGACTGAAGCCCGATGCACTACGAATGAATCCCGGTAGCGTCGGAAACGTGATCAGCGCATTCGCGAAACTGCGCTACGCCGTCGGCCCGGCCACCGGAGGCATCAGCACGCTCCGCCATGTCGTTCCCGCCCTCGACGCGGTGGACGTCACCGCCGAGGACACCGGACCGTCGTGCACCCCACGAGTGGACGGCCATGACGGCGGCGACCAGAGGCCGGTCGGCATACGCGAGCGGGCCGCCCTCTGCCAAGGAGAGGTCGCCGCGGGCCCCGACTCCCGCGGCGGCTGGATCGTCCGCGCCCTTCTCGTCCCCACGACCCCCACCACCGCTCCCAGCACCGCCCCCACGGAGACTTGGCATGACCACCGTTCTCATCGTCGACGATCACGCCCTGCAGCGCTTCGGCTTCCGGATGCTTCTGGAACAGCACCCCGACCTGACCGTGGTGGGCGAGGCCGCCCACGGAACCGAAGCCGTCCGCAAAGCAGCCGAACTGCGCCCCGACGTCGTACTCATGGACGTACGGATGCCCGGCATGGACGGCATCGAGGCCACCCGCCGCATCGTCGAGTCCGGAGGCCGCTCCCATGTCCTGGTTCTGGCCACCTTCGACATCGACGAGCACGCGTACGACGCCCTGCGCGCCGGCGCCAGGGGTTTTCTGCTGAAGGACGCGCTGCCCGACGAACTCGTCGCCGGTATCCGGTCCGTGGCCGCCGGGGACGTGGTCATCGCCCCCGGCCTGACTCGCGAGCTCATCGACGTCTTCCCCGGCCGGCGGCCCGGCCGCGCCCCCGGCCAAAACCGGCAGCTCGCCTTCCTGCCCCAGCGCGAACGCGAATCCCTGCCCCAGCGCGAGCGCGAGGTGCTGACCGCCATTACCTCCGGCTGGAGCAACCCCGAGATCGGCGAACGGCTGTCGCTGGCCGAATCCACCGTGAAGACCCACGTCAGCCGCATCCTCGCCAAGATCGGCGCCCGCGACCGCGTCCAGGCCGTGATCTTCACCTACGACACCGGACTGGTCAGACCCGCACGACCAGCACTGCCGCGCGCGATCAGAGCCGACCACAGAGGTCCTGACGCTCTGCCTGCAGCCGGCTGAGGTCCAATCACAGTGCCGGTACCGGGAAGAGCGGGGACACCTTGACGCCCCTTTCCCGCGCCGGCGCCGGGCTCATGGCCCGCACCGTGGTCCGGGTCCGGCCACCGGCGAAGACGAACACACGCAGCACCAGGAAACGCCCGACACCGGCGAGCCCGGCGGCGGTGAGGTAGACGACCTGCTCGTAGAGCACTCCGGCCGACGGCTGCACGAGGTGCAGGACGAGCACCGCGGTGGAGGTCACCACATAGGCGGCCGTGGCCGACCCCACGGACTGCCAGTGCTGGCGCCATCCGGCATGCCCTGCCCCGAAGGTGAAGCGTGCGTGGAGCTCCGTACTGAGAAGAGTCGAGGCGACGGTGATCAAAGCATTCGCCGCAACCCAGGGCATCAGTCCGGCGAGCCCGGCCACGGCAGTGCTGGACGCGACCCCGACACCGCCGCCAAACAGGACGAACCGAGCGAAGGAGGCGAGTGGACCGGGGGCGCCCGGGTTCCGTCGCACCGCGGCCATATCGGTGTCCGTCCGTTCCACACCCCGCACCTCGTCCGCCGCCTCCGGCGTCGTCTTCGGCAAGACCAGCGACTTCATGGGAAGTCCCTTTCGACTGAGAGCTGCGGGGCCTCTTTGGCCGGCGGGTTCACAGAACGCTGCGCCCGTACGTTCGTCGAGACTTTTAGATTACGACCGTACGACAATAAGCAGGAGGTAAGCCCACAGACAAGGTCCTGACCAGATTTGGGATTATGACCGTACTCACATGAGTGACGAGGGAGCAGGCCTGCCGCCGAACCGGGGAGACTCCGCTACCGACCGCTGCACACAGCTGCCCGCGCACAATTCCGCCGGCAGCCGCCCGGTCGCGAAGGCGGGCCTGCCTCAGCGGTGCACGGTGATCGGCCAGCCAGGACCGGAGTGACGGTGTCCGTAGCGGCGCCAGAGGCGAAAGCCCTGTTCTGACGCCGCCGCGCCAGGGCTCCGTACGGGCCTCCTACCTGCTCCCGGGCAGCACCTCGGACTCGGCCACGACAACCCGGCCCGCCGCCGCTTCGGCGGCATGGTGCTGTGCCACCTGGATGCGCCGCAGGCCGAACCAGGCGACCAGCGCCATCAGCGCGAAGGCCACCCCGGCGAAGCAGCCGATCGCACTCGGTAAGGACCAGCCCCACTCGTGTCCCTGGGTGATCGGCAGCAGAAGCAGCACGAGAGTCGCGGCAGCGCACGGAACGCGCGGCCCCCCGCGTTCGGCCAGGGTGAATTGATGCGTACGTGCGGCGGTACGGCCGTCAGCCGCGGCCTCGGCCGGGAGCGCTGCCCGGCGCGAGCCGTGAAATGCCCGTCGCGGTTCAGGGCGCAGGGATGGAAAGAGCACACAGCCGCCGGCAGCGCAGGAGGTGATCCCCGGCGGCGTCGGCTGAGTCCCAGCCGGAGAGAACCTGCCGGCTTCGGACCGCTCCCCGAGAGCCACGGCCTGGGGTTGGGGTTGGGTGCGTCAGACGCGCTGCCCGGCGTCCAGCAGGGCGAGGGCGTTGTTGACCCCCTGATCGAGGAGTTCTTCGGCGAGTTGGCTGTCGGTCAAAGCGCGGGAAAGCTGCAGTGTCCCGGCCATCAGACCGAGAAGGCTGAGCGCCTTCACACGTGCGGAGGACGGGGCCTCGGGCGCCATGCGGGCGGCAATGCCCTCGACGAGGACCAGCACGCCGTCGGTGTACGCCTGCCTGGTCGTGTCGGTGCAGCGCCCGATCTCGTCGAGCAGCGCGGCGTTGGGGCAGCCGTCGCCAAGGCTCTCGCGGTGCTGGGGCGACAGGTACCCGCGCACGATCTGCTCGAGTCCGGCACGGCCAGGAGCAGCCCGCGCGACGACGTCCTCGGCCTGCACCTTCAACTGGTCGGCGATTGCCGTGGTGACGAGGTCGTCTTTGGATTCGAAGTGAGCGTAGAAGGCCCCATTGGTCAGCCCCGCGTCCTTCATGAGCGTCGAGACCCCGGAGCCGTCGATACCGTCCTGCTTGAGCCGGCGGCCCGCCGTCTCGATGATCCGCCGCCTCGTCTCCGACTTGTGCTCTTTTGCGTACCGCACCACAGCACACGCTCCTTCGCCGACCGGAAGGGCCGGTTGCCCTTCACCGACTTCGCCAGTCTATGGTATTGCGAACGTAATTCAAAAAATCGACGAGCCACCAAGGGGCAACGGGCCGCCGCCTGGCGGAATATCGATGGGTGGCGAAGATGCCGCCGTGCACGCTGCCGATCGGGTTGTAGTGCTCCTCGCCCGGCGTCAGCGAGAAGACCGCCCTGCCGGGCTCCACCTCGTCCAGGGCGAAGTCGACGGTGTAGTTGATGGGCGGTCCCGGCAGCCGCCCCGCCTGCAGCTCGCGCAGGAAGTCGATGCCGGCCATGCGCCCGGCGGCTTCCGCCAGGAGCGCGGGATCTTCCCACTGATACGTACGTGTTCGTCCCACGACCAAGGCCTTCCCATCTGACTTTTATGAGCGAAGCTAGCCCTTTGTCCAGCTGACTGTCAACGACGAAGTCAGGCCCGTACGATGGCGGGATGGAGTGGCTTGAGGCGAGCACGGAGAACTGCCCCGTCCAGCGCACGCTCGACGTGATCGGGGAGAAATGGACGCTGCTGATCCTGCGTGACGCCGTC
>NZ_JNWJ01000125.1:0-8668 GCF_000716805.1 Streptomyces yerevanensis | reverse complement strand
TCGCCCTGACGGCGATTCGCCTTTCCTTGCCCCGCTACGCGGGAAAGTCGGCTACACCTCCGGGCTGAAGCCCGGAGTACTGCCGACGATCCCGATAGCACTCGCCCCACCGCCGCTGATCCCGCCGCGACACCAAAGCGAACACATCGGCAACAAACTCCGACAACTCACCCCGGAGCCGTTCCAGCTCCCCCAGCTTCATGCCTCGACTATGCCCATCACCAGGCGAGATCACCCAAGGTAACGAAGCGCTACTAGGCGGACCGGCCTGAACGCCGCCCGCCCCCTCCTCGCCGTGAACCCGCGCAAGCAGTAGCGGGAACTGATGGAGGCAAGGCGCCACCTGTACGAGGAGGTCGCCACCGCCGTGGTGGCCACTGATGGCCGTACGCCCGAAGAGGTCACCGAAATCGCCCTGAACGCCCTGGAGTTGAAGGAAGCATGAGCGAGGAAGTCACCCGGATCCAGGTCGGCGGCACGGCGGGGTCGGAGCCGTACGAGGTCTTGGTGGGCCGTCAGCTCCTGGGCGGGCTGATCGGCGGCAAGGCCAGGCGGATCGCCGTCATCCACCCCGAGGCGCTGGCCGAGACCGGTGAGGTGCTGCGCGCGGACCTGGCCGGGCAGGAGTACGAGGCGGTCGCCATCCAGGTGCCCAACGCGGAGGAGGCCAAGACCGCGGAAGTGGCCGCCTACTGCTGGAAGGCGCTGGGTCAGTCTGGGTTCACCCGATCCGACGTCATCGTCGGCGTGGGCGGCGGCGCGACCACCGACCCCGCCGGGTTCGTGGCCGCGACCTGGCTGCGCGGCGTGCGTTGGATCGCCATCCCGACCACGGTGTCGGCCATGGTGGACGCGGCCGTCGGCGGCAAGACCGGCATCAACACCGCCGAGGGCAAGAACCTGGTGGGGGCCTTTCATCCGCCGGCGGGTGTGCTGTGTGATCTGGCGGCGCTGGAGTCATTGCCGGTCAACGACTACGTGTCCGGGCTGGCGGAGATCATCAAGGCGGGGTTCATCGCGGATCCGCGGATCCTGGAGCTGATCGAGGCGGATCCGCAGGCGGCCCGCACGCTGGCGGGGCCGTACACGGCCGGGTTGATCGAGCGGTCGATCTGGGTGAAGGCGGAGGTGGTGTCCTCGGATCTGCAGGAGTCGGGTCTGCGGGAGATCCTGAACTACGGCCACACGCCGGGCCACGCGATCGAGAAGAACGAGCGCTACAAGTGGCGGCACGCACGGTGCGGCGGTCTCCGTCGGTATGCACTTCGCTGCCGAACTGGGGTGTCTCGCCGGGCGGTTGGACGATGCGACGGCCGACCGTCACCGCACGATCCTGGAGTCGGTCGGGCTGCCGTTGCACTACCGCTATGCCCAGTGGCCCAAGCTGCTGCAGACGATGAAGCTCGACAAGAAGTCCCGGGGTGATCTGCTCCGGTTCATCGTCCTGGACGGGCCGGCCAAGCCGGCCCGTCCAGGAGGGACCGGACCCGGCCGTCCTCCTCGCCGCGTACGGCGAAGTCGGCCGGTGAGCCCTGCCACGGAGGGCGGGGAGTGGGCGCCCCGGCAGGAGCGACGCACACGGTGGGCCTGCCGCAGCGCTGACCTGTGCATTCTGCGCATCTCGCTGCGCCACTGTGCTCCTGTCACGCGATTCGCACTGGGCCGCGGCCAGTCTGTCGTCCGAAGCCATGAGGTGTCATGTCTCTGCGTCAGCGACCCGGATCCGCCGAGTTGTCAGTGCCAACGGCCGTGGACCGGTGACAGTGGAGGAGAAGACCTGGTGCCCTCCCTGACGGCCCGTCACTTCGACTGTGATGCCACCGCCTTCCTGGGAAGGTGCGAGCGCGGCTTCGATCCAGCACGGCTCGTCGAGTTCCGCATAGCGGTGGAACACGGTGGACATGGCCGACGGCAGCATCGTGCCAGGAGCGACACACTGGCCGGCGGCCTGGCGGGCTGCTTCCAGCAACACCATGCCAGGCAGGTGATCCCCGGCGTGGTCGAACAATACCGGATGGTTTGGATCGGGAAGGAGCAGCCATCTGTTCGGCAGATGGGTGGCGGAGAGGACCACGTCGCTCGGCCTGAGGCGTCCCACTGCCGATGGTGGCAGGACATCGCCCGCCGGCTGGGGCGGCACGGTGCCGGTGCTGCCCAGTCGCGAACCGCGCAGTCTGCGGTAGACGGCCGGAGCGATGCAGGTGAATCGCCCCCCGCCGGTGGCAATGACCTGGCTGCTGCGCCTCAAGGCCAGCTCCATGCGAAACCCGCTGGTCGTGCGCCCTCGGCGGCTGACATCGGTGCATATCGCGGTCAGGCCTATGTCCGTGGGCGCCGAACCGATGCGCAGGTGGGGAAGCTGCGTGGTGAACGTCAGGTCCCACATGACGAAGTGGTGGCCGAGCGGTACTCCCAGTTCGGCGTGTGCGAGGAAGAGACCGGTCTGCCGGAAGGTTTCGGCAACCAGCAGGGGGTCGTGGTCCTTGCCGTTGACGTCATGGAAGAAGGTGTGCGCGCGCGGCCATTGGCCGGTGAGCTCGAAGTGGGTCTCGCTCTGCTTCGTGCAGCCGGTGAGAAAGACCTCGGCCAGACTCGCTCTGTGAACGTACTCCTTCGGAACGGTCGTGGTCAGCCGGGGCAGCGGCGCCGCGGGCGTTTCGGTGAGGGGTGGGACCGAAGTCATCGGGATCTCCACTGTTGAGTGAAGGGATCGTGGAGGCACGGTAAGGTAAGATACGGACCTACCGGTTTTCTTCTCAATCAAAGATCGGTAAAAGTACGTCAAAGCGTACGGAGTCCGGAATTCCGGATATGGGGGAATGGTAATGCGTCTTGCGGTTGCTCGCGTGATCCCCGAAGGCTTGGCCAAGTAGCCATCGCAGCAGCGAAGTTGCTCCTGAAGTGTTCGTTCGTCGACTTCTTCCGGGCAGCCCGGCTGCTCATTTTCGTGCCCTCGAACGGACATTGCCTCGCGGAGCTGCTCAATGGAGAAAAGAACCGACCTGACGGTGCTGGATCCGTCAGGCAGGGACGTGCATGGGGAAGCGGCGCGGCTGCGCGCACGCGGCGCGGCCACCCAAGTGCTTCTACCCGGCGGGGTGATGGCGTGGGCCGTCACTCGACACGCCACCATCAAGAAGCTGATGGTCGATCCTCGGGTCTCGAAGGACGCATACCAGCACTGGCCTGCCTGGATCGCGGGTGAAGTGGACGACACCTGGCCCATGGCCATGTGGGTCTCGGTGCGCAACATGCTCACGGCCTACGGCCACGAGCACGCACGGCTGCGCAAACTGGTCGCCCCGGCTTTCACAGCGCGGCGCACCGCCCAACTCATGCCCCGGATCGTCGAGATCACCCAGGACCTGCTCGACCGGCTGGCGCGCACGCCTCCCGGCCGGCCGGTCGATCTGCGCCGCGAGTTCGCCTACCCGCTGCCCATCCGGGTGATCTCCGAGCTGATCGGCCTCGCCGAACCCGACCGGGAGAACCTGCATCGTGCAGTGGACGTCCTGTTCACCACGACGACCACCTCGGCCCAGGCCCAGGCGAATCAGGCTGAGCTGTATGCGCTGCTGAGTGATCTCGTGGCGCGGAAACGTGCCTCACCCGCCTCCGACATGACGAGCGATCTCATCGCCGTGCGCGACGAGGCAGGAGCAGGACTCACGGAGAAGGAACTCGTCGACACCCTGCTGCTCATCATCGGTGCCGGCCATGAGACCACCGTCAATCTGCTGGACCACGCGATCGACATTCTGCTGGCCGAACCCGAACAGCTGCGGCTGGTTCGCGACGGCATGGTCACGTGGGAGGCGGTCGTCAACGAGACGCTGCGCTCCCAGGGCCCGGTGGCCAACGTCCCCCTGCGCTTCGCCGTCGAGGACATCGACATTGATGGCGTACGGATCGCCAAAGGGGCCCCGATCTTGCTCTCGGTGGCAGCGGCGGGCCGCGACCCCGACCAGCACGGGACGGACGCCGACCGTTTCGACGCCGCTCGGGCAACCAGCCGCGACCACCTGGCATTCGGTCATGGCGTTCATCACTGTCTCGGGCGTCCCCTTGCGATGGCGGAGGCCCTCACGGCACTTCCCGCACTCTTCGAGCGCTTTCCCAGGATTGCTCTGGCAGTTCCACGGGAGCGCCTGCGTCCGCTCGAGTCGTTCATCAGCACCGGCCACCGCGAACTCCCGGTGGTTCTCGAGCCCGCCACCACTCCCTGAGTCCGCCGAGCAGAACGAAAGAGGGGGGATGGATGTGTCCACCGCCTTGAAGCACCTGCGTCTCGCAGCCGTCAACATCGACGGCGTCCTGCTCAACGACACCTTCAGCCCGGTGATCCGCGAGATGGTGATCGACCACGGCGGCGACTACACCTCTGAGGTCGAGTACGCACTCTTTTCCCAGCCACAACTCGCCGCCGCCGCAGTGTTCGCCGAGGCGACGAAGACGAAAGTGACTCCCCGTGAGCTGGTGGCCGACTACCTCGCGCGGCGGGAAGAGTACGTGGCCCGACATCCGGTGCGTGTGCTCGACGGCGCCGGCAGCCTGCTGCGGCTCCTGCGCGGTCTGGGCCTCCAGGTCGTGTGTTACGGCGGACTGGACAGATCCCACTTCGATCGCCACCTCGACGAGTTCACCGATCTCTTCGATCACCCCGGCTACGTATGTACGGACGGCTTCCGCCCGGGCATCCACGAAATCACCCGCGACGTCTTCGGACTCGAGTACGACAGAGCGGTCTTCATCGACGACGTGGCGAGAGTGGCTGAGGTCGCTCGGTCGCTGGGAGTGCCGTTCATCGGGCATCCCAACGCCGAGGCCGAGTACCAGCAGAGCCTGATGGCACGGGCAGGCGTACGGCACATGGTCCGCGCACTGAGTGACATCGACGAGGGCCTCCTGCGAACCCTCGACCACGAGGCATCGACCGGCGTCGTGTGGGACACCACCGAGTCCCCCGCACACGCCGGACGCGACCGGAAGGAGTGAGCCATGAGCGATGACAGGGCGCCGTTGGCCGGGAAGACCATCCTCATCACGGGAGCCAGCAGCGGCATCGGTGCCGCAGCGGCCCGCGTCTTCACTCAGCAGGGAGCCACCGTGGTCCTCGCGGCACGCCGCGAAGCCCGCCTGCGCGGCCTTGTGGACGAACTGCGGGACAAGGGGGCTACGGCAAGCTGCTTCACCGCCGACGTCTCGGACCCGGCCGATGTCCAGGCGATGGTCGAATTCACGGTCTCCCAGCACGGCAGACTGGACGCCGCCTTCAACAACGCGGGCACAGGTGTCGAGAAGACCCCGCTGCACCTCACTGACGACGAGGCCTACAGACGGGTCATGGACGTCAACGTGACCGGTGTCTGGCACTGTCTACGACACGAGATCGCGGCCATGCTGTCGACCGGGGGCGGTTCCATAGTCAATACCAGCAGTGTCGGGGGACTCGTCGCCACGTCGGTCGCGGCCCCGTACATCGCCTCGAAGCACGCCGTCATCGGGCTGACCAAAGCCGCCGCTGTCGAGTACGCGGAGCACGGGATTCGGGTCAACGCGATAGCTCCGGGCCTGACACGCTCCGAGTTGGTGGACCAATGGTTCACGCTGCACCCCGAGGCCGAGCAGAGAGCCTTCCGCTCCGCTCCGCAGCAACGCGCCGCAGAACCCGAGGAGGTGGCTGAAGCAGCGGCGTGGCTGTGCAGCGACCGAGCCTCGTTCGTCACCGGGTCCTGCCTTGCTGTGGACGGCGGGCGAACCGCTTGGTAGAAGCTCCGTGCTCCTGCAGGGCAGGCCGACGAATCTACAGGAACAGCCACGTTGCTCGGTGAATGATCCTCCTCGGAGAAAGTCGTCGTGCGCTAAAGTACGTCCCATTCGGTTTTGTTTCTGTCTCTGGAGGGTGCCGTGGCTCAGCAGGAGCGCGGTCTACGGACCCGCCGTGCCGTTCTCGAGGCAGCCGCAGCGGTCTTTGCCGAGCGCGGTTATGCGGCAGCCACGATCAATGAGATCCACAGCCGCGCCAACGTGACCAAGGGCGCCCTGTACTTCCACTTTGATTCCAAGGCGGCCCTTGCTCAAGGTGTGCTCGAGGCGCAGATCAGCAGTGAGTACCACCTGCCCCGCGAACTCAAGCTGCAGGAGTGGGTGGATGCGGGCATGACGCTCGCCGCGCGGCTGCCGCAGGAACCTCTGCTCCTTGCCGGCGTTCGGCTCTCCGCGGATCTCCAGGGCCGTGATCTCTTCGGCAGTGCCTGGCCGGCCTGGACGGACCTCACGGCGAATGTCCTCTCCGAAGCCAAGACGCGGGGAGAGGTCTTCCCTCACGTCGTGCCGGCAAGGACGGCCACGGTCTTCCTCGGTGCCTGGATCGGTGTCCAGTTCGTCTCGCAGGCCGTATCCAACTGGTCCGATCTGAGCCTACGCATGTCCGAGCTCTTCGACCACATCCTTCCGGCCATTGCCGCCCCTGCGGTGCTGGTGCAGCTCGACACCGCCCCTGATCGGGGAGCCCGTGTCATGGCAGAAGCCAAGGCTATGTCGATGACGGCTGGAACCGGAGCCGACGTCTGACGTCTCCCCCGGGCGGGAGTGCGACGCGCGGCTGCCGGTTTGTTTTTCCCGCGGGCTGGATGAGCCGAAGTGCGCCGCGGGCATGTCTGCATCACCTCCATCCCTGGTCAATCCCACGTCCAGTTTGACTGAAGCAGGTTAAAAACCGTCTAAGCGGTTTGCTAACTTGGCCGCGAGCAGCAGGTGAGCTGAGGGGTGGACGAGGCGGTCGCGCCAGCCGTCGTCGTCCGATGTCAGGGGAGGCGTGGATGACCAAGCAGGAGCGTGCGATCCGGACCCGCGAAGCGTTGCGGCAGGCCGCAGCGGAGATCTTCACGCAGGAGGGCTTTCCGCGTGCCTCGCTTCCCTTGATCAGTCATGTGGCTGGGGTGAGCAAGGGGGCCCTCTACTTTCACTTCCACAGCAAGGACGACCTGGCCAGGGCGATCGAGGAAGAGGCCGACGCGCGGGTGGAGCTCATCCTGCAGCGCCTTCAGGAGCGGGAAGGGGTGACGTCGCTGCAAACCGTCATCGATGCCACCCACGCCCTCATGAAGAGTGTCGCGACCGACGCGGTCGTGCGAGCGGGTTTCCGGCTGGGCGCGGAGGTCGCCCGAGAGAGCAGTGTCGATCTGTGGGGGCGCTGGCAGGCGTGGGTGTACGCCATGTTGTTGCGGGCTGAGAAGTCGGCCGAGCTCGCGCCCGGAGTCTCGCGGAGCGCGGCCGGCGCGGTCATCGTGATTGCGGTGGCCGGAATCGAAGCACTGGCGTCGAAGAATACGGAGTGGATCGCTCCGGAACATCTGAATCTGCTCTGGGAGTTGTTGCTGCCTCAGCTTGAAGCATGTCCATGTTCATAAGAACCCATCCGTTTGGTTTTTTAATGGTGCGGCAAACAAATCTTTACCATGTCATTGCCGCGAGCCCTCGCCCTCATTCGCGGTGAGTTTGTCCGTATTTGGGTAGGCAAAAGGCGCGATCTTCCTGGTTCCCTCTCGAGAAGGTGAGCCCTGTGATCTTCCGTTGACAAACCGTTTGGAATGTTTTTCGATGAGCTGGTCACTGGGGACCCGTTGTTCAACGGGTGACCGCACAGCCGGCAGCGACAGGGGGACATGGCGGTGCACATCGGAATACTGGGGACATTGGCGGTATCGGTGAACGGGGTCTCGATCACGCCAACCGCACCCAAGACACGGCAGGTTCTCGCTCTCCTGGCCGTGCGTGCGGACCAAGTGGTTCCCGTGGACGCGTTGATCGAAGAGCTGTGGGACGCAGGCCCCCCGCGAAGCGCCCGTACCACCGTTCAGACATACGTCCTTCAACTCCGTGAGCTGATCACGACAGCGCTGGAGAACTCGGTGGGGGGCGAGGGGCTTACCGCCAAGGACGTCCTGATGACTCTTCCGGGCGGCTACCTTCTTCACCGCGGCGACGGCACCAGCGACATCCGTGAGTTCGAGCGACTGTCCGAGGTGGGGTACAGGGCCATGGACGCCGGTGACTTCACGGAGGCGGCACGGTGCCTGCGTGAAGCGCTCGCTCTGTGGAGTGGTCCCGCACTTGTCGACGTACAGGCGGGCAAACAGCTGGAGACGGAGATCAAGCGGCTGGAAGAGACGCGGTTGTGCGCGCTGGACCAGTGCATCGAGGCCGAACTGCGACTGGGGCAGCACCGGTCCCTGCTCGCCGAAATGACCGTGTTGATCAAGCGCTATCCCACCCACGAGACGCTCTGTGGCCAGTACATGCTGGCCCTGCATCGATCCGGCCGCCGGGGCGAGGCTCTCGACGCCTATCAGCGGTTGCGCAACACCCTGGTGCGGAGCAAGGGGCTGGAGCCTTCCGCCTGGCTGCGGAAACTGCAGCGCTCCATCCTGTTGGCCGGCGAGGACAACAACCATGCGATGCCTGCTGAGGAGCGCAAGGGCGTCCGGCTCAGCACGGCCTGCTAGTGCCCCGACAGGCAACGTTCGCCCCGTCGCGACGCCCGGCACGCACTCTCGCCGCACCGGGTACAAGCCCAAGTACGTCCAGTACGAGGGCTTGCACCCGGCACGCCGAGAGCACGCACCGCGGTGACACAGCCGCTCCGCGGCGGGCGCTCCTTGACGGG
>NZ_JNWJ01000124.1:0-9007 GCF_000716805.1 Streptomyces yerevanensis | reverse complement strand
GAGCGACACCACCCTCTCCGTCGGCTCCCTGGAGGCCCGGCCCGGCACCAAGGCGCGCGGCACCGTCCGGGCCGACCTGGGCACCCTCACCGCGGACATGGCGACCTCGACGACGGCGGTTTCAGCGACCTGGCCCGGGCCGGCCTGATCGTCGACCTGATCCCGCGCAGGCTGCGCGAGGCGGGCCTCCTCGCCCGCGTCTACAACCGGGACGACCACGGCCTGAGGCAGGTGCTCTTCAACGCACCACCCGGAGCGTGGGAGTCCGGAGAGCGCGGGATGGCGGCACTGCCCGGACGCGAGGCGGAGGTGCGTTCCGGGGTCGACCGGGCTCTGGAGTACGCGGCGGCGCTGGGCTGCCCGCGGGTGCACCTGATGGCCGGGCTGTTCCGACCGGACGCGACACCGGTCGAGCGGGCCAAGCACCGCGACACCTACCTGACCAACCTGGCCCGGGCCGCGGAACGGGCCGCCGCGGCGGGCGTCGACGTCCTGATCGAGCCGATCAACGGCCGCGACATGCCCGGATACTTCCTGAGCGCCCAGGCCGAGGCCCACGCCGTGGTGCAGGAGGTGGGAGCCTCGAACCTCAAGGTGCAGCTCGACCTCTACCACTGCCAGATCGTCGAGGGCGACCTCACCGCGACCCTGCGCCGCGACCTGCCGACCGGCCGGGTCGGCCATCTGCAGATCGCGGGCGTACCCGACCGCAACGAGCCCGACCGGGGTGAGCTCAACGTCCGCCACCTGCTCGACGTGGTCGATGAGCTGGGCTTCGACGGGTGGATCGGCTGCGAGTACAACCCCCGCGCCGGCACGAGCGAAGGTCTCCGCTGGCTGAACGACTACCGCAGCCACCGAGGGGAAAGCGACTGAGGACCGGTGTTCGGTGAGCCGGTGGACGTACTGATCCCCCTCGCCTCCGCTGTCTCGGCCTGATGCGAGGCTGACTCCGACCTCGGCATGAGCGCCAACGTGGTCACGACCCGCGCGCTGCTCGAAGCCGCCCGGGCACAGTCGGCGGCCCGACAGCGCGGGTGGTCCTCATGCTCGCAGTCCGGATCAGAATGCCGGCGCGGCTTGCTCCTGCTGCGGTCCCTGACTGCGTGCCTTGAGCAGCGCGTCCCGTAGGCGGTTGTGGGTCATGGCCAGGCACGCGTGCACCGCGCCGCGTGCTACCGAGAGTCCCAGAATCTGGGAGACGGTCGTGATCCGGGGGATGACCGGCAAGGTCTGTTCGAGTCGCTTGCGTACCTCGGGGAGTACCTCGTCCACCAAGGGGTGCAACCGGCCGACGAAGTAGACGGATTCGGGATCGAGTGTCACGGCGACGATGCTCACGGCGGTCGTGACCGCCGTCGTGAACGCCTTGAGTATCTCGGCCCGGCCTCGATGGTCCTGAGGTGCCAGCCACAGATCCTCGACGCGTTCGAGGTCCAGTCCGTGTTCACGAGCGAACTTCACAAGCCCTGCGGTGCTCAGCAGCCCGTTGAGAGTGCGGTCGTCGATGCCGGAGGAGAGGGAACCGATGTCGCCGAACGAAGGAGTACGTCCCCGAGCCAGTTCCCGGTCCCTGCAGGTGGCGAAATTCAGCGTGCTGCTGACGCTGAACAGGGCAGCGTCATGGATGCTCGCGTCGTCCGTGAGCACCTGGAGCAAGGACGCGTTCGCGTCACTGTCGAAGGACACTGGAGCACCGACGAGCTTTTCGACGGTTCGGTGCAGGTCTCTGCCGGAGAAGATTTTCATCGGATCGGCAGGCCGAAAGACCTCGGCGCCGTCGCGGACATGGGCGGGCAGTGCCGCGACGACCTGGCGCAGTGGCCCTCGTGCGGAGGCGCTGGTCCGCGCGATCAGGTCGACCAGCCACCGGCCGGCAGCGGGGACGTCGTGGTGCTCGACCGTCGGGACGATCACATGCCCGATCTCACGGCCGCGTAGGTCGGTCACCAGCACGCCGGTGGTCACGGCGCCGAAGCCGACCCCCACGACATGTCCGGCCGTCTCGGGCACATCGAGGTACGTCGACGGACGGCCACGCCCGACGACGGCGTCGACTCCCCCGTCCACGACGAACCCGTCAGAGCGCAGTTCCTCGACGGCCCGCGACACCGTCGCCTTGCTCAACCCCGTGAGCTCGATGAGCTTGTTCCGGGTCAACGGCACATGGGAGAGAAGCACGTCAAGGACACTTGCCTTGTTGTAGTCGCGCGGTGTGGGGTTGATGCGGCTCACCTCATGACCTTAGCGAGACCACACGCAGCCCGAACCAGTGGTCTCTGCCGGACTTGCCGAGCTGCCCGTAGGCATCGGCGAAGATGCTGATCCTTGGCTCGCCTGCGCTTCTGTTGAACTTGGCGATCGGCCAGTCTGCCGTGTCGGACGTCGGCGAGTGTCGCCTCAGTGGCGTCGCTCAAGGCCTGTCATGGCGGGTGCTCAGCAAGCGGGCCACGACCTCCTCCATGGCGACGGCCGTGGCCCGCTCCACGTTGACCCAGTCGTCTCTGGCGTGCTCGAGCAGGTAGTCGCGACGCTCCGGCACTCGTTCCGCGCGCCAATGGGTGACCAGCGCGCGAAGTGTGAGGCGTGCCAGCGCGGCAACAGGCAGGAGCGGGAGTTCGGTGTCCTTGATCGGCCGGGCCCGCTCGTATCCCGCGACGAAGCTGTATGCCTCACGCCAGGGATCCGATGGTGTCCGGCCGAGAAGGTTCGCGAGCGACACAGCAGGATCGAAGATCAAAGCGCTGCGCATGCTGTCACCGAAGTCGATTACTCCTGTGACGAAGCTGTCCGGCCGCGGATCCACCAGGACGTTGTAGGGACTGTAGTCACCATGGATCACTTGGGTCTCGAGATCACCCAGCCTCGGAACAACGGCCTCGTGGAAAAGGCGGAACACTTCTTGTGCCAGCCGACGGTGCGTGGCGCTGGGCGTGTACTCGATGAGCTCCCGCAGCTGGTCGAAGTGTCGAAGGTCCCACACAAGGCGCCGCTCGTCCGCTGGATGCCTGAATGACCGCAAAGCCAGATCCACTCGCCCGAGCATCTGCCCGACCTGGGCAAGCTGGTGGGGATCGGGCTTCGTCCGCGCCAGGACGGCACCTTCGACGAAGTCGAAGACGCGCAGGACTCGGACCCCGCCGCCCTTCGTCTCGATCGGTACGTCGTCGCTGCCTTCGGTGGTCGCCTTGACCCGCTGGACGGGCAGATGAGGAGCTTCGGTTTCGAGGTGGCGCATCACAGCCGTTTGCAGAGCTACGACAGCTACCGCCTCGTCGGGCGGGGAAACCTTGACGAGATGGTCGGCCGTGCCGGTCCGCAGCCGGAACGTGTCGTCCTTCTCGGTTGCCAGCCGCTCGAGATGTCCGCTCAGCTGGTAGTGCCGGGCGAGGAGAGCGTCCACCACGTTCGTCTCGATGGGCTTGTGGGACGAGGCCAGGCCGCTCTCCTCGAACAACTGCTGGGCGGTACGTGCAGGGGGCGAGGTGTTCACCGTTCGGTCCCTTCGGCTTTCGGCCTGCTACAGGCGCATCTCGGCGATCTCCGCGAAGGTCTCGAGGAATCGCGTCACGTCGGCCGAGTCGAAGGCCAGCGGTGGTCGGATCTTGAGCACATTGACTGCTTCCCCGGTGCCGCTGATGAGGACTCGACGCTCGCGCATGTCGTTGATGACGCGGTCAGCGCGGGCACGATCGGGCTCCAGCGACTCCCGGTCCTTCACGAGTTCGACGCCCACGTACAGACCACTGCCGCGGACCTCCTCGACGTGGGGAGACTCTCGAGTGATCTCCTCAAGGCCGGCTCGAAGCGCCCTGCCGTTGTCGAGAACTCGCTGCTGCACGTTCTCCGCTTCGAAGACGTCCAGAACCGCGGTACCGGCGGCAACCGCGATCGAACTGCCGGCAAAGGTATTGAAGTAACGGACATTCCGTCCGAACTCGTCGCACACCTCGGGCCTGAACACCACGCCGGACATCGGCATGCCGTTGCCCATGGGCTTGCCCATCGTGACGATGTCCGGAAGCACCCCATGGCGGCTGAACCCCCACATCGCCTCTCCGAGCCGGGCGAATCCCGACTGGACCTCGTCGGCGATGTACACGCCGCCCGCGGTGTGCACCTCCTCGACCATGTCACGCAGGTAACCGACGGGATCGGTGAAGAGGCCGTCGCTGGAGTGCGCGCAGTCGGTGATCAGTGCCGCAAGCCTGTAGCCGTGGCGCTCGAGGTCGTTGATCGCGCCGCGCACCTGGCTTCGCATGTAGTCGGGAAGCGATGAACCCGGCGGGACGAGTCGCGGATCAGGAGCATCGATGAGCCGCACATTCGGCCCGAGCGGTGAGCCCGCGCCGAGCGTCGGCGAGAAGCTCGCAACCTCGCGAGTGAGACCGTGGTAAGCCCAGCGAGACACTACGATTCCCTCGCCGCCCGTGTGGAAGCGAGCCACGCGCATGGCCAGGTCGTTCGCCTCCGACCCGCTGCACGCGAAGCTGACCCTCGAGAGCGCTTCGGGCATGGTCGCGAGAAGGCGCTCGGCGTAGTCGACGAGTGATTCCTGCACATAGCGCGTGTTGGTGTTGACCGCCGCCATCTGGCGGGACACGGCCTCGACAACGTGCGGGTGTGCGTGACCGACGCACGGCACATTGTTGTAGGCGTCAAGGTAGTCGTTGCCATCCCGGTCGAACAGGTGAGCGCCTCGGCCTGAGACGAACTCGACCGGCTCCCGGTAGTTCAGCGCGTAACCAGGGCCCAGCACGTTGTTTCGCCGCTTGACGGTGGACTGCAATCGCTCAGGCAGTTCACCGAGCGCTGCGGGGTCGAACCTGTTGGGGTAGTTGACCAACGCTCGACTCGGCGTGGAAGTCATCAGCAGGTCCCCTCCTTCGTGGCTTGCATCTGGTGGCGGCTGCTTGAGCTGCACCATACCAGCTTTCGTTTCAGTTCCAACCTGAAACTTAATATCCACTTGGCGGGTTCGGCCTGGGCGGGGGTTGGGAACACGGATGCTGCCATGCCTTGTCGCGCAACTGGTCGATCCCGTCGACGGGCATCATGGCGCCCTCCCGCAGGCACCGCTCGCACGACCAGTCGTCGTACGACGTGTGGCCACACAGAAGCCGTGGCGGCGGCCCAGAACATCGAGGATCTGCTGTGCTGGGCGCAGTACCTCGGCGCCGATGCCGCCGCCGGGGATCAGGGCAATGCGGTGGTTCGTCGTCATACCGCTGATTGCGGCAAGGCGGTCCGTGAGGCGTCCAAGGCGCGGTGCGGATCTGCGTTATAGGCCATGCCTGTCAGCTGTCGGCGGCCGAGGTGGCGTCCGTGACGAACGCGGCGGCTGCGGGGGACAGGCTGCCGCGGCGGCTGACGAGGGCGATGTCCAAGGTGGCCTTCGGCTCGATGTCCAGGACGCGGGCGCCCAGTCGCCGGGCGACGTCCCGCCAGGAATCCGTGACCACCGCGAGCCCGACCCCGGCCAGTACCAGGGGCATGAGCGACACGCGGTGCTCGGTCTCGGCGGCGACGGTGAACTCGATGCCCTGTTCCCGCAGCGCGTCGACGTAGGCGCGCATCCCGGTACCCACCTGCCCGACGATCAGCCGCTGTCCCGCAAGCTCCCGGCATTCCACCGCCGTTCGATGAGCGAACGGGCCATCGGCCGGCACCATCAGCACAAAGCGCTGCCGCCCCAGCGCATGTGAGGCGACCTCCTTGTCGGAGACCGGACCGGTGGACGCCAAGAGCCCCAACTCCACGGCACCCGTGCGCACCATGTCGATCACATCACGCGAGGTGAACGCCGCTTTGATGGCCACAGAGACGCCGGGATACCGGTGGCTGAAGGCACTCACCAAGGTCGTCAGCGGCTCCACCGCCTGCGACGGCATGGATGCCACATCCAGGCGCCCCTCACGCAGCTCATGCACCGCCGCGACACTCGCCCGCGCCGTCTCCAGACTCCGCACGGCCTCCCGGGCAGGCTCGATCAGGGCCCTTCCAGCCTCCGTCAGGACTGCCCTACGTCCGATGCGATGGAACAGCTCGGAGCCGAGATCACGCTCCAGTGCCCGCACAGTCTGCGACAGCGACGGCTGCGACACGTACAGAGCCGAGGCCGCACGGTTGAACCCCCCACGATCAACAATCGCAAGGAAGTACTCCAGCTGCCGAATGTCCATACGCACCCTCTGCTCCTCAAGAAAAAGCACGGTTCGGACCGGCGTGCTGTCGTCCCCCGGCGGTACGCGGCTGTTTCCGGCCCGGTCCGTCCCCCTCAGCGCAGGTGTCGGGCGGTGATCTCCGCAGCGGTGTCGGTCACCAGTTGACCCAGCTCCGCAAGTCGGCCGGGCTCGAAGCGGGAGTCGGGCAGGGAGACGGCCACGGCGGCCAGTGGCACGCCGTCACCGTCCAGGACGGGCGCCGCGATGGCACAGACACCCTGCAGGTACTGGTTGTGGTTGACGGCGTATCCACGGTCTCGGACGCGCTGGAGCTCCGCGCGCAGCTCCACCGGGTCGGTGATGGTCTCCTCGCCGTAACCCTCGAGCGTGCCGGCCGCGACCTCGTTGACCTCGGACTTCGGCAGATGGGCGAGGACCGCGTGTCCGCCCGCCGTGGCGTGCAGGGGAGAGGTGTCGCCGATGGCGTGGTACGTCCGTACGGCGTGGTCGCAGTCGACGCGGTCCACCACGACCATGCACTGCAGGGCGTCGGGCACCGACAGGTGGATGGTCTCGTTCAGCGAGTCGCGGAGCCGCGTCATGGGCTCGCGGGCGGCGGCGAACAGGCTGGATCCCTGCAGGGCGGCGGGCCGTACGGCGAGGATGCGGGCGCCGATCTCCCAGCGGGTGGTGTCTTTGCGGTTGGCTCGCAGCCAGCCGGCCTCCGCCAGCGTGACCAGGGTGCGCTGCACGGTCGATTTCGGCAGGCCGAAGAGCTTCGTCAGCTCTCCCACGGTCACGGGCTGGTGCTGAGCGACCGCCTCCAGGATGCGCAGCGACCTGGTGACGCTCTTCATTTCCACTTCCGGTGCCCCCGTCAGTTATCTGGCTGCGTCGTGCTCACTTCCTGACTCCCTCCGCGGAGTCGTGGACATGTCGTGCCAGATATTAGCACGGCGTGCCACGTATTGGCATGCGTGCTGGAGAGGCCGGTGATGCGGCTGGTGTCGAGCCGTGGCAGTCCGGTGATCCTCGCGGTTCGCGACCTTCACGTACGACAGAGGCAGGGGTGTTCAGAAGGCGGTGTACCCGCCGTCGACGGGGAGGACCGCTCCGGTGATGTGCGACGACTCCGACGATGCGAAGAAGAGGACCGCGTCGGCGACCTCTTCGGGGAATCGGGTTCCGCGACGCGGTCTCCCGCTACGGCTTCGACACCGCCAAGCAGTATCTGATGGCCTACCACGACGCGGTCGACACCCTGGAGGAGCTCGTCACCGACGAGGGGATCGACTGCGACTTCGCCCGCACGGGCAAGCTGGTCCTGGCGTCCAAGCCGGCGCACGTCGAGGGTCTGCGCAGGACCCACGAGATCATGTCCGGCCGGCTCGGGGTCGAGACCCGGCTGATCCCCAAGAGCGAGATCCACTCCGAGATCGGCTCCGACCGCTTCCACGGCGGGATGGTCGATGCCAAGAGCGCAGGGCTGCACGTCGGCAAGTTCACCAAGGGTCTCGCCGAGGCGGCCGCGCGGATCGGCGTCACCATTCACGAGAAGGCACCGGTCGAGAAGGCCGAGCGGCTGGGCGGCACGCGGCACGAGCTGGTCACTCCGCGCGGGACCATCGAGCCGGATCGCACCCGGTCTGCGGGTGGAGCAAGGGCCGGCTCCCACGCTTGCACGTGCGAGCCGGCCCTTGCCCGGGTGCGGGGCTCTCGGGCCACCGCCTTCCGCTCAGGCGCCCGCCAGGCGTCCGGTGATCTCCGCGGCCGTGTCGGCGACGAGGCGGCCCCACTCGGGCGCCCGGTCCGCGTCGTACCGGGAGTCGGGCATCGAGATGGCCACGGCGGCCAGCGGTGTTCCGGCCTCGTCGAGTACGGGCGCGGCGAGAGCGCAGACGCCCGGGCGGAACTGGTTGGTGTTGATCGCGTACCCGTCGGTGCGGATGCGGTCCAGCTCGGCGCGCAGCGCGTCGGGGTCGGCGGGGGTCGTGTCGCTGAACCGTTCCAGTCCCCGCGCGACGAGTTCCTCGACGTCCTGCTTCGGAAGGTGGGCGAGGATGGCACGCCCGACGGCGGTGGCGTGCAGCGGAGAAGTGTCGCCGATGGTGTGGAAGGTCCGTACGGCGTGGTCGCAGTCGACGCGGTCCACCACGACCATGCACTGCAGGGCGTCGGGCACCGACAGGTGGATGGTCTCGTTCACCGCGCCCCGGAGGCGGATCATGGGCTCGCGGGCGGCGGCGAACAGGCTGGACCCCTGCAGGGCGGCCGGCCGTACGGCCAGCACCCGGGCGCCGATCTCCCAGCGGGTGGTGTCCCTGCGGTTGGCTCGCAGCCAGCCGGCCTCCGCCAGCGTGACCAGGGTGCGCTGCACCGTGGACTTCGGGATTCCGAAGAGCTTCGTCAACTCCCCGACTGTGACCGGCTGATGCTGGGCGACCGCCTCCAGGATGCGCAGCGACCTGGTGACGCTCTTCATTTCCATCCGATTTCCCCCTGTTAACCCTCGGAATTTCTGCTGGACACCCTCTTGACTCCCCTCCGAGCCGCTGTCATTCTCGTGCCAGATTCTAGCACAGCGTTCCACAATGTGGCACGGCTCGACCGGGAGAGATCCCGGAGACATGAGCACCTCGAATCGATCAGCCTCACGTCGGGGGCCCAGCATGTGCCCCGGCGATACGAAAGGAAAGTCCTGTGTCAGCTGCCAGGAAGCGCGTCGCCGTCGTCGGCGTCGGAACTATGGGCAGCCAGGCCGCCTGGCGGCTGGCAGCCCGCGGCGCCGAGGTCGTCGGATACGACCGGTACGCCCCCGGCCACGACCGCAGTGCCGCCGGCGG
>NZ_JNWJ01000123.1:0-9329 GCF_000716805.1 Streptomyces yerevanensis | reverse complement strand
GTTCCGTCGACGCCCGCGAAGGGCTCGCCAAGGTGCCGGACGGCTGGGCGGACCTGGTCATCGCGGACGTGTTCAGCGGGGCGCGTACGCCCGCGCATCTGACCTCCACCGAGTTTCTCGACGACGTCCGCAGGGTCGTCAAGGCGGCCGCTCCCGATCGCCGAACTGACCCGCCGCGCCGCCTCGGACCCGCACCCCGCGAGGGTCGAACACGGCAGAACCCTGACCGACTTCACCGGCGGCGCCACAGCGGTCACGGACGCGGCGGCGGTGGCCTCACCGGCACCACCGCCCTCGGCGTTCGGCTAGCCAGAGATCTTTAACGGTGCGGGTTACGTCGGGTCGTGACGGCTGTCGTGGGCCGCGCTGTGCCGGGAGAATGAGGTATCCCGATGGCGGTGGACTGACGGCCGAGGAACGGGCTCGGCGTGAGCAAGTCCGGCTCGCGGCTGCTGACTTGATCAAGGCCGGGGCCAGTGACCGGGAGGTGGCCCGACGGTTCAGGGTGACCCGGATGTCGGCGAACCGCTGGCGCCGGGCGTTGGCTGGGCATGGTCGGCAGGCCCTGGCCTCGAAGGGACCCGGCGGCGCCCGCTGCAAGCTCGATGCGGGACAACTGCGTGTGCTGGAAGGGGTGTTGGATGTCGGCCCGGCCGCCTCCGGCTGGCGTGACCAGTGCTGGACGCCGGCGAGGATCGCCGAGATCGTGCGCCGCCGGTTCGGCGTCGAGTACACCCTGGCCGGGCTGGACCTGCTGCTGCACCGCATCGGCTGGAGCGTGCAGGTCCCGACCCGCAAGGCCACCGAGCAGGACGAGGAGAGGATCGCCGCCTGGAAGGACGAGCAGTGGCCCGTCATAAAAAGAGGGCGGCGGATCTGGGCGCCTGGCTCTGCTTCGAGGACGGAGCCGGGCAAGGGCTGAGGTCGCCCAAGGGCCGCACCTGGGGCCGACGTGGCCACACCCCGGCGGTGCGGGTCACCGCCGCGGGCACCAAGCGGGTCTCGACGGCGGCGCTGATCTGCACCAAAGCCGGCCACCGATCACGGCTGATCTACCGCTCCGCCATCGACGACGGCGGTGTCGTTGTACGCGGCTACCTCCACTGGAGTGCCCTGGACAACTACGAGTGGGGGCACTGGGGGCCGACGTTCGGGCTGATCGCCGTCGACCGGGAGACGTTCGAGCGGCGTCCCGAGCCGAGCCTGGCCTGGCTCGGCGAGGTCGCGCGCCGCGGACACCTCTGACGCATGCCGGCCCGACCGCACCCGCAGTCGGGTCCCGGCCCTGGGGTCACGTCAGCGCACCAGGCGCACTTCGCGCAGCCGGATGGTGGGTGCAGAGCCGACCGCTTCGAATCGAACCTTGACGGGTCCGGCGGGACGGTCCGTGTCGAGCGGGAACACCTGGGAGATTTCCTCGCCCTCGCCCTCGCGATCTGGCGAGGGCGTAATCGTGCCCAGCGCTTGTCCGTCGACCAGCACGCGGGTCGGCCCTGCGCTTCCGTCTGAGAGGTGGGTCACCTGCAGGCCGGTGGCGGCGCCGCCCGGGTCTGTCAGGCGGTAGGACCACCATCCGGTGGCGGCCCGCCACCTCAGCCCGTCGGTGAGGCCCGACCACGTGTCCTGCCCCAGGAATCGGTGGTCGCTTTCGGGCTGTTGCTCACCCGCGGCAACGGTGTCAATGGTGCGGTCGTGCAGTGCGAGTGCCGCCTCGTCGACCGCGCGCAGCTCCGCCCGCCGCTCGTGGAGCCGCTCCGGTTCTGCCACGGGGAAGTAGAGGTGGTAGCGGGAGTCGTGGATGCCGGCGAACGGGACGAGGGTGACGGACTCACCCGGTCGTGCGTCCACGTGATCCAGGGCGAACTCCAGCCGGTCCGGGGCGAGGCGGCGTACGCCGGCCGCCGGATCGGAGGCGCTCGGGGCGAGTACGACGGGCAGGTGTTCCAGGGGGCGCAGCGGGCCGCCGGCGACGTGACCCGTCCGGGAGTCGTCGGCGAAGAGCCCGGCCAGGTCGCCCCGGTCGGCCTCGGCCGCGAGGACGGTGGGCCCGAAGCGGTACGACACCCACGGTGAGCCGTCGGGGAGCAGTTCGGCGCTGATGCGCGGGCGAAGGCGCACGGTGATCGTGTCCCCTTCGCGCCACTGCCGCTTCAGACGCACGTAGGTCAGGGGCTGTTCGCCTGCCCCGCGGCGCGTGGTGAGCGGGGCCGGCCCGCCCTCGGGCGGCGCGCCGTTGATACGGACCTGCGGCGTCCCCTCGTGCCAGCTGGGGACGCGTATGTGGATAGCCAGAAGGGTCGCCGGAGCGCCACGGACCGCGAGTTTCACTTCGTCGTCGTAGGGGGCCGTCCCGGTCTGCTCCAGCACCAGGTTCTGTTCGGGCAGGCTGAGCCGGGAAGCGATGAAGAGATTGACGAACAGGTCGCCGCCGTCGGCGGTGTACACCAGCTCCCCGTACTTCGCGTGGTTCTCCAGCCCGGTGCCAACGCAGCACCAGAAGCAGTCCTGGGGCGTCGACACCACGCGGTAGTGGCCCGGTCGCACCGGTGTGAAATACACCAGCCCGCCCTTGGGATGCAGGGACGACAGGATGTGGTTGACCGTCGCCCGCTCGTAGTGATCGAGCACCTCGGCGTCCGGCTCCTCGAGGAACAGCGCGCGGCTCAGCTTGAGCATGTTGTAGGTGTTGCAGGTCTCGGGGCCCTCCGGCGACTGGAACGCGGAGGTGAAGTCGTCGCGGGGGTGCAGGTGTTCGCGCACGGAGTTGCCGCCGAAGGAGAACGTCCGGTGCCGGGTCATGGTCTGCCAGAAGAACCGGGCGGCGTCCCGCAGGCCGGGGTCGCCGCCGACCTCGCCGAGCCGCTGGTATCCGACGACCTTGGCGATCTGGGTGTTGGCGTGCATCCCGTCCAGGACGTCACGGTGCTCGCGCAACGGGCCGAGCAGGGACTGGTCGAGGAACCGCCGGGCGAGTGCGGCGTACTGGTCTGTGCTGGTGACGTCGGCGAGGTCCGCAAGAACCTCGCACATTCCCCCGAACTCCGTGCGGAGCATGGCTTCGTGGGTGTCGTCGTCCATCCCGGCCGCCAACTGGTCCCACCAGTCGGCCAGCCGTCGGACGGCGGTCAGCGCCAGGTCCGAACCGGTGTGGCGGTGGGCGTCCAGCAGGCCGGCGAAGAGCTTGTGCAGGTTGTACCACGGCACCCAGGCACCACCGAGCTCGAACGAGTCCCGTTCCACCTGCCCTGCGGCGACCCGCTGCCACAGCCACACGCCGTCGGGGATGCCCCCGACGTAGCCGGTGCCCAGGGCGTCCTGGCATTCGACGACGCCCTGAACCAGACGTTCGACCATGGCTTTCGGCCGGGGGTCGTCCGTCACCGCGCTCATGAGAGCGGCGCCCGACAGCGCGTGCCCGACGGTGTGGCCGTCGAGACCCGAGTTCTCCCAGTTGCCGTAGGACTCGGCGACCGGCGGCAGGCCGGCCTCGCGCCGCAAGGGCGCGAGGAGCCGGTCGGCGTCGAGGGACAGCAGGTAGTCGAGGGCGGTGGCCTGCGCGTCCAGGAACGGGCCGGGGAGAAGGCGTACCGCGCTGCGGGGGAGTGGCTGCATGACTGCTTGTTTCCTTAGTTCGAACGCTTCGGTCCTGCGGGGAAGCGGCGTCGTGGTGCCGGCGGTCCGGTGTCAGGGTGGGAACCACAAGGCCTCCCGTGTCACCGGTCAGGCCCTTCGAGAGGGAGGACGGGGGCCTCAAGGGCTTCGTCGCGGTCGCACACGAGGGTGTCTCCGCTCACCCGCAGGCGTGCGACCTGGATCGAGCTCCGGCGGCCGTTGTGGTCGCTGTGGGGTCCGGGGCCGTCGTCGGATCGCCCGGGGTGCGTGAAATAGAAGACGAATGCGCCGAGTTCGCTGGTGACGACATCGACGTGGTAGCCGTACCCCCCGTCGTCCGGGCCCTGACCGGGACGATCGAGGATGAGTCCTCGCGGCTCCCATGTCTCCAGGTCCCGTGAGTGAAGAACCCGCTGTCCATGCCATTCGTCGATGAGCATCCAGTGGCTGCCGCCGAACTCGAAGACGTTCGGGCCTTCGTGCTTCGAGCACTCGACGGCGGGCCCCCGGACGGTCCACCGCGCCAGATCGTCGCTGTCCGCCGCGTAGGTGTGCGCGTGATCGGCCTCGTCCTTGTACCACATGCGGTAGCCGCCCGTGGGGAGCCGCAGGACGCAGGCGTCGATCACTCGCTCGGACGAGAGCGACAAGGTGGAACGGTAGGTCCATGAGAAGAGGTCGTGGCTCGTGTAGTGACGGATCACGCGTGCATGGCCCGCCCACTGAGTCGGAACACCGCGGATCACGCTGACGAACATGTGGTAGTCGGTTCCGTCGTCGACGATCTCGGGGGCCCAGTAGGTGTGCCGCCCGGGCTCGATGTCCAGCCCCTCGGCGATTCCCCGGTACAGCCAGCCGGCTCCGCCGTCCGCGGAGGACGCGATCCCGATGTCGGTCCCGTGCACCCAGCTCACGTCGTTCATCGGCGGGGCGTCGGCGCGTCGGCTCGTGTAGAACATCCACCACTCGCCGGCCTGCCGGTTCCAGACGACGGTGGGGTCGGTCGCGCCGTCGTGCATGGGATCTCGGAAGAGGGGTCGGGCAACGGTTGTCATCGGTTCTTCCCGGGCGTGAGTGTGTGTCGGTGCCGTATGCAGGCCCATGAGCCGGTGCCCGCGGCGTGGACGACGGCGGTGGCAGCGGCCCATGGACAGCCGGTACGTCGGGAGTGGTCAGTCCTGCCGGTTCGTCAGCCGGATCATGTTCCAGGAGAGCGGTTCGAGTTCGGCGTGGAGGACTCCGTCGGTGACGGTGGTGCCGGTGGCGGGGTGCGGGGTGACCCGGTCGGGCCGGTCCGCGGTGTTGGTCGCCTCCGGGTCGCTGTCGGCCAGGACCAGGTGCTCCGCCACGGTGTGGGCGCCGACGCCACGCAGGTCGATTTCCAGGGGCAGGGCGTCTGTCTGGCTGCGGTTGACCGCGAAGACGGTGATGTCGCCGGTCTCGTCGTCCATGACGGCGGTGGCGTGCAGCAGCGGTACGTCACCGAAGCGGGCGGTGGGGTACGTGGGGCTGTCCACGTCGACGCGCAGCACCCGGCCGCGCCCGTACGTCGACGCCTGGGCGAAGGGGAAGAATGTGGTCTGCCGCCAGGCCGGGCCGCCCGGCTCGGTCATGATCGGCGCGATGACGTTGACGAGCTGGGCCAGGGAGGCGGCGGTCACCCGGTCGGCGTGCCGCAGCAGGGCGATGAGCAGCGAGCCGAACACCACGGCGTCGGTGACGGTGTAGACGTCCTCCAGCAGGCGCGGGGCCTGCTGCCAGTCCTCGACCTGGTGAGGGTTGGGCCGCTTCTGGTACCAGACGTTCCACTCGTCGAAGGAGAGGTTGATCCGCTTCTTCTCCTTGAGCCGCGCTCGGACGTGGTCGCAGGTGGCGACGACCGACTCGATGAAGTGCTCCATGTCGACGGCGGAGGCCAGGAAGGAGTCGCGGTCGCCGTCGATCTCCTCGTAGTAGGCGTGCAGCGAGATGTGGTCGACCAGGTCGTACGCGGCCTCCAGGACGGTCGCCTCCCAGGAGCCGAAGGTCGGCATGGAGGACGCCGAACTGCCGCAGGCGACCAGCTCCAGGCCGGGGTCGATCATTCTCATGGCACGGGCGGTCTCGGCGGCGAGCCGCCCGTACTCCTCCGCCGTCTTGTGCCCGGTCTGCCAGGGCCCGTCCATCTCGTTGCCCAGGCACCACATCTTGATGCCGTACGGCTCCTTGGCGCCGTGGGCGGCACGGCGGTCGGACAGCTCGGTGCCGCCCGGGTGGTTGCTGTACTCCAGCAGCCGCAGGGCGTCCTCCACTCCGCGGGTGCCGAGGTTGACGGCCATCATGGGCTCCATGCCGGTCTTGGCACAGAAGTCCATGAACTCCCCGAGGCCGAACTCGTTGGTCTCGGTGGACTTCCAGGCCAGATCCAGCCGCACCGGGCGCTCCTCGCGCGGGCCGACGGAGTCCTCCCAGCGGTAACCGGAGACGAAGTTGCCGCCCGGGTAGCGCACGGTGGTGACGCCCAGCTCCCGGATCAGCTCCAGAACGTCCCGGCGCAGACCGTCGGTGTCGGCCTGCGGGTGGCCGGGTTCGTAGATGCCGGTGTAGACGCAGCGGCCCAGGTGCTCGACGAACGATCCGTACAGCCGGGGGTGTACGGCGCCGATGCCGAACGCCGAGTCGAGGGTGAAGCGTGCGGGGGTGGGGCGGGACATGACTGCCTTTCGTTGGCTGTTTTGAGGCTGTCCGGCGTTTGCGGACGAGGTGTTCGGGGCGAAGCGGGTGTCAGAGGACGAGCGCGCAGACCACCGACGGAACGGACAGCGCCGGGCCCGCCTGCCGCAGCGCCCCGTCGTCCAGGACACGCAGCGCGACGAGCGTCCCGCTGTGCTGGTTGGCGACCAGCAGGTGATCGTCCGCGTGGGTCAGGCCGCGCGGCCAGGTACCGCCGGCGGGCATCTCGTCGATCGGTTCCAGTGTTGTGCCGGTGACCCGGAACGCGGCCACCGTGTCCGCGCCCCGATTGGTCACCCACACGAAACGGCCGCAGGGCGAGGCGACGATGCCACCCGGCTGGTTGGTGACGTTCCGGACCGCTGTGGCGGGCACTGAGGAGAGGCCCGCCAGGGTGCCCGTACCGGCGTCGTACCGGTGGCAGGTGACGGTCGAGGACAGTTCGTCCGCGCTGAACACCAGCTCACCGCCGGGGGCGAAGACGAGGTGGCGAGGACCGGAGCCGCGGCGCAGTTGGCTCACCGCGACCTGCTCCAGGGTGCCGGTCCGGGTGTCGAGCCGGTAGGTGAAGACCGCGTCGGCGCCCAGGTCGGTGGCGAGGACGTAACGGCCTGCCGGGTCGACGAGCACCTGGTGGGCGTGACTGCCCTCCTGCCGCCCGACGACCGGGCCCGCCCCTTCGTGGACGGCGACGTCGGTCAGCTCCACCGGGCGTCCGTCCGCGTCGAGGCGGTGCACGGCCACGCTGCCGGGCGCGGTGTCGCTGCCGTAGTTCGCGGTCAGCAGCCAGCCCCCGTCCGGGTGGACGGTGAGGTGGCACGGGTTGGCGCCGCCGCTGCTCAACGGGCCGCCCAGCGGGGACAGTCGGCCGTCGCCGTGCCCGACCAGGGCGCTGACCGTGCCCGGATCGGTCTCGTTCGTGCTGTAGACGACGTCGAGCGAGGGATGCGCCGCCAGGAAGGACGCCCCGCTGACGCGCAGCGGCGGCACTCCGGTGTCGTGCGCCAGGTGGCCGGTGGCCGGGGCGAGTTTCAGGGCTGCGATCCCGGCACCGTCCCCGCCGGAGTCGGGTGTGTAGGAGCCGATGAGGACAGCGACCTCATCGGTGGAGGAAGGCGTGGGCATGGGTGGTCCCTGGAAGTTCCTTGAGCGGGTGGGTACTTGCGCGGATGCGGTGCCGGGAAGGGCTCAGCGCACGATGTCGTCGTAGTGGTCCAGCAGATCCAGTTCGTTGCGCCTGGGCAGGCCTTCCCAGTCGCCGGTGGTGCTGACGGCGAAGGAGCCGAGCAGGGCCGCCGTCCGCAGGCGCTTCTCCGGCGGTTCGCCCGCGAGCAGTTCGGCGAGGTATCCGGCGGCGAACGCGTCTCCCGCGCCCACGGAGTCGTGCAGGGTGACGGGCACGGCGGGCTGCCGGTGTTCCCGGCCGTCGAGGAGGGCGTACGCGCCCTCGGCGCCCAGTTTGATGACGGCTCCGGCGGGGCCGAGTTCGCAGACGCGCTTGGCGAGTTCCTCCGGGCCGTCGGCGTCCGGCACCATGAGACGCGCCTCGTGCGGTCCCGCGAAGACCAGGTCGCTTCTGCGCAGCAGCGGCAGCAGCGTGCACCCGGCCTCCTGCTCGTCCCACAGCAACGACCGGAAGTTGATGTCCAGTGAGACCGGTACGCCGGCGTCGACGGCGATGTCCACCGCTCGGGTGACGGCACGGGCCGGACCTTCGCCCAGCGCCGGGGTGATCCCGGTGATGTGCAGGACCGCCGCGCCGGCGACGAGGTCCTCGGGGATGTCGTCGGCGGACAGCTGGGCACCCGCCGTGTGGGTGCGGTAGTAGCGCGTACGGCTGTGCGTGGCCGTACGGCGTTCGCGCAGCAACAGCGAGGTGGGGGCTCGGTCGCGTGTGGCGACCGTGGTGACGCCTTCCGCGCGCAGTTCGCGGAGGATGAGGTCGCCGAGTGCGTCGTCGCTGACGCGGCCGATCCAGGTGGCGGACCCGCCGAGCCGGCTGACGCCCACGGCGACGTTCGACTCGGCTCCGGCGAGCCCGAGACGCAGGCCGGAGCCCAGGGCCAGCGGGCCGGTGTCCGACGCGGCCAGGACCGCGAGGACCTCGCCGACGGTCACCAAGTAGCGTTGCTGGGAAGGGTCGTTCACGGGCCGGCCTCCTGATGACTGGACGTGGCCCGGATCGCGTCGAGCAGCGTGCGGGTCCTCGCCGTGAGGGCGTCCAGGGTCTCCGGTGCCGGATTCCGGTCTGCTCCCCGCAGTAGAGGGGAGCCGATGCCGACGGCGAGGGCGCCCGCGTCGAGGTAGTCGCGGGCCTGGTCGATGCCGACTCCGCCGACGGCGACGAGCGGGACGTCCGGCAGTGGCGCCCGCAGCTGCCGCAGGTGGTCGGGGCCGCCGGTGCTCGCGGGGAAGAGCTTGACGGCGGCGGCACCCGCCCGCCAGGCGGTGGACACTTCGGTGGGTGTCCAGGCGCCCGGGTAGAACGGGATGCCCCTGTCGGTCGAGCCGCGGATCACGTCGGTGTCCACGGCCGGGGCCACCAGGAACTCGGCCCCGGCCGCGAGCGCTTCCCGGGCCTGCTCGGTGGTGATCACCGTGCCGGCGCCGACCGCCACATCGGGCCCGAGCTCGTCCCGGATGGCGGCCAGCGCGTCGAGGGCACCCGATGTGGTGAGGGTGACCTCCAGGCAGGTGATGCCACCGGCCGCGAGGGCCCGGGCCACGGCCGGCAGTCCCGTCGCGTCGGCCGACCGCAGGATGGCCATGACCCGCGTCCGGCCCAGCTGCGGGGTGAGTGGCGGACGCTCGGTCAAGACCTCACCGCCGCGGACGACGTGCCGAAGCGCTGGGTAGTGGTCATGCGAAGTTCCTTTACGGGGTGGTGCGTCGGCAAAGCGCGTTACTTGAGTCCGGAGGTGGAGACTCCGGCGATGAAGCCGCGCTGGAGGATCAGGAAGAGCGCCAGCACGGGCACGACGTACATCACGGTGCCTGCTGCGACG
>NZ_JNWJ01000122.1:0-9451 GCF_000716805.1 Streptomyces yerevanensis | reverse complement strand
GATCGTGCAGATGCTGGTCTTCGTGGCCAGCACGCCGGACTTCGGTGAGCAGTCGAACGTCGCCAACGCGGCCAGTGAACTGCTCATCGAGGTACTGGGTGAGAACGGACGCCACGCCCGCACCGCGATCGGTGTCGCCGGGCTGCCGCTCAACACCCCGGTCGAGATCCAGGTCATCTGCACCGCTGTGTAGCGGCGAGCCAATCATGAGCAGTGCGGCGGTGGCCCGGCTGCAACAGGCACTCGACGCCCTCGGCCAGCACGATCGACACCCGGTGCAGATCCTGCTGGCCGACGCGATGCAAGACAGCGTCGGACGAGTCTTCGAGGCGTCCTTCCGGCGCAGCTACGACCCGGAGGCCACCCGCCGTGAGCGTGAGGGGCAGATCCCGCTCCAACGCCTCGCCACTCCCGAGGAAATCGCCGACGCCGTCCTGTTCCTCGCGTCGTCGGAGTCCTCGTACATCACCGGGGCAACGCACCCCGTCGACGGCGGCCACACCGCTTTCCAGCAGCAGCCCACGCGTCCCAGAGACAGATGAAGGACACACCATGAACGCCCTTGCGGCACCACCCCGAAACGGAGAGCTTGGCTTCTGGGTGGCCCAACTGGCCGACAAGAGGCCCTCGTTCCCCCGCTTCACCGGCCAGGAATCCGTCGACGTGGCGATTGTCGGCGGCGGCTACACCGGCCTGTGGGCGGCGTACTTCGCCAAGAAGCTGGAACCGTCGCTCTCGGTCGCGGTCTTCGAGGCCGAGCAGGTGGGCTACGGAGCATCGGGGCGCAACGGTGGTTGGCTCTCGGCGATGCCTCCGGGAAACCGTGCCACCTTCGCCCGCGCCGGGGGAGGGCTGGAGGCGAGCCGGGCGCTGCAGCAGGAATTCGTCGCCGGCGTCGACTCCGTCCTGGACATCCTCCGGGCCGAGGGCATCGATGCGGATCAGCACAAGGGGGGCGCGCTCGTCGCCGCTCACACTCGGGCGGGGCTGGGTCGGCTGGTGGCCAGGCGTGATGCCGATCTGAAGTACGGGCTGACCGACGACGAAGTCCACCTGCTCGACCAGGACGAGTTCCGGAGCCGGATCAACATCTCCACCGTCCACGGCGGGCTCTTCTACCAGCACTGCGCGCGGTTCCACCCCGCGAAGCTCGTCTACGGCCTCGCCGACACCCTGACCTCCATGGGGGTCAGGATCTACGAGGGCAGCCGCGTGGACCGTGTCGCGGGCAAGACCCTCACCCTGGCCGACGGACGTGTCACCGCGGCGAAGACGTTCATCTGCACCGAAGGCTATTCGGGACAGCTGCTCGGCCGCCGGACCCTGATCCCGGTCAATTCCTCGATGATCGTGACCAAGCCCCTGCCGGAGGAGGCATGGCAGCAGATCGGCTGGGACGGGCTGCAGTGCCTCAACGACTCCGCACACACCTTCATCTACGCCCAGCGGACGTCGGACGGCCGTATCGCCATGGGGGGCCGCGGTGTCCCCTACCGCTTCGGGTCCGGCACCGGGGGAGCCGGTGCGACCGCCCAGTCCACCATCGACCTGATCTCGCACAAGCTCAGTTCCTTCTTCCCGGACATCCCCTTCGACGTGGACCACGCCTGGTCGGGAGTCCTGGGCGTCACGCGGGACTGGAACGGCGGCGTGCACTGGGACCCGGCATCGGGGATCGGATCGTCCACCGGCTACGCGGGACACGGTGTCACGTCGGCCTATGTCGGCGGCAGGACTCTCGTGGAGCTCGCCTTCGAGCAGGAAACCGAACGGACCACCCTTCCCTGGGTCGGCTACCGGGCACGGAAGTGGGAACCGGAACCCATCCGCTGGCTGGGTGTTCACGCCATGTACCGGCTCTTCGGCATTGCCGACCGGTGGGAAGAGCGCAGGGGTTCCAGCACGACCTCGCTGCTGGCCAGATTCGGCAGCAGACTCGCCGGACTTCACGAGTAAACGAAAAGGAACCGCTCTCATGGATGCACAACTCGCAGTCATCGGCCTGGGCAGCATCGGAAGCATGGCCCTGTGGCAGGCCTCCCGGCTGACCGACTCGGTAGTGGGCTTCGAGGCCGCCACCCCCGCCCACGGCCGCAGTGCCGTGGGCGGAGACACCCGCCTGTTCCGCATGATCTACCTCGGCAGGCCCGACTACTACCCCATCATCGAACGCTCCCGCGGCCTGTGGGCCGAGCTCGAAGCGGAAACCGGGCAGGACATCCTCACCACTACCGGGGGTCTGTCCATCGGGACCGCGAACGGCAGCTACATCACCAGCCTCCTCAAGGCCACGCGCGTCACCGGAGCCGAGCACAGCGTCCTCAGCCGGGAGGACATGGCCGAACGCTACCCCCAGCACAACCTCCGCCCCGACGACTGCGCCGTCTATGACCCCCACGCCGGCGTTCTGCGCACCGACCGCGCCGTCAGCGCCGCCGTCGCGGCGGCCGAGGCGAACGGCGCCACCGTCCTTCAGAACACGCCCGTAGACAGCATCACCGAAACCGAACACGGCGTGGTCGTCGCCTCGGGCGACAGAACCTGGACGTTCGAGAAGGTCATCGTCGCCTCGGGCGGCTGGTCCCGAAGGCTCATGCCCGACCACCTCAAGGCCGTTACGGAAACCCATCGGATCGTCCTGACCTGGTTCATCGCCGAAGACGGCACGCAGTTCTCGCCGGAGAACTTCCCCGTCTTCAGCCGGCTGTACGGCGATCGCTCCATGTACGGCGCACCCGCCGTCGACGGCGTGACGGTCAAGGCATCGATGGACGGACCGCTGGACGGACGCGGAAGGGAAACCCCCGACCCGGACTCCGTGCCCAGGGAGCTCACCCGGGAAGAAGTCGAGAAGGCCACCGATATCGTCACCGAATTCTTTCCCGGTCTGACCCCCACCATCGTGCGCTCCGACGCCTTCCCTGACCTCTTCACCGAGGACAGGCATCCCCTCCTCGGCTGGCTGGACGAGAACAGCAGGGTCTACTGCGCCACCGGATTCTCCGGAAAGGGCTTCAAGATGGCCACCGGCTATGGCCACATCGCCGCACACGAGGCGCTCGGCAAACAGACCATCGAAGGCCTGGACTTCGTGCGTCCGGACCGGTTCAAGACCAGGTAGCCCACCCACTACCGCCGCCTCGGTATCGTCATTCAGCTGACGGTCGTTGCGGACTCATCTCTTGATGTCCCGCAACGGTCGTCTGTCATCTGCTGAACTGTCCACCCGTGAAGACACTCAGCTTTACGCTGATCCGGAGCACCGGAAACGGGAATTGAATGTCGTGTCAGTTGGTTGGTCGGCGGTAGCCGATGAGGACTGCGGTGATGCCGACGAAAGCCAAGAAGTGTTCGGCTGCCTTGCCTTGCACTCGTAGTGGCGGTGCGAGGACTCGATGCCTTTGATGCCTTTGCGGGCGATGTGATGGAGGATGCCCGGCCGGTGGAGGCATCGGCGCGGGCGGCCGTGGTCGTAACTCTTGCCGGCGTGGAGCTTGGCCGGTCGCCGGCGATGCGCGCCCCGCCGCGAGCGGATCGGTGGGATCCCGCGTACCAGCGGCCTTCAGGCCGAGCCTGTCGTGCATGTTGGCGTCGGACATGCCCCGCGACAGAGGTAGTCCGTCCTGGTCCGTGATCAGGCAGCTGCCCATGATCTAGGACGGCTCATTGCAGACCATTCCCGGGCCAGCGCACCCCTCTGAGTACCACGAGGCGCCTTTGCACTGGTCAGCAATGCGCCGCACGTGTACCACCAGCAGACGTCTGCCCTTGCAGCAGGGTCACACTCTGAGTGCGCGTATCGCTCAACCCTCTGACCAGTAGCTTTACACCGATCCTTCCGCGAGACGGAAGCGGTATTGCGCCCCCGCGAAGCCCTTCCCGACGATGACGCCACCACAGAGAGACGGGAGCCAGCCCTCATACCTCACATGACCGCCTTCGCCAGGAACCAGTGGTTCCCAGCAGGGACAGTCAGCGAGATGCTCTTGCCAGTGGTTACTTCCATTACTCAGGTTGAGCTCGTAGAGATCGGAAGTTCGATCACCAGGCCGGTCTCGGCGAGGCAGCCGTCGAGCAGGTCGGGCCGGAACTGGATCTTCTTGAGCTTGCGCTTGACGATGCGGACGAGACCACGCAGATCGGCGGCGACGAAGTTGGCGATGGCGCGTTTCATCAGCGACCACACACCTTCCACCGGGTTCAACTCCGGTGCATACGCGGGCATTTGGATGAGCGTCAGCCACGCGGAGTGCTCAGCGGCGAAGGCCGCCGGCCGCCGGTCCAGGTGCACGTTCAGGTTGTCCCAGCACCACACCAGCAAGGTGCCGAGCTGCTGGTGGACGGCGACGATCAGATCGCAGTAGTCGTTCCAGGCGAAGCTCTTGGGTTCGCCTTTGCGCCCGTGGTAGACGTGCAGCCGGCAGAACAGGTGCGGGCGGCCGCCGGGCCGGAAGCAGACCACGCCGGCCACATTGACCCGGCCACTTCCCCGGCCCCGCACCCGCACCACCGGCCGCGCTCCGCGCGGTGCCCAGGTACGTCCCTTCGGAGGCCTCAGGCCCTATCCGGTCTCGTCTTCGAAGCAGATGTGGGCGCCCAGGTGAGCTGCCATGGTTTTACCTGCGGCCACACCTGCTCCTTCCACACTTCGATCGCCTCCTCGCCCCGCTCGAGGGCCTGGCGCACCGGCACCTGGCACGACCAGCCGTGCCGCTTGAGAAGCTTCCACACACCCTGGACCGTGTAGCCGACGTGGAACAGCCGGCCGATCAGCGCTTTGACCCGCTTCAGCGTCCACCGCTGGTCGTCGGCGAAGCCATGCGCTGCAGGACCACGCCGTAACTCCTGCTCCAGACGCGCCCATTGGCGGGTCGAGAGCCGCTCGACCGACACCGGCCCCTTGGAGCGCAACGCCTCCGCCCCGCCCTCGCGCCACTGCCTTCGCCACCTGCGCACCGTCGGCACGGTGATGCGGAACTCCTCGGCAACCGCTTTGATGCTCTCCCCGCGATCGAACCGCTCGGCTGCCTGCATCCTCAGCCGTTCGCGCCGCTCCTGCTCTTCGGGCGTGTATCCGCCGCGCTGTGCGTACCGCATGGTCGTGTCGTACCGCAGGGATCATGAAGCGTCACGACCTCGCGACCTCTACGAGTTCAACCTGAGTAGCACGGAAAAAGATGCCGCCGATGCCCGTCACGCGTTCCATGCCGCCATCCTGCCCTGTCGGCCCGCTCGGAGCCCATGGCTTGAGTCTTGACGCTCCGGAGTACGGCAAGAGTTACCGAGTTACAGGCTCGACCCGCCGGGGCAACTCGCGACAGATCTCATGCCCACCCAACGATCGTGTTCGCATGCGTGCTCCTCTTGTCCGGTTCGGTCGCGGCCAAGTGCGCTCAGCTCGCCGGCGTGCCATGGACACATTCGGCCTTCCCCCTTTGGGCAAGCTCAAGAGTTGTAGGAGGTGAGTGTGGCGACCACCCGGTTGATCATGTCCTCGTCCGTGGTCAACGGGGTCGGGGTGTAGGACAGGACGAAGCGGAGCCGGAGGTCGAGGGTGGAGAACACGCGGGTGCGGTAGCCGTACATCTCGCCGGTCTTTCCCCAGAACGTCACGCCGTTCACCGTGGCCGTCTGCAGGCCCATGCTGTAGCGGGCGGGGCTGCCGTCCTTCAGCATGCGAACCTCGGCCGGGGGAAGTGTGCAGAGCTTGTCCATCGCCCGGGGCGGCAGCAAGTCGCCGCAGAACAAAGCCTGTTGGAAGCAGAAGAGATCGTCGACGGTGGAGACCAGTTCACCCTCGCCCCATGTGCTGGACGGGTTGTAGACGGTGGCGTCGCGCAGGGAGCCGTCGGTCATCCGCAGATAGCCGTGCACATGCGGACCGTGCAGGCGGGGGTCGTCGCCGGGTAGCAGCGTGCGCGTGAGGCCGAGCGGTCTCAGGACGCGGCAGCCGATCGCCTCGCCGTAGCGCTGTCCGGTCAGCTTCTCGATGAGGAGGGCGAGGAGTACGTAGTTGATGCCCCGGTATTCCTGCTTGGTGCCCGGGCGGAACTTCAGCGGGCCGTGCGTCACTGTCCGCACCCACTCGTGCGGCGTCCAGCGGTCGAACCGGTGCCTCAGGGCGGCCTCCGGTGTGCTCGGGTCAGGGATGCCCTGATGGTCGGGGATTCCGCTGGTGTGGTTGAGGAGTTGGGTGACGGTGATGCGAGCGAAGTCGGACGGGAGCAGCCCCGGAAGGTAGTGCCCGATCGGTGCGTTCAGCTCCACGCGGCGTTCTGTCCACAGCTGGAGCACGACCGTGGCCACGAAGGCCTTGGTGACGCTGCCCGCGCGGAACTTGTCGTCGGGGCGTGCGGCACGCCCGGTGGTGAGGTCGGCCTGGCCCGTGGTGCCGTACCAGTGGTCCGTGTCGTGGGCGGCACGTAGTTGGGCGGAGGTGGTCGGCGGGTGGGAGAGGTCGGAGATCGCCGCCTGTAAGGCGCCGGTGTCCAAGCCGGTGTCCAACTCCTGGGGCCTGGCGGAGCCCGCCGCCCGGGAAGCCGCACTTCCGGCCGCGACCAGCACGGCACCGGCCACAGAACCACGGGCCAGAGAACGTCGGGAGATCGACTGAGAGTTCATGGAGCTCATGCTGCCGACGGCCCCACCCCTCGGGCATCCGGGATGTCCCCCAGGTATCCCTGACCCAACCCGTACCTGCCAGTAGCTCAAGCTAAGCCAGGAACATCACAGTGAGTCGACATCCTTTCGGTGTACCCCGCTGCCCCGCAAGCGTCGGACCCAGTTCCGGAGTCTCGACGCCCACGAGAGGCCGTAGATCACCGACATCAGGCAGGCCAGGGGCAACGTGTACCAGTTGGGCATCGTCCCCACGGCGTAATTCTGCCACGCCAGAAACAGCACCCCGGCCTCTACTAACAGCCACCACCTCCTCGGGACGTCGTCCTCTGCCGTCCACCCCAGCTTCCGAAGCACCACTCGGCCCGCGCCCTTTGCCTTCCCCATGATCCCCCCGGCGGATGGCATACCAGCCCGTCATCCAAGGTGACTCGCCAAACGGCACAGAGGTTGCCCACACATCGCCTGGGCGGTGCGCGGGGGCGTCCGGGCCAAAGTCACCGTGGAGAACTTGGCTTCTGTCCCAAATGCACCAGGCACCCGAGCGTGTTCCGTTCGCATTCCCGTCACGGTGACCGTTCGGCGAACGGACCTCTTCTCAGCCGCTTCCGCGTCCTGGGGCTGACCTGCCGTTTCGGGATCAGAAACAGGCTCTGACCAAGGGCGGCGGCGGCCAGGTCCACATCGCGAGCCGGCGAGAAGAACAGATGCAACTCATGCGCGGTGATCAGCCGTTTGAATCGCGGATACGCGGTCCGCTCGATCGAGGTCACAATCCCGCCCCGGCCCAAGATGACAACAACATCACCACCAACGACACTGCGCCGAACGAGTGACGGGCCGGGCCCTTTAAGGCTTCAAGATGAACCTATTGCCCCTTTGGCGCGTATTAGCGCACATTGCTGACGCGGCAGAAGGAGCCGTCGGGGCGGCCGCACGGCGCCCAGGGAACGCTCGCGGCGTACAGGCACCCGCGTGCCAGGGGCGTTGTCAGTGGCGGGGTGCAAGATGACGGACATGACAACACCTGCAGCTGTGATCGTGGATGCCACGGCTTATGCCCAAGCGGTCGAGGACGCGGTGAAGGCGTCGGCCGCCTACTACGCGGACGGCACCTCCCCGCTGGACGACGAGACCTATGACCGGTTTGTGCGTGGCATCGCGGCGTGGGAGGCCGATCATCCCGACGAGGTGCTGCCCGACTCGCCGACCGGGAAGGTCGCCGGCGGTTCTGTAGAGGGGGATGTGCCGCACACGGTGGCGATGCTGAGCCTGGACAACGTGTTCTCTCCGGAGGAGTTCACCGCCTGGACGTCCTCGCTGGCCCGCAGGATCGGTCACGACGTCGCCTGTTTCAGTGTCGAGCCGAAGCTGGACGGCCTGGCGATCGCCGCCCGCTACACCCGCGGCCACCTGGACCGGCTGATCACGCGCGGCGACGGGACGGCCGGGGAGGACGTCTCGCACGCGATCGGCACCATCGAGGGCCTGCCGCGGGAGCTGGCCGAGCCGGTCACGGTGGAGGTGCGCGGTGAAGTCCTGATGACCACCGCCCAGTTCGAGCACGCCAACGAGGTACGCACCGTGCATGGCGGGCAGCCGTTCGCGAACCCGCGCGGCGCCGCGGCGGGCACCCTGCGGGCCAGGGAGCGTGCCTACACGGTGCCGATGACGTTCTTCGGCTACGGCCTGCTGCCCCGGCCCGACACCGAGCCGGAGCTCGCCGGGCGGCTGGGCGAGCTCGCGCACAGCGACCTGATGGCCCGGGCCGTCGGGCTCGGGGTGAACACCACCGCCACGACCGCCGTGCCCGGCATCACCGTCGCCACGGTCGACCAGGTCCTGGCCCGGGTGCAGGAGATCGCCGTGCTACGGGCGGAGTTGCCGTTCGGGATCGACGGGATCGTCATCAAGGCCGACCGGGCCGCCGACCAGCAGGCCGCCGGATCCGGTTCGCGCGCCCCGCGCTGGGCGATCGCCTACAAACTGCCCGCGGTGGAGAAGATCACCCGGCTGCTTCAGGTGGAGTGGAACGTGGGCCGCACCGGCATCATCGCCCCGCGCGCCGTGCTGGAGCCGGTCACCATCGACGGCGCCACCATCACGTATGCGACCCTGCACAACCCGGCCGACATCACCCGCCGCGACCTGCGCCTGGGCGACCACGTCATGGTCCACCGGGCCGGCGACGTCATCCCCCGCATCGAAGCCCCCGTCGCCAGCTTGCGCACCGGCGAGGAGCAGGCGATCGTCTTCCCCGAGGTGTGCCCGCGGTGCGGCTCGGCCATCGACACCAGCGAGCAGCGATGGCGCTGCACCAACGGCCGCAACTGCCACCTGGTGGCCGCCCTCTCCTACGCCGCCGGCCGCGACCAGCTCGACATCGAGGGCCTGGGCCACACCCGCGTCGTCCAGCTCGTCGAGACCGGCCTGGTGGCCGATCTCGCCGACCTGTTCACCCTCACCCGCGACCAGCTCCTGGGCCTGGAGCGGATGGGTGCCACCAGCACCGACAACCTCCTCGCCGCACTCGGCACGGCCAAGGACCAGCCACTGTCGCGGGTGCTGTGCGCGCTCGGGGTGCGCGGCACCGGCCGGTCCATGTCCCGCCGCATCGCCCGCTACTTCGCCACCATGGACCACGTCCGCGCCGCCGACGCCGAAACGATGCAGCAGGTCGAGGGCATCGGCCCCGAGAAGGCCCCCTCCATCGTCGCCGAACTCGCCGAACTCACCCCGCTCATCGACAAACTCGCCACAGCCGGGGTGAACATGACCGAACCCGGCGCCACCCCGCCCGCCGTGGCCACCACCGACGCCGCCGATGACTGCG
>NZ_JNWJ01000121.1:0-9563 GCF_000716805.1 Streptomyces yerevanensis | reverse complement strand
GCCGAGCACCACGCGTGGCCCCAGCCCACCCGCACCGGCACCCAAGCCATCCGCATCAAACGACCCCAACCCGCAGACCCATAAGGCAACGGCATTGGCGCTAGGGCGCCATGTTCGTAGAACCCGAGCTCGTCAACAGCCGCCATGTCTTCCGCCAGCCACAACGCCTCAGCGACGGTTCCCATGACGGCCTCGGCCTGCATCAGGCAGCGCTGAACGTCCGGGTTGTTCGGGCCTACTCGGTACTGGGCCCTCAGCTCACGCAGGGCGCCGTGCGCGTCGTCGCTGTCCGAGCAGGCGACCTCGAGCAACATGTCCGGGTCGGGCACACCGGCGTTCATCGTGGAACGCGCCTGCTCCAGTAGGAACGATTGGGGGGCAACCTGCTCCAGAGCCAACAGCGCCTCATGCCAGTCGGCCTCGGCTCCTGCGTTGAAGGTGGTCGCCACCAGGAGTTCCAGGACTTGGACATCTGCTCCATCGCGACGACGTGCCTCGGTCAGGACGTCCACGGCGTCCGCCCAGTTCACACCACTGCTGGGAGTCCCTGCCAGCGCGTAGAGCGCCCTGGCCAGCATCACGTACTCGTCGACGCTGCCGTTTCCGCCCGCAATGCGCTCACGGAGGAACTCAGCCCGTCGCCGCTGAAAGTCCCGCTCGGTATCCTGCCAATGTAACCACGCCTGAACGTCGGCAAGTTGCTGTCCCGCCTCGGCCAGTCCGGGGGCGAGCTCCAAAATTCGCTCAAGCTCCCGTGATGCCCGCTTCACGCTGCCGATCTGGACGTATGCCGTGGCGAGATCGCCCCGAACGGCCAGGTCTGTTGGAGCGGCGTCGGCTAGAAACTCCAGCAAGGGGACTGCATCGAAGGGCTGCCCCGCAATCAGATAGGCCGACGCCAGTGCGTGCAGATTCCCGGCCGGGCCGTCGTCCATGGCCAGCGGCTTCAGTACGTCCAGGTGTACTTGGTCTCTCGCGGAGACGAACTCCTCGTAGCACTGGACGACATGAGGACTCGAGTTGTCCCCTCGGTACTGCGGACTCCAACCGATGGTTGGCTCACTGCTCACGCCCGACCACCTCCCCCGAGCACACATTCTCCACCCGCACGCCGTGCTCTGTTCGGGTTTCCGCGGCGTCTCCGAGAGTGGGCGGCTGGAAGGGAATCTGCCCGCGCCGCTGCAGGGAAGGCCACCCCGGATACGACGGTTTCGGCTGGATCTACGCAGCGAAGCTCCCCGACTGAACAGCGTATCCGTGCCGCCCGGTCAGTCGTGCCCGCATGACCCAGTACCCGTACCCGCACCGCTGCCACTGGTCGTTCCAGCGCTGGCGCGTGGCGGTGCAGGCCGGTCTGACCCGGGCGGAGCACCTCGACGGAGCGGGCAGGACCACCATCGCCCCGCAGGTCCGCCGATTTACCCACCGCTCGACGTTCCCGCAGGTAGGCATCAAAGTGCGGCTGGAGTACTAGCGTGGCGCGGAGTTGCTGCTTCAGGTCATGACCGAGCGGCTCCTGAAATTTGCGAGAAATCGCTAGATCCCCACACTATCGAGTGAAGCGTCTACCTGCGGCTCCGACCTGCATGAACAGCCACAGCTCCCGCACTGAGCAGCGGAACGAATCCGTCGGCGCTCCAGTTCCAGGGCGAAGAGATCCAGCTCGAGTGTGCGGTCGTCGACACACACGTATGCTCGTAAAGGTGTCGGAGATACCCATGACGACCCGACCTTTGGTGCGCGAGTCGGCACGGTTGGCGTCCGCTGAGGTCATCGCGACGGGGTCGGCTATCGCGCACGGCCGGTGATCCAGCACGGCCTGCCGGATCGCCTGCTGCTCGGCCCCGCCGAGGAGCTGATGCTCGCCGACCCGGCGCCCGCACGGCTGGGCCACGAGCGCCTCGCGTCCGCCTGTCGGCCATTTCGCCCACCAGTTGTCCACCGCCTTGAGCGAGACCCGGAACAGCGCTGCGACATCCTCGCGAGTCCGGCCCGCCACCAGCACGGCCACCGCCCGCATCCGAAGGGCCTCCTGCGCCGACGGCGACAACTGCCGTGCGTCCCCCGCCAGTTCACTCAGCAGGAATCAACGACCCAGAACACCTACCGTTTCGGATCAATATGCCGCCGCTGATTTCTCAATTGATCGCTTCCAGCGGGCCTCGAGGGCCTTGAGAAGCCGGGTGTTGATTTTGTCGGCTACGTGGGAGTAGATGTCGTCAATCTCATCGGTCATGGTGTGGCCGAGGCGGCGGGCTTGGGCGACATCGGGGATGTTGTCCTCGATTAGCCAGGTCTTGTGGGAGTGGCGCAGGCCGTGGAAGGTCAGGCCGGGTTTGATCGGCTTCCAGACGGTGCCGTCGGAGAGGGTGCAGCCATTGACGGCGGGGGCCCACGTGCGGCGTTGGAAGGTGGAACGGCGCAGGAGTTTGCCCTGCAGGGTGGTGAATACGTGGTCGCGGCGGTGAACGGCGAGGTCCTGTTTGAGGAGGTCGGTCAGGAACGGCGGGAGGGTGACGGTGCGGACGGAGGCGGCGGTCTTGGGGGGTCCGTAGGTGTGGTGGCCGTTGATTTCGTGGAGTGCGCCGTGGTCGGGGTGGATGTGCAGGGTTGCGGCCGTGAGGTCGAGGGCGGGGCGGCGTAGGCCGGTGAGTTCGCCCCAGCGCATGCCGGTGTAGGCGGCGGTGATGACGAGCAGGCCGTGGTTGGCGTTGGCGAGGTGGGCGACGCGGCGGGCGATGGCGAGAACTTCGTGCTCGTCGGCCCAGGCTGTCTCTTCGCGGCGGGTGCGGCCGCGTTGGCGGGGGATGCGAACGGGGTTGGTGGGAATGAGGCGTTCGAAGACTGCGGCGGACAGGATCAGACTGAGGAGTTTGCCGATCGCGGAGACGGTCGAGGCCTGGTAGCGGTCTTTGAGCTGCTTGAGCCAGGTGTTGATTCCGGTGGGGGTGATCTCGCTCAGCGGCGTGGGGCCCCAGACGGGTAGGAGGTGGTTTTTGAGCAGGCTGCGGTAGCCGGCGGCGGTGTTCGGGCCGACTTCGATGCTCTCCCACCACTTCTCCACCCACTGGGCGAACGTTGTCTCCTTTGGCGATGTGGTCTTTGAAGGTGGGGGCGGGGTGGTGGTGGGCGGCTGCGGCGTCGGCACGGCGGGTTGGGGAGCAGGCGGTAGGGCGGAGGTCTGCTGGTCGGGCGCAGAGGGCGTGGGCGTCGGGTCCTGGTACTGGAGGTTGGCAAGGTAGGTATGTGCTTCCGTTTCAGTGGGGAAGCTGGCGGCGGTTGCGGCCTTGCCGGTGTCGGCCCAGTAGCGGACCCGCCAGCTGCGGCCGCGGCGTTCAACCCAAGCCATGGGAAGGCTCCTTCGGGGTGTGCGGGATGCAGACACGGTCGCCCCACGCCGAAGTGCGTAGGGGCGGCCGGGGTCCATGGACGCTCCTACCTGCGGAAGAGCGGAACCGTCTTCCGGCCGGCAGTTGGAATGGGGCCCGATCGGGTGACGGCGCGCGGGTCACTGTTGTGCCGGGCGGTGACCGAGGCGGATGAGCAGGCGCAAGTCCGCGTGGGAGAAGCGCATGTGCCGTCCGATCCGTGTGTGCTGCACCGTGCCGGCTGCTGCTTTTTTTCGCAGCCAGGATTCTGGAACCTGCAGCAACTCGGCTGCCTGAGCCGGCGTATACAGCCGCAGACCCGCCTCCGCTGATGCCTCGTTACCGGATTGCGCGGGCATGGCCTGCGCTGGTTCCGGTGGGGTCTGGAGTGGTGGCGCGAGTGGCTCCGGCGTCTGAGGCGGTTGCTGAGCCGGTGGGCCGGTCACCGTGGGCGAGGGCGGCTCCGGCGATGAGGTATGCGGCTGTGTGGGGTTCGTCGGCTTCTGCGTCTTCCGGGCTTTGCTGGTGGGCGTACGCGGCCGGTCGCCGGATGCCAACCCCAACACCTGTGACAGCCCGGCGCCTTTCCCCGGTGCTCCGCTCCGGCCGCGTGCACGAGGAGTACCGGCCCTGGAGTTGGAGGTACTACTCACCCCATGCCTCAGGCCGGGCTCTCCTGTCCCCTCCGGGACCACTGCTCCGGCGCTCGCGCGGACTGGGACGGGGAACCTGCACGTGCGCAGCACCGCGCACACCCCGCCTCTGCTCCTTGGCCGCGCACAGGTGCAGGGATCCCTTCGATTCGCCGCCATACCCCCGAGATGCGCGGTCACTTGCCGGCCCCAGCGAGCGGCGCAGCACGAGGGTGTCCTCATGCTGAATGACGGCAAGGGGGATGCCGATGCGTCGGGCATCGCGGACGTTCTTCATCTGGAAGAACGAGGGGCGGGCGATGAGGTGGCCGTCACGGATGCCGGCGAGGAGAGCGACGTTGCGTTCGACGGGAATGAGACCTGCGGCTTCACCCGCGGCGAGGACCGCAGTGGGCAAGTCGATGAGTTCCCCGCGTTCACGCCAGGGGCGGGTGGTGATCACCGCGTGGCCGCCAGGGCGCAAGGCATACCGACACTGGATCAGGATGTCGGTAAAGCCTTCGAGCAGGTGATCGAGGCCGACGTGGGCCAGGTTGTTGGGGTCTCGGCTGTAGCGGAAGTCCTTCTTGACCACGCCGTGTTTCCCGGTTTCCCGGGTGGAGCGCACCTGCCCGTGCACGCTCGCGCCGTACGGAGGTGAGGTGACTACGAGGTCGACCAGTCCGTGGAACGCTGCGGGGATGAGAGCGGTGAGCCGGCGGGCGTCGCCGCAGTACACCGCTCCGGCGCCGGTGGCGCCCTGAGTGTCGGCGTGGCGGAGGTTCTGCTCGGCGAGGTGGGCCCATTTGGGTTCGTACTCGGTGCCCAGCGCGTGGCGGCCGAGGTGGACGGCTTCAACGAGGGTGGTGCCGATGCCGCACATGGGATCGAGCACGACGTCGCCAGGCTCGGTGTAGGTGGCGATGGCGTGAGCGGCGATCGCGGGGAGCATCTTGGCGGGGTGGGCGGCCGAGCCAGACACGTAGCGGCCGCCCCGCTGGGCGGGGGCGGAGGTGGGGGCGGTGTTCCACACCGAGACGGGGCAGTCCATGGTGAACTCCTTGGGTATCAGGCGTGGGTGATCGCGGACAGGGCGATCAGGTCGCAGTGCGCGACGCCGCGGGACACGTCCGGGGGCGGGGCGGGTACGAGGCGGTCGCCGACCGGGTGGCCGTAGACGACCACGATGTGCTGGAGGTAGCGGAAGCCGGCGGTGCGGGCACCTGCGATCAGCGTGCCGAGGGGGTCGGTGAGGCGTCCGGCCTCCCGGCGCTGGCGGGTGGCCAGCAGCAGGATGCCGTTCGCGGGGAGGAGCCGGTGGGCGCGGTGGAAGAAGCCGGGCCAGCCGTCCTCCTGCGCGCCGGGCATCCCGCCGCCGACGGCCGGCAGGTCGTCGGCGGGGGCGGGGAGCGCGTCGGGGTGGAGTTCGGCGAGCAGGATGGACGGCCTGCTCGTGGCGTCCTCGTCATCGGCCGCTGCGGCGAAGGGCGTGCTCGGGATGCGGGCGTCCATGCCCGGCGCTGTGTCCCGGATAGCGATCTTGAGCAGCGGGGCGGGCTGGTGGCCAGGGCGTCCGACGAACTCGATGCGGATCTTGTCGATTGCCCAGGCGGGCAGCACCGCGCCGGGGATGGGAGCGGCGTTGGGCTCATCCGGGCCCGGGAACCAGGTCGTCGTCGGCAGCGGGTGGGACGTACGCGGGCGGGAAGCGGCAGAGCGGCGGGACGGAGTCTTCGACATGGGCTGGGTGGCGCCCGGGGCCGTGGGTTAGGCCGTCTCGTGCTGACGTGACGTAATAGGGACTCGGCAGCTGATCTTTGCCATCGCGCCGGTACATGTTCGATGCCCGTGGGCGGCTGGCGCCGCGCACTCGGAGGTGTCCCCGGCCACCCCGGCATGCACCGTATCTGTGCAGGTCATTACCCATGCGAGCCAGTCGCGTGCCAGCGCCGAGCCACCTGCGGGCCACCTCGGCTCGCCACGGAGTGAGGGGCGAAACCGGAGCCCAGATTTTCTGTGTTCGATTCGCGATCCTGCGGCGGAGGCGTGGTGCCAGGTCATCGGGGGCGGACCGGTGGCGGGCCATCGCACGTGCCGGACCCTTCGACCGCGCCTGGCGCGGCAGTGGCGTGCGGGTGGGCCTCTTGTGGCACGTGGGCTTGGGAGGTGTGGCGGCGTTGGTTGTCCGCACCGTTCCCGGGAGATGCGTCATGCACCACCGTCACCTCGCCCACCGCCCCGCCGCCCGGTCGCAGGGCGCCGTCCGTTCCCCGCTCGGGGAGCTGGAGCAGGCGTTCCTCGCGCTCGCCCACGGAGTGGAGCCGCTTACGCTGCCCGCGCACCTGGTGTGCGACGCCCCGGACCGTGCGCAATGGCCGGTCGACCGGGTGCGCACCCATCTCGCCCACCCCTCCACCCGCCCGGAGCAGCGGGAGCAGACCTGGCAGGAGGTGATCCGGCGCGCCCAGGAGCTGGGCGCGCCGTGGGACGTGGTGGCGGTGGCCATGACCGTTCCGGTGCTGCGCCGGATGCTCGCCCGGCTGGCCCGCCCGGCTCATGTGGAGCGTGCCGAGGTCGAGCAGGAAGCCCTGGCCGCCGTCGCCGCGGCCCTGCGCACGGTGAACCCCGGGGTGGAGCGGCTGGACAGGGAGCTGTTCAGCGCCGCCGACCGGGCAGTGCACCGGCTGGTGTACGCCGCACGCCGCCAGGCCACCCGCGAAACCGATGCGGCGGCAACGCACCTCGACCACCTGTGCTCCGCCCCGCCAGCAGAGCATGGTGAGCCGGTGGACGAGCTCACGGTGCTGTCCCGTGCCGTACAGGCCCGTGTGGTGGACGTGGCCGAGGCGCGGCTGATCGCCCGTACCCGGCTGGGCGGCGAGTCCATGCAGCGTCTGGCGGCCGAGCGCGGGGTGAGTGTGCGTCAGCTCTACCGGAACCGCAGCGCTGCCGAGCAGCATCTGGCCGCTCATCTGCGACGCCGGCTGCAGGACCGGTAGCACGCCCAGTGGGGGGATTTTCGGTGGCGGGATGTCAATTCCCGCCGCCGGGATCTCTATTCAGGGTGACGGCGCACCGAGCCCGGCTTCGGACCGGACCGTCCGTTGTGGTCCCGGGGCGGCGGCCGATGCCTCGGGACCAGATCTCCGCACGGTGCGGGGTGGGCACGACCGTCTCGTGCTGACACCCGAGAACCCCGTTCCCGCCGCGCCCCCTGTAAGGAGGCCGGCGCCCGGGCCAAGGGTTCTGCTCGCCCCGCACCGGCTCTCTCGTACGCCCCCTGCGGCGTCCCCGTCCTGTCCTGCTCCTGCCCGGCCGTGTGCTCTACGCCCCTGAGGGAGGTGTGCTGCCATGCTCGCAAGGCCCTGTCGGCCACCCCGACCGCTGCTCCGCTGGTCCGTCCGGCTCGTTTTCACATCCGCCCTCACCACCTGCGCGCTGCTGGCGGATCCGCCGCATGTGTGGGCGGTCGCGGACATCCCGACCGTCATCACGAATCTGCGGAACTGGGTCGTCGGCATCCTTGCCGGACTGGCCACCCTGTTCCTGACCTTCGGCGGACTGCGCTATCTGATGGCCGGCGGTGATCCGGGGGAAGTCGAGGCCGCCAAGCGAGCGTTGAGGGCCGCGGCGATCGGCTACGGGCTGGCGGTCCTGGCCCCGGTGTTGGTGACCGTGCTGCAGGGCATCGTCGGTGCGGACGACGGCGGGGGCGGGCAGTGACCTGCACACGGCGTCTGGTCCGCGCCCTGCCCTTGCTGTTCGCCCTGGTGGTCCTGGTTCTGGTACCGCTGTGCGCCGCGGCCGGCTCCGCGCACGCGGCGTCCGCGGCGGCGCAGGCACCGGCGGCCCCGGAGCCGCCGCAACCCGAACCGCGGCCCGCGCCCGGCCCCGCCGCCCCCGCCCCGGATCCCGGGGCGGAGCCGAGGCCCGAGCCCACGCCTGGGCCGACCCCGGCACCGGGCGGCCCCACACCCGAACCGGAGTCGCCCTCACCACCGGAGCCGACTCCCGGGCCGACGCCTCCGGCCTGCGAGGCGACCGGCACCGAGTGCGACAAGGGCACCACCTGGGGCTTCCTCGACATTCCCGCCATGGTCGTGGACGCGGTCACCTCGTTCCTGGGCACGCTGATCGAGCAGATCATGAAGCCGGTGCGCGAGTTCCTCGCCGACACCCTGCTCGCGACGCCCGACGTCACCCGGCACGCCGACATCAAGAAGCTGTGGACCGCCATGCTGGGGATCACGGCCGGGATCTACGTGCTCTTCGTGACGGCGGGCGGCGTCACGGTCATGGGCTATGAGACCGTGCAGACCCGCTACGCCCTGCAGCAGATCGCCCCGCGCCTGCTGCTGGGGATGGTCGCGGCGGCCACCTCGCTGACCGTGATGGGCAAGGCGATCGGTCTGTCCAACGCCCTCGCTCACGCGATCATGGCCACCGATATGTCGGACGCCGGTCAGGGCATGGTCGAACGCGTCCTGCCGTTCGCCCTGTTCGGCTCCGCGGGGCTGAAGCTGTACCTGCTGATCCTGGCGATCGTGATGATCACGCTGGTGCTCGCGGTGCTGATCGGCTTCCTGGTGCGCGTTGCGGTGATGGCGCTGCTGGCGGTGGCCGCGCCGCTGATGCTGGCGTGTCACGCGCATCCGCTGACCGATCCCGTCGCCCGGCTGTGGTGGCGCGCCCTGGCCGGCTGCCTGGTCATCCAGATCGCCCAGTCGATGACGTTCATCCTCGCCCTGAAGCTGTTCTTCGCCCCCGGGGCCACCACGCTCGGCATCCCCAAGTCCGACCAGCTGGGCACGATGCTTGCCGGCCTTGCCCTGTTCTGGGTGCTGTTCAAGATTCCGGGCTGGACCCTGCAGGTCGTCCTGCGCGGTACCCCGATCCACAACCCGCACGCCCCTTCTGGGCTGCGGATGCTCAAGCACCTGGCGATGTACCGGCTCATGGACGCCTACCTGCCCGGCATCGGCCTGCTGCGCCGCCGCCCCGGCGGTGGTGGAGGTGCCGGGCTCGGCCTCGGCCGCCGCGGACCGGGAGGCGCAGGCGGCCGCCCAGGTGGGGGCGGAGGCAGGCCGGGAGGTGGCGGAGGCGGACGTGGTCGAGGCGGAGGCGGACGTGGCGGGGGTCGACCGCCCGCCGCCGGGCCCGGGCGTGGTGGGGGTGTGCGGGGCTGGGGCCGGGCGCTGCTCGCGGGTGGCCGTGCTGTCCCTGGTCGGCCGGGTGGCCGCCCGGGCGCAGCGGGCCGGCCCGCACCCGGTGCCCCAGCCGCGCCGGGCGGGCGCCGCGCAGCAGCCGGTGCTCATGGCCCGGCAGCGAGGCCGGGCCCAGCTGCCCAGCGCCGCGGCCCCGGGGCGGCTCCCCTCGTCGGTACACCGGGAGGTCCCCGCGCCGTGATCCATCCCGCCCGGGCCCGCCGGAGACAGCAACTGGCCCTGCCCATCGCCGCCCCGCGCGCTCCCGCCCGACCGCCCAGGCCCACCCAGATGTGGCTGCCGATCCGCGCCGAGCGCACCCCCGCCCCGCCCCCGGTGGCGCGCGCCCTGCCCACCAC
>NZ_JNWJ01000120.1:0-9593 GCF_000716805.1 Streptomyces yerevanensis | reverse complement strand
GCCGAGCACCACGCGTGGCCCCAGCCCACCCGCACCGGCACCCAAGCCATCCGCATCAAACGACCCCAACCCGCAGACCCATAAGGCAACGGCATTGGGGCTAGAGCGTGTCTCTTTGATGGGTTGGTCAGTTGATCGGATGTGTCTGTCCGATTAGTGATCACTACGGTCCAGCCGATGTCGTCGACGGCATCCGCTGCGGCGAGGATGGCGGCGAAGATCTTCTCCCACGTGCCGTCGACGGCCCACCTGATCAGCCGCTTGTGGGCCGTCTGGAACGAGCCGAGCTCCTCGGGGAGGTCCCGCCAGGGCGAGTTGGTGCGGTACTTCCACGCGATGGCCTCGAGCGTGCCGCGGTGATCGGCCCAGCGCCGTCCCCGGACCGGATCGGCCGGCATGAGCGGCTCGATCCGGGGGTTTTCCCCATTTTTCAGGCGTAGGCGGTGGTGTTCGGGGATCCTGTCGAGGTACCTCTGAAAACCACTGTAAGGAGACCCTCAGTGCGCCGCCCGACTCGGAAAGCCTTCGCCGCCCTCATCGCCGCAGCCGGCCTCGCCCTCCCCCTCCTCACCCCCACACCCGCCTCGGCTGCCACCGCCACCAGCCGCTTCGCGAACTACCGCTACGGTGACTGCCTGCGCGAGACCTCCGAAACCGGCCTCAAGGGCGACCGCTGCACCACCGGACGCGGCAGCCTCCTGTGGCAGTGGAACGGCCGCCTCAACACCAGCACCACTCTTAAGAACAACTTCTGGGGCCGCTGCCTCGACAGCAATGACCGGGGCGACGTCTACCCCCTGCGCTGTAACGGCGGCTCATACCAGAAGTGGCGCACCGTCCAGCCCGCCGCCCGCAGCGCCATCATGCTCCAAAGCGTCGGCACGGGCCGCTGCCTCTACCAGCAGGACAACGGCTACTACCGCACGGGCCGCTGTGACCGAGGCGCCCAGAACCAGCGCTTCACCATCGGCTGAACGGATCTCTCGACCGCTTCAAGATGACGCCGGGCGAGCAGCTCTTCTTTTACGCGAGGCCGGAAGGCGGTCCGTTGGCCGCGGTGGTGATGACCTTGAACGGGGTGTTCTTCCCGTCGCAGATCAGACATCCGATGCGGTTGCGGCGTCAAGCGGCGACGGCGAGAGCAGGTGCGGGGCGAGGTGGGAAGGCGACGTTCTCGGCGTAGGGAGTGTGCTTGGTGAGGCAGTGGTGGAGGCAGCCGAGCATGCGGTTGAAGAGGTTGCGCTGGGCTGCGACATGGCGGTCCCCGTCCGCTCATCGGCGGTCGTAGGGCCTGTTCCTTGTTGTGATCATGTGGCGGCGTCGGAGCTACTGGGAGCAAGGACGGCTGCGGGCGTGAAGAAGGGCCGCTGATGGTCGCGCGCTTTCGCAGCCGGTCTGAAGTCAGGCTCGCCAGGCGAGGATGCGGCACTCGCCTGCGGATTCACGTCTCCGCCGCGTGAGGCGAAGAGAGAAAGTCCTCAGCCTGCCCGTGGAACGAGCCTTCTCCTCGTCCGCGGCGGACGCAGACCTCGCGTTGGGTCAGTGCGCGCTTGGCGTCCATGCCGCTACCAGATCCAGGAGACCGGGGAAACGGACGTTGAGGTCGGCGATGCGTACGTGGCTGCGGCGCTCCAGGCCGTACTGACGCTGCCGGGTGATACCCGCCTCGCGCAGGGCCTTGAAGTGGTGGGTGAGAGAGGACTTGGGGCGGTCTAGGCCGAACCAGCCGCAGGGATGGTCGAACTTCTCCGACTCCAGGAGGAGTTTTCGCACGATCCGCAGGCGCAGTGGGTCGCTCAGGGCACCCAGCACCGTCTCCAGCCGCAGGTCTTCGACCGCCGGCTCAGGCAGCGGTTCGGGCAGCCCCGCAGGCTCCGGCAGCACCTTGATGGCCGGCACCGGACTCACCGTCGAAGGCATAGACAGCTCCTCACCACCCGAATCACTTGTACGACTTCAATCGTACTGCATGCTATGTTCGACTTAACTCGTACTGCGCTAGCTGGAGGGAGCGGCCGTGTCGGAGAGTCGAACAGTGCCTGTGAAGGCGGCAGGAGGACAGCAGCGCCCAGGCGTGGACGAGCGCGCGAGCGCCTCGGCGGCTCCGACCTGGTGGGTGTGGCTGGCGGCGTGGCCGGTGACCGCGGTCTTCGTCCTGTCCAACGCGGCGACCCCGCTGTACGTGCTGTGGCAGCGCGACATCGGGTTCTCCAAGGGCACCCTGACTGTGATCTTCGCCTTCTACATCGTCGGACTGCTCGGCTCCCTACTCGTCTCCGGCGTCGTGTCCGACCGGATCGGGCGCAAGCCCGTGCTGCTGCCCGCGCTTGCCCTCGCCGTAGCGGCCTGCCTGATCTTCGCCACGGCGTCCACTGTGCCCGCGCTGATCGTGGCCCGGCTGTTCACCGGCATCGCCGTCGGAGCCGTCGTCTCCGCGGGCATGGCCGCCGTGACCGACGTGGCCGGCCAGGACCGCAAACGGCTCGCGGCCCTGCTCGCCTCCTGCGCCATGGTCTTCGGGGCCGGCCTCGGACCGCTCCTCGCGGGCATCCTCTCCGAGACCCTTCCCGCGCCGACCGTCACCATCTTCGTCGTGGAGATGGCGCTGCTGGTCACCGCAATCCTCGCTGTGCTGCGCATGCCCGTACGGCGTCCCGCGGCACCCGTGAAGGGCGCATGGGTGCGCGTGCCCGGCGTCCCGCGCGGCAACGGTCTGCAACTCACCCTGGGCATCGCGGTGTTCGCACCCGGCATCACCGCGACGTCCTTCGTGCTCTCGCTCGGCCCCTCACTGCTGGCCGGCTTGCTCGGCACCACCAGCCGGATCGTCGCCGGAGCCATGGCGTTCGTCATGTTCCTGGCCGCCACCGGTGTGCAGTTCGCGGTCCAGAAGCTGCGCAGGCGCGCGATCCTGACCGCCGGAGCGGTCAGCACCACCCTCAGCATGGTGACGCTCATCATCGCCGTGCACACCTCCTCGGTCCCGGTACTCATCGCCTCCGCGCTGCTGGCGGGCGCCGGTCAGGGCATGGGCCAGCTCGGCGGCCTCTCCCTGCTCAACTCCACCGTCCCGCCGCAGCGGCTGGCCGAAGCCAACGCGGCTCTCAACATCGGCGGTTACATCCCGGCCGGCCTCCTGCCGGTATCGGCGGGCTACCTCAGCGACGCCGTGGGGCTGACCGACGGAGCAACTCTCTTCGGCACCGTCCTGACGGCCCTCGCCGTCGTCGGCGGCCTCGTGGTCGTCATCAGCCGCCGACGGGTGTCGAAACCTGAGTGACCTGACCAGACGGCACCCGCGCGAGAGGCAGCGGTACCCGGTTCTGGCTGCGTTCGAGATTACGGCGGCAGGCCATGTCGAGATATTGATCCGAGAGAACGCTGGTATGGCACGGTCTGAACTTTCCGATGACGAGTGGGTGTTAATCGAGCCGTTCCTGCTGATAGGTAGGTTCGGCCCATACCCGTGTCCTCGAAGACCTTCCCTGCATCGGCGTCGCTGTCCTGTCGGGCCTCCATGGCGCGCAGGGCCCCGACTACCAGTGCTGCGTGCTCCGCCAGCTGGTGCCGGCGGGGCCGCCGTACGCGCCCGTGCCGGGTCCGCCACGCGGCCCACACCATCCGCTCAGCAGCTTTCAAACTGACCCGGGGTGCATCCAGTACCTCGCCGGACTCCAGCCGCTCGTACGCCTGCCCTACGTTTCCGCAGAGAGCCAGGTGGCTTCGTAGGTGGGAGCGGCCACCACTTGTCGACGAGTTTGGGGCAGCACTTGTCGATCACCGAGCAGTGAAATGTCGATGAGAACTGACACCGCTCGGTGGCGGAGTCGACGTCTCTCCTCTGCTATTTGGTGATGCTGCGGTTGCTCTTCAGGATGTCTTCGGGTTTGCTGCCCTCGCCGGTCGGCGTCCTGTTCGGCGAAGGCCCTCGAGGATGACGTTCATCAGAGGCCGTGCTGTTGGTTCCCATTCATCTCGGTCCAGTCGGCCGAGGTAGGCGATGAGCAGGAGGACCCCGCGGGCGTCCACGTCCGTGCGGATGGAACCGGCTGCTTTCCCGGCGTCCAGCAGGTGGCTGAGAGCGCCTTCGATGGGGTTCTGGCTGTGGGCGACAAGGTCTTGCCACGCTGCCGGCTCGAGCACTGCCAGGACGCCGTACTTGATCTCGGCGTAGTCGATCACTCGGTCGAGCCAGTGACGCAAGGCTTCCACGGGCTCGTGTTCCGCCAGTAGAGCGGAGGCGGCGGTCACGAGTTCTTCGACGTCGCGCCGGTAGACCTCGGCGAGGAGCGCTTCGCGGTTGGGGAAGTTCCGGTAGAGCGTTCCCTGTCCTACACCGGCGCGCTTGGCGATCTCGTTGAGGTGGACGTGGTGGGACTCGGCGAGGGCTGCGCGAGCAGCCTCAACGATGCGGGTCCGGTTCCGCACCGCATCCGGACGGCGTGCTGGCGCACTCATGAGCCTCTCCTGATGTTCCGGCTCTTACAAGTGGACACGTGTCCGGTAGGCTGGCCATGCAGCGGACACGTGTCCACTTTACTTGGAGGCAGTAGTGCTCTCTCTTCACGGCAAGATCGTCGCTATCACCGGAGCGAGTGGCGGTATCGGCGAAGCCACGGCCCGGCTACTCGCCCAGCGCGGCGCTACGGTCGTCCTCGCAGCGCGCCGCAGCGAGCGCATCGACGCCATAGCGCAGGAGGTCCGGGAGCAGGGCGGCCGTGCCGCCACGTGCGTCGTCGACGTCACCAAGGCCGAGGACCTGCAGCGCCTGGTCGCCACCACCATCGACCAGTACGGCCGTATCGACGTACTGGTAAACAACGCCGGCATCGCCCCGATCAGCCCGCTGGCCGACCTCGACACCGAGAGTTGGTCGGCCATGATCGATGTCAACCTTCGCGGCATGCTCAACGGCGTCGCCGCCGCGCTGCCCGCCTTCCGCGAGCAAGGCTCGGGCCACCTGGTGAGCATCGTCTCCGTGGCCGGCCTGTCCGGCGTGTCCCCCTCGATGGCTGTCTACGCCGCGACCAAGAACGCGGTGCGCACGGTCCACGAGGGGCTGCGCACGGAGTCCACCGACGGGGTGGTGCGCACGACAGCCATCTCGCCGGGATACATCCGCACCGATCTCGCCGACTCCATGGCAGACCCGAGCATCCGCGAGCAGACGCGCAAGAACATGGACGCGGTGGGCATCCCTCCGGCGGCGGTCGCCCGCGCGGTAGCCTTCGCCATCGAGCAGCCCAGCGACGTCGAGATCGGCGAGATCAACGTTCGCCCCACCGTCCAGGCGTGACACTTGCCGTCACCGGTCAAGTGAGACGGCCGCCAGCCTCTTGCACAACGCTGTCTGGCCGGGCGTCCCGACGAGCCGAACACAACTCCGGACCTGGCTCCCGGCCTCAACGGGAGCGACGCCTCCCGGTGAAGTGAGTCCTAGGGCCAATGCCGTTGCGTTATGGGTTTGCGGGTTGGGGTCGTGTGATGCGGATGGCTTGGGTGCCGGTGCGGGTTGGCTGCGGCCAGGCATGGTGTTCAGGTCGTTTGAGCCGGTAGTTGGACATCTTGCGTTTCACGACGCGGGATTGGCTGCGCAGCCGTCTGACGGGCAGGAGTCGTTCCAGGAGGTCCTGCTGGAGCAGCACCAGGGTCCTGACCAGGAGGTCAGGGGGAAAAGCTGCCCGGTGTGACGGTCACGCTGCGCCGGGCGGAACGCAGGGTCTCGGTGAAGGAGATGCGGTCGGGATCCAGGCCACGGGTGGCAGCCGTTCTCACCATGAGCTCGCGCAGCGCATGGTGGACCAGCAGGTGCGCCCAGATCTGCTGGCGGACGCCCTCGGGCGTTTTGCTGCTGAGCACGACCCGCGCGCCGCGCTGATGGGTTTTGATCTCGGCGAAGACGGACTCGATCTCCCAGCGGTCGCGATAGAGCGCGGCCAGTTGCCGGGCCGGATACCGGCGCGCGTCCAGCAGGGTCGTGATCAGGCGGTAGCTTTCGGCTGCGCCTTCACCGACCTGGCCTTTCAACTGGTAGGCCAGGACACGGACGGTGACCGACTCGTGCCGGGCGGGGCCGCTGCTCGCGCGGATCCGGGAGAGCCAGGAGCCATCACGCAGATGCCTGGTGACCGGCAGAACGCGGTTGGCGGGCACCCGCCACAGCAGATCGGCGCCGGTGTCGGTGAACGCCTGCCACAACGGCACGCCGAGGAACTCGCGGTCGGCTAGGACGAGCCGGCCTGGCCCGCACGAGCGGGGCAGGCGGCCGACCAGGGTGACTTCCCCGGTGCGGCAGCCGGCGAGTTCCGCATCCAGCACCGCATGCGTGCCCACTTCCACCAGGGCGGCCATCCGCACCTGGGGATACGCGCTGCGGCCGGTCCCGCGGCCGTTGCCCGGACGGCCGAAGGCGGCCTCGTTGGCTTCGCTGTCGGCGACGTCCCAGCAGGTGCCGTCCACGGCCAGCAGCCGCAGGCCTCGCCAGAACGCGCCCGGCGTCGTTTCCGTGGCCATCGGCTTGGCGGTCGTGGCGAACAGCACCCGCAACGGCTCGGATCCCAGCCGCTGCCGGGCCCGAAACAGCGAGGACTTCGCCGGAACGTGCCAGTTACCCAGCAGTCCCGCCCCTCGCAGGCCCTCGACCAGGTGCCGCATCACTTCCAGATACGGAGCGGGAGAGAACAGCGCCAGCCCCCGCACGAAATAGACCACCAGCCGCGCCGGAAGCAGCCGTTTACGCCGCTCCGCACGCCCGCACGCGGCTACCACCCGATCCACCAACCCTGGCGGATACACCCAGGTCAGCAGGCCAAGACCCGATAACTCAGACACGCTCGCAGCCACCCGAACCACCCCCGGGCCCGCCCTGCAAAGCAGCCTACGCCCACGCATCGATAAGGCAACGGCATTGGTCCTAGGGCGCGTATCGAGTTGTGATCGTCGGTGGTCCGGTGTGAGGTCTTCGGTCCAGATCATTGAGGAACACAGCGATGCCCAGCCAGGCACTGAGCTTGTTGATCAGGCGCTCGGCGGTGTTCCTCTCCTTGTAGAGGTCGGTGTCGTGATTCGGCGCTCGCCACGCACATGCGGCCGGTCGATCGACACGTAGGCCGGATCAGTTGCGTGTGGTGGCCGGTGGGCCGGCGATGGCGGTGAGCCGAAGCTTGGTCTCGTCCTCGCTGCCGGGTACGGCGGTCATGATGACGATCTTGAGCTCGGAGTCGCCGTCGGTCAGGACGTCGCAGTCCACCGTGACCGGGCCCACCGATGGGTGGTCGATGGTCTTGTGGTCCTCGCGGTGCGCGGCCACCTCTCCGGTCGTCCACAGCTCGGCGAACCTCCTGTTGCCCGCGTTCAGATCGCGGATCAGCGCGGCCAAACGGCTGTCCTGGGGGAAGCGGCCGGTGGCGCGGCGCAGGTCGGAGACGACGGCTGCGTCGGTGGCGTTGGGGTCCGCCTCGGTCACTGGCCACAGCGCGAGGCGGGCGGGGCCGGCGTCCACCGGGAACCTGTCGCGGGCGAAGTTGCGCAGCCGTGGCGGCGAGGCGGAGGGGTCGCCCAGCAGGGCGGCCCATCCGCGGTTCCACCACACCAGTTGCCAGTCCGCCGCGAACACGGCGACCGCCACGTCCCCGAGGCGGGCGAGCACCCGTTGCACGCCGGGTGGGAGATGGTCAGCGATCGTGCCGTCCACCGGCGGTACGAGCTGGGCCAGCCGGTACAGGTGGTCCCGCTCGGCGGTGGACAGTTGCAGGGCGCGTGCCAGGGACGCCACCACCGACGCTGAGGGTGTGGTGGCCCGCCCCTGTTCCAGGCGCACGATGTAGTCGACCGATACTCCGGCCAGGTCAGCCAGTTCCTCGCGGCGCAGCCCGGCCGTCCGGCGCCCGCAGGCGGCCGACAGTCCGGCGGCCGACGGGGGCAGCCGGTCCCGCCACGTGCGGATCATCACGCCCAGTCCGGTTCCGGGTATCGCCGACATGACCTCCATCCTCCTGCATCCCGGGTCGTGCACGTGGGCGCGAGGGTGGTACTGGTCTTCCTACCGTCGAAGCGGCCCTGGTCCACCTCCCTCGTCGGGACCAGCATCGAGCGCATGACGATCACCTTCATCACCGGAGCCAACAAAGGTCTCGGCCGCGAGACCGCCCGCCGCCTGATCGAGTGTGGCCACTCCGTGCTCGTCGGAGCGCGCAATCGCGAGCAGGGCGAGGAGGCCGCCGCTGCGCTCGGCGCACGCTACGTCCCCATCGACGTGACCGACGATGCGTCCGTGGCCGCCGCGGCCGCGAACGTCGCCGAACACGAGGGCAGCATCGACGTCCTGATCAACAATGCTGGTGTGCACGGCCCCGTCGGCGACCCCAGCGACCTCACCGCCGCCGACGCCCGCGCCGTCCTCGACGTCAACGTCATCGGCGTCGTCCGCACCACCACCGCGTTCTTGCCGCTGCTGCGCCGCTCGGACGACCCTGTGATCGTCAACGTCAGCAGCGGCATGGGCTCCCTCGCCCTCACCCACGACCCCGCCCGGCCCGAGTCGCACGTCGTCGCGCCGCTGTACACCTCCTCCAAGGCGGCGCTGACGATGTTGACCACGCAGTACGCCAAGGGACTCAAGGGCATCCGCGTCAACGCCGCCGACCCCGGCTACACCGCGACCGACCTCAACGGTCACAGCGGCTCCCAAACCGTCACCGAGGGCACGGACGCGATCGTCGCCCTCGCCACCGAGGAGCCCGGCGCCGGCAGCGGACGCTTCGTCTCCCGTCATGGCGAGATCGCCTGGTCCTGACACCGGCTGTGCCGGATCAGCTATTCGGGCGACGAGGACATCGCGAAGTCGTTGCAGTGTCCGGGGTGCTCCAGGGGACGCAGTTCGCATCGTGATCGATCTGCGGTTCGCTCTCGCGGCGGGGCCCGGACCGGTAGATCTTCTTGCGTGACACGAGCACAACTGACGGACGAGGAGTGGAAGTTCATCGGGCCGTACCTGCCGATCGGCAGGTACGGCCCGTATCCAGAGCGGCTTCGGCAGCAGTCACTGCGGCACAAGCTCAGCACACCGCCGTGGCCGGAGAGAAAACTGCCGCGGCCGTGGTCAACACCCTGGCCAGGGCGGTGCTGGCTCTCAACGAAGAGATCGCTGGCATTGACGCACAGATCGCGGCCCGATTCCACGAGCACCGCGACGCGGAAGTGGTCCTCAGCATGCCCAGCATGGGCCCTTTGCTGGGGGCGGAGTTCATCGCCTGCACCGGCGGTGACATGGACGTCTTCGGCAGCTCCGGCCGACTCGCTGGCGTCGCTGGACTCGCACCGGTCCCACGGGACTCGGGACGTATCAGCGGCAACATGCGCCGACCACACCGCTACCACCGTCGGCTCCTGCGCGTCTTCTACCTCTCCGCCCAGATCGCGGCCCGCTTCTGTCCCACCTCGAAGACTTTTTACGACCGCAAGCGAGCCGAGGGCAAGAGCCACAAGCAGGCAGTCCTAGGGCGCTTCTGATGGCTCTTGTTGGGGTGGGTGGATCAGTGCTGGGGCCGGGCAGGCGCGTCTTATGGTGCGGCGACACGAACTGACCGACGCGC
>NZ_JNWJ01000119.1:0-10274 GCF_000716805.1 Streptomyces yerevanensis | reverse complement strand
TCATGGTCACCATGAGTCAACGAGACCGCTCCCGTCCCCTGGCTGTGCAACACAACTTCAGCGACGATGAAATCGAGCACGGACTCAAAGCTGTTCGCCTCTACGCCAGTTTGAGACTTGGCGTTCGCGACGCGTCCCAGCCCAATGAGCACTGTGCATCGTGAAGTTGCAGGTCACGGGGCTGGCGTGCGCCGGGTTCGGGATGCTGTCGCGGGCGGATGACTTCGGGGAAGATCGCCGGTCAGCGGGAGACTTCGCGGTTCGTCAGGACCAGCATGGCCCTCACCAGGGCGGTCGCCCACTTCGGGTCGGTGCGGACCTTGCGGAGGACCCGCCAGTTCTTCAGGTGCGCGAAGCCGTGCTCGACCGGCGCCCGGACCGCGGCCAGCGCCGTGTCGGACAACTACTGACCACGTGTCAGAGGACGGTTCCGGGCGGCCTTGTAGCCGGTGATCACCGCTGGGTCGGCGTCGGGATCGCTGTCGTCGAGGCCGATGAAGCCCAGGTCGGCGATGGCTCCGAGGCCGGCTGCCCGCAGCTTGGCGGTGAGCTGGTCGTGTCGGCAGGCGGTGATCTCCGAGGTCCGCCCGGGCCGGGCCGCGGAGGCCCAGAGCAGTCGGCCTCTGTCGTCGGTGAGTGCGATCACGAGCAGGCCATGGCTTCCCTGACCCACCGGGTCACGGTGGTGCGGTGTATCCCGTTGCCGCCGGCCAGGTCACCCGGCCGCTGGTCACAGCGCAGCACCGCCAGCACGATGGCGGCGATCCTCCCGGCAGGCAGCGCCCGACACCGCGAGCCGATCTTCTTCAGACGGCCGCGTATCAGATCGGCGAGCCAGTTCAAGGTGGCACTCGACAGCGGCAAGCGGGCGGTGTAGATAAGGCCGTCAGGGCCCTCGGCGAGACCGTTGTTTTTCTTCACACCAAACTCAACTGCCGTCGGGGGCCCGCTGGTTACGTCCTGGCGATCCCCGCGTCCGGCGCCGCTACGGGCGTGCGGTGAACCTGCCGTCGGGTCGTTTGTGCAGCCAGCCGCGGTCGGCGAGTTTGGTCATCTTCGCGCGCAGCGGCTCCAGTTTGCCGCGCACCGCGACTTCCAGGCACAGTTCCTCGCCGACACCCCTGCCTGCACCGGGTCGTCGGCGGCCCGCACGATCGCCAGGATCTTGCGGTAGTCAGCGGGCAGAGCGGCCTCGTCGGGATTCTCGCTGCGGTGCGGGATCAGCAGCACCGCCCGTCCCGCCACCCGGGCGGGAGTTGGGGCAACAGTCGCGGCGGCCTCCTCCGCGGCCCGGTCCTGCTCGGCCAGCCGGTTCAGGACCCGCTCGGCGATCACCAACTCCTCCCGCTCGGCCTGGACCTCCTGCAGCTGCTTGGCCAACTCCTCGGCGAGCGTATCCAGTTCACTGCGGCGATCCGTGATCCGCTCCAGATCCTGCATCCCCGCACCCTCCCCACGCCATCCCGGCGCACCGGCCCGGTGACGGATCGTAGGAGCGTCGCCACGGTGAGCGCAGCAGAACCCGAGAACGGCCCAGCCGCCAGGTCAGACGATCTTCAACGTGGACACCGGCCTCGGACCAGCGCGAGCACGGCAAGAAGCGCGCACACCAGCCCCGTGACCTGCAATTCACGATGCACAGTGCTCAGCGACGGTGGTAGCGGCTGGCGGCCTGCACGTCCCACTGTTGCCGGAGGGTGGCATAGCGCGCTCCCGTAATTGGGCCGTTCAGATCCGTGGAGAACTTCCTACGCTGGTCGCTATTTTCCAGTTTGCTGTCTGCTATACCACTCACACCCTATCGTCCCTACTCTCCATTTGCCCAGCAACCTCAACCGTCGCAGCGTCAGGACAAGCTCGGCGGCGTCGGCCTGGACTGTTCAACCAGGATGATGGCGTTCCACTCCCAGACCGGCTCGCTGCACTATCTGGAGGCCCGTGAATCCAGACATTCCGTGAGAACCTGCCGCCCAGGTATTTGATCAGAAATTTATGGGGTTCTCGTTCAGGTCGTAACGGAGGTGTGTGCCGCGCCGTAGGCGAATCTGCGTCCCGTCGACCTCGGGGCCGTGACCCGAATCGTCGAGGAGGCTTGGGCGGGGTCGGCGCCGACCGCTGGGACCCTGGACGGCGTGGTGGGTCGCCCGCGTTGAGCGGGAGGTGGACCGCGTTCAGGGCAGCGGGGTGAGTGCGTCCTCCAGCGCCGCCCGCGCGCCGCGCAGGGCGAGACGGAGCTGGTCCGGTGTACGGCGGATCTGGGCCAGCAGGAGGCCGCCCTGGATTGCGGCCATGGTGAGGTCGGCCAGCTCCGTCACGTCCGCGTCCGGGCGTAGCTCGCCCGACTCCTGCATCCGGCGCAGGCCCGCGATGAGGGGTGCTTCCCAGCGTGCGAAGGCGTCCACGAACGCTTGTCGGGTGAGGTCGTCCCGGCCGCTGAGCTGGCTGGCCAACGAGCCGATCGCGCAGCCGCCCACTGCGTCCTGCCGCGTCCCGTTGGCCACGATCGCGTCGAACCAGCGGTCGATGCCAGCCAGTGAGTCGACTTCCAGGAGCAGCGGTTCCTGTGCGGCCAGCACCGTGTCCACGGTGGAATGAACCACGGAGCGGATGAGATCGTCCCGGTCGTCGAAGTAGTGGTAGAGCTGGCTGCGGCCGACCCCTGCGGCGCGTTCGACATCGTCCAGCGTGACCGCCGCGACGCCGCGGTGCTGGATGAGGTCTGCTGCCGAATCGAGGATGCGCTCTCGGGTCGCGCGACCCCGCGCGGTGGTCGGTGTGTGTCCCATGCCCCCTCCTCCGTGTCCTGTGCCTCACGGTACGGAGGCTTTGTACTTCCCGATACAGTCTGACGCAGGCCGCTCTGTACTGAGCGATACAGTCTGCGAGGAGGAGCTGTGAGTCGGTTCGCGGTTACGAACACACGAGTTTTCACCGGGACGCACATAGCCGATGCCTCGGTGGTCGTCGTCGAGGACGGGACGATCGCCGCTGTCGGCCACGAGGTCCCCGAGGGTGTGGAGGAGCTCGACGGCGGGGGCGGGACCCTGCTGCCGGGTCTGATCGACGCCCACACCCATACAGACGAGGACGGTCTGCGCACGGCCCTGCGCTTCGGCGTGACAACCGAGCTGGACATGATGTCGGTACCGGACGTGATGAACCCGGTACGGAAGAAGGTGCAGACCGAGTTCGATCTGGCCGACGTCCGCACCGCCTCGTGGGGCCTCGCCCACCCCGACGGACATCCTCACCAACTGCGGCGCGACCTGGACGACCCGGTGTGGCCCACCGCCACCGTCCCGAGCCAGGCGCCTGCCTTCGTTGAGGGACGCCTGTCCGAGGGCGCGGACTACATCAAGATCATGGTCGAGGACGGCACCGCGTTCGGCACGTCGCTGCCCGTGGTGCCGCCCGAGGTCGTCGCCGCGGCTGTCGAGGCGGCTCACGAACGCGGGGCGATGGCCCTGGTCCACGCCCTCAGCGCCACGGCTACACGGGTGGCTGTCGAGGCGGGCGCGGACGGCTTGACCCACCTGCACTATGACGAGGTCATCAGCGACGACCTGATCCTCCGGATGCGCGAACAGGGCATGTTCGTCATCACCACCTTGGCCGTCACTGCCTCCGGCGCCTCCGACGGCGCTGGCCCACGCCTGGCCGCCGACCTGCGTGTGGCATCCCGCCTGAACGCGGCATGGCGCGACAACCTGGGGCGCGAGTTCGCCTGGAACGCCCACTTGCCCAATGCCCTGCGCTCGGTCGGGCTGCTCCACGCCGCCGGCGTCGAGGTCCTGGCCGGTACCGATGCGGCCCACCTCGGTGCTCCGGGCCTCGCTCACGGCGCCAGCCTGCACGACGAGCTACGCCTGCTCGAGGCCGGCGGGCTGAGTCCGGTCGAGGCGCTCACTGCGGCGACACGGCGTACCGCTGACCGGTTCGGCCTTACCGACCGCGGGCGAATCGAGCCCGGCGCCGCGGCGGACCTGGTGCTCGTGGACGGTGACCCGACCTCGCAGCTCTCCGCGACGCTCAACACCCGCGCGGTGTGGCGTCGGGGCCACCGCCTGGCACCGGCCGGCGTGACGGGAGAGCAAGATGCCTGAGCGCTCGCTGGTTGACGTCCACGCCCACTTCACCACCTCGCACTACATCCATTGATCAGAAGCGGTTCAGGTTCTGGGTCGTTGGAGGAGTGTGAACGATCTGGTGGGGGATGCGCGGCGCCTTTCGCCGTCGGCACAGGAGGCCCTGCGGCTGCGCGCGGTGGCCGCGTTGGCGGCGGGGCGGGGCCGTGAGGATGTGGCGGCGGTGTTCGGGGTGTCGCTGAAGGCGGTCGACATCTGGTGGGCGAAGTGGCAGGCCGGTGGGCGGGAGGCGCTGGTCATGCGTCCGCGCGGTAAGCCGGTCGGGGTGCATCAGGTGATTCCTGAAGCTTTCTCGTCCGATCTGATCAGTCTGCGGTCTGGTCGAAGACGAGGAGGCGCATGCTGTCGGCGCTGACGGTGGTGAGAAAGCTCGGCAGAGCTCTGGAGAACTCACGGGATGTCGCACTGAGGCGCTTGAGTCTCCAGCCGCCGGAGGGTTCAGGATCTTACTCATGGACGACAAACGCCCCGACGTGCTCACCATTGGCCGGCTCGCGCACCGCACCGGACTTCCGGTGCGTACCCTGCGCTTCTGGTCGGACGAGGGGGCGGTGCCGCCTGTGGCCCGCTCCGCGGGCGGCTACCGGTTGTACGACGCCGAGTCCGTGGCCCGCGTCGAGCTGGTCCGCACCCTGCGGGAGCTGGGCCTCGGGCTCGACGACGTGTGCCGCGTCCTGAGCGGCCGCACCACGGTCGCCGAGGTCGCCGACGCGCATGTGGCCGCGCTCGACGCGCAGATCCGCTCACTCAAGGTGAGCCGGGCCGTCCTGTCCACCGTGGCGAAACGGGGTTCGACCGTTGAGGAGACAGCACTGATGAACCGGTTGGCGCGGCTTTCCGCCGCCGAGCGCGAACAGATCATCGACGAGTTCAAGGAGGAGGTGTTCGGCGGCCTCGACGACCCCCGCCTGCGCGACCGCATGCGCACCTTCAGCATCGAATTGCCCGACGATCCCACACCTGAGCAGGTCGACGCCTGGATCGAACTGGCCGAATTGGTGCGGGACCCCGGTTTCCGCGCCCGGTTGCGCACATGGATGGAGCTCAACACGCCCGTACCGGGGCAGGGCCGTCCCCCCGGGGCGTCCATCTGGTGGGCCAGGCAGATCGTGCAGACCGTCGCGGAGGTCAGAAAAGGCGGGGTCGCTCCCGAGGGGCCGGCAGCCGCCGAGGTGCTGTCCGAGCTGTTCGGTGACGCCGATCGGGCCGCCGTGCTGCGCAGCCTGGAAGCCGGGATCGAGGCAGGGGCGGAGCACTACCGCAGGCTCGTCGCCCGTGTGCGCGGGCAGGATTCGTCGCCCGACGCGACCGAGGAGCTGGAATGGCTGGCGCGGGCCCTGCGCGCCGCGGATCAGACCTGACCTGGTGCTCGGCCTCGGCAGGGGCAGGCCGCCGACCTCGCGGTGCCGCTCGACCGGGACGAGCTGATCGCCTACGGGCCGCGGCTGTCCGACAACGGCGCCACCCGGCTGGGGACGGCGGCGTTGGTCCGAAGACCGGACCCGGACACGGCACGCGCCATCCCGACCCCGGACCGGTACGCCGACCCTGGGTGCACAACTGGCAGTTCGGCAGGCGGTCGTGATGACCGAGGACATCCAGGCCGACGTCACCGCCGAGACCCTTCGGATCGCTCAGCATCCTCGTGTTTCACCCGAACCCACGGATGCATTGGCCTGACGCACACCGGTGGACCCGTGGGTTCGCGCTGAAGGACCTCCGGTTTCCCTAAACCCCCGGGGATCCAGGGGTGTGACCCACGTACGCGTCAAGGGGGCAATGAGCTGATCTTGAAGCCCTGAGCGCCCGGGCCGTCACCCGTTCGGCTGAGTGTCGTTGGTGGTGATGTTTAGCTGGCGTCTTGGCCCGGGGCAGGATTGTGACCTCGATCGAGCGGACCGCGTACCCCCGCGGTTCAAGCGGCTGATCACCGCGCACGAGCTGCATCTGTTCTTCTCGCCGACTCGCGATGAGCTGGAGTGGGCGGCCGGGGCCACGGACGGGGACGAGCATCTGCTGGCCGTGCTGCTGACGCTGAAGCTGTGTCAGCGCATGGGGTACTTCCCGACGCTGGAGGACGTGCCGGAGCAGGTGGTGGTCAAGCGGCGTGGATCCGTCGGGAAGCTCAGCGTCGCGGACTCAACTGACGCCGCTCGTCGTCCAGCGCCCGCCCCACCCCGGGGCGGGCGTCTGCGTGTTCAGTCGACACTCCCATGACCAGCTCACCTGGGACAGTCCGATTGTCGGCTCGTTGCATCAGGCATGGGGTGGGGAGACTTGACAGACGCCGAGTGGGAACGGCTGCGGCCATTCCTGTCGGTCGGCATTGGACGTTGCTGCCGGTGCGGGAGCCGTACTCGCGCGGGTCGACCGCATCAGGTCGGCCAAGACAGCGCTCGGCTGCGATTTCGTCGAGTCGCCGGCGTCGTCGCGAGGACCAACCACTGGCCTGTTCCGGGCAAACGTACGCAGGTACCTGATCACCTCGGACACGTCGGCGCGGAGCGAAGAATCCACCGGCTGAGTACGCCGAGTGGCTTGGGGCGGCGAATCTCGGCGGAAGGGCTTCGGTCCGTCACGGTGCCCCGTGCCGGATCACGCCCGGCACGGGGTCGCGGCCGTGAATGTCGACACGCACCGCAGCTGTCGCAGCGAGGACGTATGCGTCGGGGATGTCCTGTCTGTGCTGTCGGCCGCCGCACAGCGGATCGAGAGCGACATCGCCACCTTGCATGCTGCACGGAATCGCCCAGAATCTGATCTGCGGTGCCCCGGAGCAGTGAGGTACCGGCGTGCCATGCGAACGCCACTCGGAGACGTGCCTGGCTGCCGCAACGGTCCCGGCCGCCACGACGCGTGGCGAACCGGACCGTTCCTGCCCTCCCCCAGGTGTGTCGGTGGTGGGGTGTCAGGGTGTGCCGAGGTACGTGGTGGCCTGGACGTCGTGCAGGTGTATGACGATGTCGTGGGCCTTGCCGAATGCGGCCGTGTATTCCACGGGGTCGGGCCATCCGGCGCCGATGTTCCAGGTGCCACGCTCCTTGTCCAGCCACTCGCGCACCGGCTCGGGGGCCTTGCGCATGTCGAGGATGTAGTCGTCCCGGCGGGCCTTGTCCAGGGTCTGTTCGTTGGAGCCCGGCTTCGCGCCGTCCACGTGGTAGCTGCGCATCACGTTGTCGTCGGTGCCGAACGCGATGAAGGAACCCTTGTAGAACGAGAAGCCGATACTGGCGTAGCGGCTGCCCAGTGCGTCGCGGAGAAAGGAGCCCTGAGTCTTGGGGTACCGCGTGTCGAACGAGTCGTAGGACACGTGGGTGTTGTGGGCCGACAGCAGAATCTTGTTCCCGGTGTACTGGTGCCACCACTCCACGTTCTCGGCCATCACCTGGTCGCGGAGCTTCATCATCTGGGCGATTTGATCCTCGTCGCCGATGTCGAAGGACAGGCCCCTGGCCATCTGGTGGATGGCCAGGGCGTGCTGTGTCATCCACAGATGGTTCTGCTTGTCACCGGGGCCGGGGCGCTGTGCGCGCAGGAGGTCGTAGACCTTCCGGGTCCGCTCCGCCCGCTCCTGGCGCTCGGCGAGCGGCAGCTTGTAGTACTCCTCGGCGAAGGTGCCGGCGTCGGTTGTCGGGGCCAGACCGCGGTACAACTCGGTCGCCTGCTTCAGCAGTTGCGGGTACTCGTGGGATACGTAGTCGATGACCCGTGCGTACAGTTCCGGGCCGGCATAGCCCATGTCGTTGCCCATGAAACGCACCGGGTCGCCGGGGTGGTGAAGGTTGTAGTCCCGCATCCACCTGATGAGGTCGATGTAGTCCTGGTTGTTCCAGATCCGGTAGGAACCCTGGAACTCCTCACGGGCGATGTCCTTGAGGTTGCCCTTGCCCTGCACCACGTACTCGTCGATCCGCACACCGCTGCTCCAGGGGAGTTCCAGGCTGAAGGTCCGGAAGCCTTTCTCCTCGACCAGATAGCGGAAGACCCGGTGCTTCATGCGGAAGAAGTCCCGCGAACCGTGGGTGGCCTCGCCCAGTCCCACCACCTCGGTGCCCTTGAGCATGCGGCCCAGCGCGTCGAGGTCCCGCAGACTGCCCGCGGGGTTCGTGGTCCGCAGGGGGTGGGAGCTGCGGTCGATGCCGGCCACCACACTCTCGCCGCTCTGCCAGGAGGCAGATGCCTTCGATGCCGGGGCCGGTGAACCGTGCGCCGTGGCGCCCATGGCAGGCGTGGCGACCGTCAGCGCGCTGAGGGAGAGGAGGACCGAGGGGATGATTACTGCCTTGCGTCGCGTCATGCGTACAGATTTCCGTGCGCACAGGGTCCGTCACCAACCCGTGTGCTGCCCATCTCCAAGTACCGCAGGCACTACCCCGGGACTCGGGCCACCGCCCGTACGTCGTGGCTTTGCCGCCTGGTGGAGCCGGTCGCGGGCGAAGAGCAGATACAGGGGACGACGAGATGCACCACGTTGCGGCCGGCGAGTTCCGCCTGCCGGGCGGCATGGCGCAGCAACGTGAACTTACCGATACCTCCCGGGTGTACAGGTACGCAACAAGGGGAGCGTCTGCCGCTGCCGACAGCATCCGGTGGAACATTTGCTCGCTCCGGTTACCGGGCCACTGGCTCATCGGCTCGTGCTGCCGCCGGCCTGTCCGCCAGTCCCCTCACACCCAACGCCGCTTTCCTCTTTCAGGCTCATCGCGCCGCGATGTGCAGCCGATCAGTAGTTCAACAGGTCGCGGTTTCCAGTCCAGTCAGATGTGCCCGGCGGGTCGGGGCGGGGGAGCCAGGAAGGGGAGCAGCTCGCGGGCAAAGGCATCGGGACGTTCCTCGGGCACGAAGTGGCCACTGCCCGGAATCACCGCACCGGTCAGATGCGGCGCGGCCGTGTCCAGACTGTCGGCGAGTAGGGCGCCTGAGCTGTGCTCGCCGCCGACGGCGAGTACGGGCATGGGAAGGGTTCCTCCGGTTTCGTGCCAGGCCCGGTTGACGCGGCCGTCGTCAAGGAGGGTGCGGTAGTGCGCGAAGCCGGCGCGCAGTGCCTCGTATCCGCGGTAGGAGGAGGCGATGGTGTCGACCTCTTCCGGCGGGAAGGTTCCGGGTACCGCGGACAACCAGTTGAACCACCAGGTGAGGAAGTCGCTTTCCCGGCCTTCGAGGAGCAGCTCGGGCAATTCTTCGGTCATGAAGAGGCCGAAGTGGAACAGACCGCCGGAGGCCACGTCCATCGCCTGCTCCAAGCCGAAGCCGGGGAGGGCGAGTTCGACGAGGACGAGGTGTTCGACTTCCTCGGGGTGGCGGCGGGCGTAGGCGAAGGCGACCATGCCACCGATGTCGTGCCCGACGATGCGCACGCCGCCGTGGATGCCGAGCTGTGCGAGGAGTTCGCGCATGTCCTCTGCTTGTGTGTCCTTGTCGTATCCGCTCGGGGGACGGTCAGAGGCACCCATGCCGCGCAGGTCGGATGCGACGACGCGGTAACCGTGCGCGGCGAGGGCCGGCATGAGGTGTCGCCAGGCTCGCCACGTCTGGGGCCAGCCGTGCAGAAGGAGTACGGGTGCACCGGACCCGCCGACCACGGCATGCAGCCGGGTGCCGTTCGCCGTGACGGTGATGCTTTCGAATCCGTCGGGGAGGGGTGTTTCGTCGCTCATGGGATCACCTGGGGCTGGGTCGAGGAGAAAGACCAGGAACTTCTGTCCGTGAGGGCCGGCGGAGCCGGCGGCGAGCTCGGCCAGTACCTGGTCGGTGGAAGTGACGCGGGCTCCGGTGCGCTCGACGGCGCAGCGGATGCGGGCATCGTTGGGTGGTCGGCGTTGCTGAGGGCTGGGTGGACAGAGGCAGTTCACCGTGCCGCCCTTGTGGCCGGTGAGAAGCAAGACGCTGCTCTGGGGAGGGAAGGGCTGGGACGGGTACAGCCGGTGGCGTTGTGCCAGGAGTGCTGCCCGGCCCGAGGACACGGAGTGGTCAGGTCTTGCGTGCGAGGGCTTCGCGGACTGCGGGTACGACTTCGGCGGCGAACGCGCGGATCTGCTGGCCGTGGTCTCGTTCGGGCCAGATGACGAAACCGTTCATGCCGACGGTGCGCACGAGTGTGACAAGGTGCTCGGTCCACTGGGCGGCTGG
>NZ_JNWJ01000118.1:0-9682 GCF_000716805.1 Streptomyces yerevanensis | reverse complement strand
AGGCCGCACCACCCAGCCGATCGACTTCATCACCACAAACGGCCGCACCGCGGCCTGAGCCCGAACGAGGAAAGCCATGACGCTGACCATCGGCCCGCTACGGGCCGAGCCCGGTGGCGACCAGCGGGTCACGCAGAGCGGGGCGCTCCAGCTTCTGCCCGGCGTGGATCAGAATCCAGCCGCGGTTATCTAGAGCTGCCGAGCGTTTGCGCAGGCCATGGCACTTCAGGGGGCGAGAGACGTTGGGGACGTTTCGAAAGCACGGTGTGCATCGCCGCGATCAATATCTGCTTCCCTGACTGACGCCACACCTGTGAGGAACGGCACGCCGGTAGGTTCCGAGGGGCTCGCACCTGCCATTTCCTGGCGCTGGGAAGCCTCGTTGAGCTGACCGGGTGAACGCCTGAAGGCGCGACGGCAGGGGGTGGGTACGCGACAAGACTGGTCGAGCACGCCGAGACCTGGATGCTCGCGCTCCACCTGTTCCAGTCCGCGCTGGTCCACCTCAGCACCCTGCTATTGCAGCAGGTTCTCGCCGAACCGGCCCGGGCGAAGAGGCTGTCCGACGAGGACCGGCGCGGACTGACCGCGCTCTTCTGGTCGAACATCAACTCGTACGGAAGCTTCCGTTCCGACATGAGCAAGCAGCTGGACCTGCTGCTCTCGACCGTGCCCGGATCGCGACGCTAGATCGAGACCACCGTCCGTCGCCCCGAGGTGCACCATGGGGGCCCAGGATCACCGAAGTGGGTGGGCCGGGTGGTGCAGCGAGAGCCGTCTGCTGGCGTGGCTCGTTCATATGTCGACTGTCAGCCGTCTTGTGCGGCTATCGCTTCTGTCGTGCCAGATGTGAGTCTAGCCTGGTCAACCCCAGTGCGAGCGTGGCAATCAGCGCACAGCCGGTCATGCCGAGGAAGAGCGGCATGACGGTGTGGCCGCCCGCCACGCCCATCAGGGGAGCGACGGCCGCGCCGAGGACGCTTTGCAGTGTGCCGAGCACTGCCGAACCGGTAACGGCCGCGTGCGGCACGCGTTCGAGGGCGAGTGCGGTGGCGGTGGCGAAGACCTGCCCGAGGCCGAGGAAGCCGATGCCGACCAGGCCCAGGGCCCACACCCGGTTGAGATTTCCCGTGGCGGTGACGAGCAGGGCGACGGCGCTCGACACCAGTAGCACGGCCAGTCCGGTCTTCAGCAAAAGCCGAGAGCCGTAGCGGCTCACGAGGCGGGTCGCGGCGGCACTGGAGGCGGTGGCGGTGAGAGCGCCGACGGAGAAGGCCATGGATGCCTCGCCGACGCTGAGGCCCAGAACGTTTTGCAGCAGGAAGGGGGAAGCGGCGATGTAGCAGAACAGGGTGGCACTGGCGAAGCAGAAGGCAAGTGTGTAGCCGAGGTAGAAGCGGTCGGTCAGGACCGAGACGGCGGCCTTGAGTGTGACGCCGATGCCGCCGGCGTGTCGGTGTTCGGCAGGCAGACTCTCCGGAACGAGGAGTAACGCGGCCAGGAACATGAGCGCGGTCGCGCCGGCCAATACCAAGAAGACCGTGCGCCAACCACCGGAGCCGTTCACCATTGCCCCGCCGGCCAGCGGCGCCACGATGGGGGCGATGCCGCCCAGGGCCATCAGCATGCCGAAGATCCTCGCGGCGGCCGTGCCGGACGCGACGTCTGAGACCACGGCCCGGCCGACGACTACACCTGCAGCCCCGCTGAACCCCATGAGGAACCGCAGGCCGATCAGGAGCTCGAGCGACGGAGTGACGGCGCACAGCGCCGTGACCAATGTGCAGATTCCGGTTCCTATGAGGATCGGCTTCCGCCGTCCGTACCGGTCGGAGAGGGGACCCAGCACAAGCTGGCCGGCGGCGAGCCCGAAGAGGAAGGCGGTGAGGGTGAGTTGGACGCCGGCGGCGTCCGTAGCCAGATCCCGGGCCATGGCCGGAAAGCCCGGGAGGTACATGTCCGTGGACAGTGGGATCACGAAGGACAGCAGCGCGAGGGTCGCGGTAAGGCGGCCCGGCGGGGACGGGGGCGCCGGCTTCGGCACCGACTGGCCGACTGGGGTGGGGGCATGGGAGGTCATGGGCGCTCCGGGAAAGAAGGGGACAGCAGCGCAGCTGCTATAGATATATAGCTATAGGAAAAGCTAGGATGGGAGGGTGACCAAGGGCGATGCCGAACTCCACGACCATGCGCTGCTGCGCGAAGCCAGGCAGCTGACCCCCGCCATATATGCCCTCGCTCGAGTCCTGCGGCTGCGAGGGGTCGACGAGGCGGGACTGCTTCCGCTACCGCCGTCGGACCTGGAGGTCCTGCGCTATGTGTTGGATTCTCCGGGCACAGGAACGGGCGCACTCGCCCGCGAACTCGGGCTACACGGAAGCAACGCCAGCACGACCGTGCGGGGCTTGGTCGCCCAGGGCTTGATCCGCCGCGAGACCGATCCACAGGACCGTCGAGCCGTACAGCTGTACCCGACGCTGGACGCCCAGCACGGAATGGTGCGGATTGAGAATGCCTGGGCTGCCCTGTTCGCCGAGGCCCTGGCCGCGCTGCCTGCCGACGACCGTGCCGCACTCACCGCCGCGACGCCTGCACTGCGTGCACTCGGCTCCACTTTGCGAGACCTCCGCAGCACCGCTCGCGATTAGCTTGATCCTTAACCCCGGGCCCGGTCGTGTGGTCACTCTTTGGAGTGATCGCAGGGTATGCGGGCGGCCTTCCTCGTGATCCTGAACTCTGCGACGAGATACCGGAGTTCACCAGGAAGGCCGTGGGGATGAGTGTGCTGACGTCGGTCGGCGAACGGGACGGGTTCGCGGAACTGTCACGCTTTCGGACGGCCTTCTACGGGTGTTTGTCCGCGCGGGCGGACGCGTTCTTCGAGCTGACCGACGCGTTGTTGTGTGCGGATGGCCCGACCCGGACACCGGTCGAGCTGTCCCTGCTCGCCGAGCACCAGCGCGGCTACGGCTCGCTGTACGGCGCCTTGAACCACGGCCGACTCGACACCGACGACCTGCGTGACCTGCTGGTATCCCTGCCGATGCCGCGCTTCGACGGGCGGATCGTGCTCACCGTGGACGTCTCCCCGTGGCTGCGTTCGGACGCGGCCTGCTCGCCGGAACGGCTGTTCTGCCACGTCCATGGCCGTTCTCGTGAGGCCGCGCAGATCATCCCGGGCTGGCCGTACTCGTTCGTCGCCGCGCTCACCCCGGACCGCACGTCGTGGACGCAGGTCCTGGACGCGGTCCGGCTCGGGCCCACCGACGACGCCGCGGCCGTCACCGCCGACCAGCTGCGGGCCGTGGTCGAGCGACTGATCGCGGCCAGCCAGTGGCAGCCCGGCGACCGGAACATCCTGGTTGTGATGGACGCGGGCTATGACGTGATGCGCCTGGCCTGGGTGCTGCGCGACCTTCCCGTCGAGCTGGTGGGACGCCTGCGCTCGGACCGCGTCCTTCGGCTGCCGAAGCCGCCGCGTGTCTACGACCCCAGGGGCGGTCGGCCGGCCAAGCACGGCAAGGAGTTCAGCCTCGCAAGGCCCGCCTCGTGGCCGGAGCCGTCCGTGATGACGGTGAACGACACACCCCGCTACGGCAATGCCGAAGCCCGCGCCTGGGACCGGCTGCACCCCAAGTTGCAGCAGCGTTCCGCATGGATCGACCACGACAGCGAACTGCCCGTCATCGAGGGCACGTTGATCCGGCTCAACGTCGATCACCTGCCCGGCGACCGTGACGCACCGCCCGTCTGGCTGTGGTCGTCCGCCACCGGCGCCACGCCGGACGACGTCGACTTCGCCTGGTCGTGCTACCTGCGCAGATTCGACCTGGAGCACACCTTCCGCCTGTTCAAGCAGTCCCTCGGCTGGACCCGTCCACGGCTACGTGACCCGCAAGCAGCAGATCGTTGGACCTGGCTCGTGATCGCCGCACACACCCAGCTCCGCCTCGCCGGACCGCTCGCGGCGGACCGGCGCAAGCCCTGGGAGAAAACCACCCGCCCCGGCACGGCCCTGACACCGACTCGCGTCCGGCGCGGGTTCCGGCACCTCCGCCCGCACCTCGCCTGCCCGGCCCGTGCACCGAAACTCAGCCGCCCCGGCCCCGGACGCCCGCCCGGCTCCAGGAACCGACACCCCGCCACCCGCCACGACGTCGGCAAGACCCTCAAACGCCCCGCGAGCATCACCGAACGTGACGAGCGAGGTTAAGGAACAAGGTGAGAAGCCGTGTCAGAACCGGTGATCTGTGACGTTCCGTGGCTGGTGGACCGGTCGGTGGGGCCGGGCGTCGCGGTCGATAGGGGCCGGAACTCGGGGCCGTCGTCGCCGAACTGCCGGTGTCGGGTCATCGAGCGGTGAGGACGTGCGCCCACGGCTCATCGATGTCGGCCAGACCCAGCACGGCGACCACGTTGTCGAGCATTCCGGCGCCGAACCAGCGCCGCACGGCGTCGTCGTCGCCCAGCAGCTGCCGAACGGTGTCAACCTGCTTGGCGTAGCACCGCCGCACGGCCTGCCCCACCAGCGGCTCGCCGGCGGCACAGTTCGCGTGCATGAGGAAACGCAGGATACTCCGGTCCGCGACGAGCGCGGCGTAGGCGCCGCGCGCCGCATCCAACGCCGCCTCGGGCGCCGGCCCGGCCCCACCCGACGCCTGCGAGTGCGCGACCAGTGTGTCGGTCATGACGACGGACACGTGGTCGACCACCGCCGCGAACAGCGCTTCCTTGTTCGGGTACAGGCGATAGAGATACGGCTGAGAGATGCCGACCCACTCGGCGATCTCATGCGTCGTCGTACCGTAGAAACCCTTTTGCGCGAAGCAATCGACCGCGGCGGCCATGATGGCCCGACGTCGTTCGTCGCTCTTCGTGCTAGTACCGGCGGCAGGCATGGGCGTCAGTCCAACACGGCTTCCTGTCAGGCTCCAAAAGTGACGCTGCGGTCGGACTCGGCCGGCACCTCGGAAGGTGTGAGGGCCTCGATCGCGACCAGCGGGTTCCAGTAGTCCAGGTAGTGAGTGATGCATGCGTCGTCATCGGTGCGGACGACGGAGATGCACGTCTGCTCGTACGGCTTGCCGGTCAGCAGCGCCGTGCCCTTCGAGCGGAATTCAGCGATCACCAGACTCGGATCGACCGTGTCGTGGAACACCAGGTCGACGAACTCCACGTCAAAGGTCTCGGGAAAGTTGCCCATGTGCTCGACCAGTGCGTCTCGCCCCGTCACCCGCTGGGGCACGCCGGCCGGCGCGTACGGGAACTCGAGCACCGCGTCCGGGGCGAACAGCTCCACCCACTCCTCAGTGTGTCCTGCAGCGGTGAGGCGCAGGTGCTCGGCCACGGCGTGCTGGGCAGCGGCGCGGCGGCTGGTGTCGTCTTCCTTGACTGTCATCTTCACTCCTACATTAGTGGTCGACCTATAACTTAACACGTCAGCAGCCGTTGCGGGTGGTCGAGCAGGAGGTGACGCCAAGCGATCCCGGTCCGGTTCACGCAGAGGATGGCGTTCAGAAAACGCCCCCTCGGCGGCGGGCGGCGGCCCGGCACCATCGGTGCCCGTCACGCTTCGGCGAAGATCGTCGGTCACCGGGAGACTTCGCGGTTCGTCAGGACCAGCAGAGCCCTCACCAGGGCGGTCGCCCACTTCGAGTCGGTGCGTACCTTGCCGAGGACGCGCCAGTTCTTCAGATGGGCGAAGCCGTGCTCGACCGGCGCCCGTACTGCGGCAAGGGCCTTGTTGGACAGCTTCTGCCCTCGCGTCAGCGGCCGGTTCCGGGCGGCCTTGTAGCCGGTGATCACCGCCGGATCGGCGTCGGGACCGCTGTCGTCGAGCCCGACGAATCCCAGGTCGGCGATGGCTCCGAGGCCGGTCGCCCGCAGCCTGGCGGTGAGCCGGTCGTGACGACAGGCGGTGATCTCCGAGGTGTAGAGGCGGTACTGCGGGCTGCGGCCCCGCGATGCGGGGCTCGGTGACGTCCGTACCGTGCGCGGCCAGCGCGGCGTCGACGATCCGCTCGTCCAGGCCCGGCTCGCGGCGGCGGCCGCGCAGCACCAGGGCGAGGTGCCGGCGGGCTTCGGCGAGCAGGTGCCGACGGTGGAACGGGCCACCTCGGTGCATGACGTACACGACGGCGGCGACGTCGACGGCCGCCAGACCGACATCGACCACGGCGGCGCCCCGGACCCGGATCGCCCAGGCCGCGGCGCGTGCGCGCTCGAGGAGCGAGGTCACCAGGACGACCGCCGACACGTCGGCGAGCCAGGCCCGTTCCTCGGTGCGCTACTTTCTTTCCGAGTGCCCGTCAGGCGGGAAGCGGCCCCGGCCGGCGGCGCGAGTGTCATCGCTCTCCGGCCTGGCTCCAACACCACCCCCAACTCACACCACAGAGCACCGACAAACGCCAACACCCACCCACCGCCAAGGAGTCCCGCCCCCTATACGGACCCGCCCTCAGACCAGCCCCCGGCAACCGCCGGGGGCTGCGTGCTTCCCGGAAGAGGCCACCGTGCCGACCTACGAGACACTCCCCCGCTTCACCGCCGACCTCCACCAGCTCACCCCCGAACAGCGTCGGCGCTTTCGTCGCATCGTCACCCCCGGAACGGCGTCCACGTGGAAGCCCGCGCTCGCCATGTCGGGGTCCCAGGCACCGAGTTCCGCCGGGCGGCGGACATGTCCGGAGCACAGCAGCACCGCGTCACAGGCGGTCCTCGTGCGTGCGGTGGCCGCGCATCGCGTCGATCCGGCGCACGCTCACCCCGAGCGGGTCCGGGTGCCCTGCGGGCCCGACCTGTCCGGGAGGTCCAGGAGGAAAACCGTCAGCCAGTCGGCGTCCGACGCGTGGTAGCCCAGGCCTACCAGGGCGTCGGCCGCGGCGCGCATGTGCTCGGCGCCATAGACGACGCCGATGGTGAAGGAACCGGTCCTGTCCGCAGAACCGCGGTGGAAATCCATCAGCGCCCGCACGAGCAGCCGGTCGCGGCGCCGCATCACCAGATCCTCAAGGCCCGGCAGGAAGTCCGCTGTCGCCTCCTCGGCCTCACTCAGCAGGTCCTCGGTGGCCAGATGCCGGGCGAGGTAGCGGCGGGTGCCGAACAGCCGCATGCCCGCCGTGACGGCCGGCACCATCGCGGCCAGCATCACCCGTTCCTTCAACGGCAGCCGCCGGAAACCCTCCTCGAACTCCTCCCCGCCCATGTCGGGGCACACCACGGGCATGCCGAGCGTGTCGAAGTCGATGTCCTGCACGACGAGCCCCAGCCGCTCGTGCCCGTCCAACCGGGCGTACGAGGCCACGAGCGCGTCCGCGCTGACCGAACCCTTGCCTATGCCCTCCGCGATCACCAGATCGCAGCGGCGGCGCAGCCGGACCGTCACCTCCTGGAAGAAGTCCGCCTCGCCGAGGTGGACCATCGGGAAGAGCAGGAACTCGAGCCCCGTCCCCGGCTTGCGAAACCGTATGACCGCCGAGCGCACCCCCGCCAACTCGGTCACCTCGATGAACTGCATACGGCCCCCGTCCCCGCCCCATCGCGGAAGCAGCACGAGACGGCAATGCTGACCGTACCCGCACTCCCGCGCCCCCGTGGCGGGCTTACAAACAGACCTGCTGACGTCAGGACGCCCCGAAGACGCTCAACCGAATGTGTCTCCGTGCTGCGGCACCGGGAGCACGTGGCAGAGATTCCGCCACCTGTCGCCGGCCGGACCGCGGGCGGCGACGGTGGCGCGGTCACCACCCACGCGGCATCCGACAACTCAGAGCATCCCTCACGACGAGCTCAACGCCCCGATGATCGGACACTGTTGGCTCTGGCGCGGGTTCGGCTTCAGTACGGCGAACTCCGCGCCGTAGGGGTCGGCCATCCACGCGATCCGGTCGACGTCGGGCACGTCGGCGGCCGGCATGAGCACCGATCCGCCGTTGTCCTCCACCGCGCTGACGGTGTCATCGGCATCGGCGGCGGCGAACTTCACGGTGGACGACCCCCGCTTCTCCACCGCCCAGGTTGTCGGTCCGAGCATGCTTTCCCTGGACGGCCCCGAGCACAAGCGGCACCGCGCCCCTGTCTCGTCGATAACGAGGACACCGTCAGGCTCGCCAAGCCGATCGGCGACGTATGCCTGCACGTCGTCGCGGACCGCGTCCGCGTCCCACCGGGCACGGTTGAGGAGGTTCTGGAACCCATGAGGGGCACTGTGACCTGCGTACTCGGTGAGCTGCCAGCTGTTTTTCGTCCAACGGGCCCGAGCAATGCCCGCACGTAGTCCCGCATCCGCCGCCGCAGACCAGCCCGGCCGAACCGGTGGCCAACCCGCAACAACACCTCGTCCAGCTCGCCCGCCCACCCATCGGGGCACTCATCATCTTGCACGATCAGAACAACAGCGATCGAGCATCGCCGGTCACGAACTCCCGCCACATGACGGCCAGTCAGCTCGCTACACTCAGAAGCAGGCTCCTGACCAGCGACGATAGCGAACTGCAACTGGAGTACTAAACTGCTCTCCATCACACGTCAGTGATCACGTGTTGCGACCACCTCTGGAATTCGCCCGGGTCAGACCAGAGCGTTCTTGTAGAACAAGTTCGAGCGGCGGTCGACCGACGACCCCGAGGCGAAGCCGAGGAAGAGACGGGCCTCGCCGTCGGCCGTCTGATAGATGTCCAGGCCCTCCGGCTCCCGGAAGCCAAGGGACTCGCCGGCCTTGGTGAGGACCGGGCCCTGCTTGATCGCGCCGGTGTTCATGTCGATGCTGGTGATCTCGGAGTCGACGACGCCGCCGTTCACCTCGTAGTCCAGGGCGGTGAGGCCTTCGGCGACGGAGAGCTTGCTCAGCACGGTGGCGTCGTTGCTGTAGGGGGACAGGGCCTGTGCCGGCGGGACGGCGAGCGCGCCCCTGAGCCGCCCTCCCGGTCCCCCTTCAGGGCCCGCGCCCGTGCCTTGCTCGCCGGACACGAAACAGCCTGCGAGCAGCGGAGTGAGAGCAAGAGCCACGAAGACGCCAAGGGGGGTCGTACGCATGGAAGGTCCTGTCACGTGAGAGAGGGTGGTTTGAGCCCCTGCATGCCAGAGGTGGGCAAGGGGGCCCGGCCGCTATACCTAGGTAAGGCTTACTTAATCTTTTGTAGGTGAACTCTCAACCAATGAGATCGCTGAGCACGAGGTAACGCCATCCGCGACCGGATAGCTCCACCAACGCGTGACCTGACTCATCTCGGCTGAACCGCGAGCCGGCTTCCGCGCATGCAGCGAGCGTCGGCGGCGTACCCGTGAACGGCCCCGTCATTGGGCACCGCAACCCGGCCTCGCGGGAGGCTCACGGTCCCATGACCCAACGCCTTCGGCCGCACCTGCGGTCGGCAGGCAGGGGGCAGGTGCGGCCGCCGCCTCGACCTGTGCGACGAACAGACGGCGGCACTGCTGCCGGCCTGCGAGAGCGGGCAGGATCGCCAGGCGGTAACCCAGTACGCCGAAGCCCTCGCGGCTGAGCGTTGCACCCGCTCACGCGCTGAGAGGAAGAGGCGATGGCGCTGCTCACCCCGGTGCCGTTGAAATCCGCCTTCCTCGCGAGCGGTTGACGACGCTGGACAGGGTGAGCGCGGTGACCGTGTCCCGTACGCCGGGCATCTGGGCGATGTCCTCCCAGATGCCCCGTATGCGTTCCAGTGAG
>NZ_JNWJ01000117.1:0-10413 GCF_000716805.1 Streptomyces yerevanensis | reverse complement strand
CCGCTTGGTCCTCGGCTGCGCCTTCGCCCGTGCCATCAGCCCATTATCAGGGTGCGGGAGAACGAGGCTCAGCGACAACGCCCCATAGGGGCGCGGGGCTGTGTCGATATGCGGCTCCGCCGCGTGGGCGCGACCAGCCCACTACAACCCGCAGACAACCACCGGCCGTCGCCCGCAGCACCTAACAGCAGTTATCGGCGGCTTCGATCAAGCGAGCCGCCTCGTCGAGCGCCGCGCGCAGGACGGCCGGGTCAGTGGCGAGCTCGGAGTCCTCCGGGGGCAGAAGCCAGCCGGAGCCCTCGACGGGCGGCTCACCGGAGCCGGTTCCGGACCCCGTGCCCTCACAGGCCGCGGCCTCGGCGATGAGGCTGATGCCCCGGCCGTCGGTCTGCGTGCAGGTGCTGCCCGGTACGTCCCAGGCGTCGGCCGTGCCCGGCGGCACCAGGAAACCGAGGGTGTCGCAGCTGTCGTCGTGCAGGACGGGGCCCACGGCCTCCGATGCGCCCCGGCGCAGGATGTCGACGGCCTCCAGGCCCTGCCGCGTCGGGACGGTGACAAGGTCACAGGGGTCCTCCGCCCCCTCCTCACCGCCGGGCGGGGCCGCCATCGGGAGCGGCGCAGGGGGATCGATGCTCTGTCTGGTCTCCATGCCGGCCTCCATCATGGAACCTCTCCTCGATCGAAGTCACCACATGGTTCAACGCCCCCGGATGTCAACGGCTACGGCGCAACTCAGCCGTAAAGGATGGCAGTTCATGGCAGATCACGGATGAGATATCCGGTTTGTAGCCAAACCTCGCGTGGTCGACTCGTCACAGCGGGTACGTTCTTGCCCGCCGGAAGCCCGAGCGGGGACGTGACCGACCCGAATGGGACGTGATCAACTCGCCCTGGTTCCGGCATGGTTCGACGGTTCGCGAGAGAGGGCCCGGCCATGGCGTCGTCAACGACGACCTCGTCGTCCCAGTCACCTCGGCCACCGCGGCCGAACCTCGCCTTCCGGGAGCTGCGCGGGCAGCGCTCGCCGGGCGAGTTCGCCGCGGCGGTGCGACGGGCCGCGTGGGAGATCGGGGAGCGGGTGAGCTGCGACGCGCGCTATGTGGGGCGCGTCGAGGCGGGGGAGATCCGCTGCCCGAACTACGCGTACGAGCGGGTGTTCCTGCATATGTTCCCCGGCCGGTCGCTGACCGACCTGGGCTTCGCGCCCCGCTCATCGGTACGCGGACGCGGGGCGCGCGCCACAGACGAGGCGCTCCCTTCACGCACCACGAGCCTGACGTATGCCCCGCATGAGACGGATGGGGCGCACGAGCCGTATGAAACGCAGGACACGCAAGAGCAAGACACGTGCGGCACGCAAGACCCGTACCACCCGTACAACCCTCAAGACCCGCACGAGTACCACGATCAGAACCACGAGGAGAGCGACGTGCAACGTCGCGCATTCATGACCGGAGGCACCGCCACCATGGCAGCCGCCTCCCTGGGCCCCCTGGGCCTCGCGTTCGGCGGCCCCGCCGTCGCCGCCGACCGTCCCGTGCACCGGGTCGGCGAGGCCGAGGCGGGCGCGCTCGAAGAAGCCGTACGGCAGATCCGGCTGCTCGACGACCGGCACGGCGCCGACGGGCTGTACCAAAGGGCGGCGGCTCCACTGCGGGCCGCGTACTCACTGCTGGACGCGGGCGCGACCCGGCGGGCGACCGCCGAGCGGCTGCACGCGGGAGCGGGTGAACTGGCCATCTCCGTGGGCTGGCTGGCGCACGACTCGGGGCGCTTCGGCGATGCGCGCTCGCACTACGCGGAGGCCCTCGCCACCGCCCGGGTGGCCGGAGACCCGGCCCTGGAGGCACACGCCTTCTGCAACACGTCCTTCCTGGCGCGCGACGCGGGCCGCCCGCGGGAGGCGGTACGAGCGGCGCAGGCCGCGCAGCGCGCCGCGCGTCCGCTGGGTTCGTCCCGGCTTCTGTCGCTGCTCGCGCTGCGCGAGGCGGGCGGCTGGGCCGGGCTCGCCGACCGCACCGGCTGCGAACAGGCGCTGGCCCGCGCCCACGCGCTGTTCGACCGCGGGCCCTGCGACGCCGACCCGGAGTGGATGAGCTTCTACGGAGCGGCCGAACTGGCGGGCCTGGAGGCCCAGTGCTGGTCGACGCTCGGCGACTGGCCGCGCGCGGCCCACCACGCCCGGCGCGCGGCGCGCCTCCAGGACCCCCACTTCACGCGCAACATCGCGCTCTACACCGCCGAACTCGCCGACGACCTGGCCCGCGCCGGCCACCCCGACGAGGCCGCCACGGCCGGACTGCGCGTACTGGACCTCCTGGACGAGGTGCAGTCCTCCCGGGTCCAGACGATGCTCGCGGGCACGGCCCGGGTGCTGCTGCCGCATCGCCGCGCGACAGGGGTGTCGGACTTCCTGGAACGGCACGCGGCGATGGCGCGGACGGCATAGGGCAGCGGCGGTATGACGCGGGGACGGCATGGGGCGGGGGCCCCATAGGGCAGACGGTTTACGCGCTCCGGCGCTCCGAAGGTGCTTTACGTGGGCACCTGACCGTTACGGCTACGACTAAGCGGGTCTGGCGAAGTCCGGTGCGGCCCCGCGCCCCTGGGAGGCCGCAGGCTTCCTTAGGGGCGCGGGGCCGTATCGATGTGCGGCTCCGCCGCGATGGGGGTCCCCCGCTCGAGCGGAGCCGAGAGTGGGGGAGCGACCAGCCACAACGAACCCGCAGCTTCAATCCGCGCCTCCCAGCGGAGCGCTTAGGCCACGGTCAGGTGCCCGCAGTCGTTCCACGTCTCGATCGCGGGCTTCCCGTAGGCCCGGCCCTGCACAGATTCGGCCTCCGGATGGATCAGGGACGTATCAGAGGCGGATCCGGGATGGACCGGAAATAACCCATTGGTGAATCGCTCCGTCATCGCCCAGGCTTCTTCGGGCAACCCATTGGGCGATCTCTGCGTCTTCGAGGATCGAGGCGCCCCGTTCAGGCGTTCGCATAGGTTGGGCCTTGGGGCGTGGCGCATCGGCCACGGGGGAGAAGGGGGAGGGCGATCGGATGCGGCGGACCGATGTACCGGGCACCGAGGCGGTATCGCGCACCCGGCCCCGCTGGTGGGCAGAGTTGCCGCTGATCTTCCTGGTGTACGCCGTGTACTCGGCCGGCCGGCTGCTCGCGCGCGGGGACGTGACCACCGCCGTGGACAACGGCCTGGCGATCCTGCGCGTCGAGAAGGTCTTCTACCTCAACGCCGAGCACCCGCTGAACCGCCTCTTCACCCGCGAGCCCTGGCTCGGCATACCCGCCGACTTCTGGTACGCGTCGCTGCACTACATGGTCACGCCCGCCATCCTGATATGGATCTTCCGGTCGCGGACCGTGCGCTACAGAGCGGCCCGCACCTGGCTGCTGACCTCCACGTTCATCGGCCTGATCGGCTTCACGCTGCTGCCCACCTGCCCGCCCCGGCTGCTGTCCGCGAGCTACGGCTTCATCGACACGATGGCCCAGTACAGCGACTACGGCTGGTGGGGCGGCGAGGCGAGCGCACCACGGGGCCTGGGCGGCATGACCAACCAGTACGCGGCGATGCCGAGCCTGCACGTCGGGTGGGCGCTGTGGTGCGGGGTCATGCTGTGGCGGTACGGCGGCACGCGGCTCACCAAGGTCGCAGGGGTCGCGTACCCCTTGATCACCACGATCGTGGTGATGGGCACCGCCAACCACTACTTCCTCGACGCACTCGCGGGCGCCGCCGTGATGGGCGTCGGGCTGCTGCTGACCCGGCCGGTGCTGCGGCTGGCGGACAGGGCTCGGGAGCGGTTCTGGACATGGCGTCTCACCTCGGCCACGGCACCGGTCACATCGGGCTCGACACCGGTCAAGTCCGGCTCGACGCCTGTCAGGGTGCCGGTCCCGGAATCAGTCCCGGCATCAGTCACAGTGGGCTCGCGGGGCACAGGTTCCTCAATTGTCAGTGGGGGATGCCAGACTTCCCCGGGTGAGCGACTTCCCGGACAGCGCAAGGTCAGTGCCGGCCATGGTCCCGGCGCCGAGCAGGGAGCCGATCCCGAAGCAAGTCCCGCCGACGCGGGGGACGAGACTCCGGCACCGGCTCGCTGAGCTGCGCGGTCCGGCGGTCCCGCCGCAGCCGCTGGACGCGCGGGCGCTGGCGGCGCTCGCCGCGAACCCCGGCTGCAAGCGGCGCGCCATCCTCGACGGGGCGGGGGTGAACAAGGCGGCGCTGGCGAGCGCGCTCGGCTCGCCGTCGGCCTTCGGGCAGTCACAGTTCGCGTTCATGCGGGGCAACGCCTTCGAGGCGCGGGTCAAGGCCGACGGGGGCGCGGAGCTGCTGCGCCTCGTGCACGAGAAGCTGGACGCCGGGGCGGAGCCGCCCGTGGCCGGTCTCGTTCCGGACCTGGCGGCCGTGGGCCCCGAGGGACGCGCGGCGCGTACGGCACTGGCGCTGCGCGAGGCCACCGAGGCCGGCGCCTGGACGCTGCTCGACCACCCCATGCTCGCCCTGGACGTCGCGGGCTCCCCCGCCTTCCTGGAGCCGGACGCGGTGGTGGTGCATCCCGACGGCAGCTGGACGGTCGTCGAGATCAAGTCCTTCCCGATGCTGGACGGTTCGGCGGACGCCGCGAAGGTGGGCGCGGCGGCGCGCCAGGCCGCGGTGTACGTACTGGCGCTGGAGCGGGTCGCGGACCGGCTCACCCCCGCGCCCGAGGTACGGCACTCGGTGCTCCTGGTCTGCCCGAAGGACTTCTCGAACCTCCCCGCCGCCTCCGCCGTGGACGTCCGCAAGCAGCGCTCCGTGACCCGCCGCCAGCTGGACCGCCTCACCCGCATCGAGGACATCGCCGCCGCCCTCCCGGAGGGCACCTGTTTCGCCCCCGACCTCCCCACCCCCGACCTGACGGCGGCGGTCGAGTCGGTCCCCGCCACGTACGCCCCCGAGTGCCTCTCCGCCTGCGAACTCGCCTTCCACTGCCGCGCCCGCTCTCGCGCGGAGGGCGCGGTGACGTCCCTGGGGCGCTCCCTGCGGGCGGAGTTGGGCGGCCTGACGAGCGTCGACGACGTACTGGACGCGGCGCGCGGGACGGCCGGGGATCCGGCGGACCCGGCGGTCGCCGCGCTCCGGAGGGCGGCTCAGCTGCGGGCGGAGGCGCTGGGAAGCCGGTCGCCCGACCGCGAGGGGGCTTCATGTCCCTGATCGCCACCCTCGCCCGCCTCGAAGCCGTCGACACCGGCCGCGCCCAGCCCCTCGCCACCGTCCGGCACCGCCACCTCACCGAGCGCCCGCTCGTCTTCGTGCCGCTCACCACCGCCGGTGAGGCCGGGGCGCCGCTGGGCGCGCTGGTCGGAACCGACCGCGACGCGCCCCGTCTGCTCGTCGTACCGCAGCCGCGGGACAGGGACCTGCGGTTCGCGTTCCTCGCCGAGCTGGCCGGAGTCGTGCTCCCGTACATCGACTCGTACGCCGAGAACGTCGAGGCCGCCGAGCGCACCGAGACCGATCCGGGGACCGGGAAGCGGATCAAGGTCGAGGTCGAACTGTGCGCGGACGCACCGCAGTTGATCGTGCCGAGTCGTGCCGGCATCGAGTTCGTACGGCTGCTCGGGCGCTCCATGCGCTTCCGCCGCACCGCCGAGCAGGAGCCGGAGGCCCCCCATCCGGCGCCCCCGCACGTACCGCTCCTCGGGCGCTGGCTCACGCACTTCGGGGAGCGGGCCCGAGTACCCGGCTCCGCGCTGCTGCTCGCCCTCACGGACGTACTGTCGCGGCACTGGGCCACCGGTCAGAGCAGCCTGGAGGACCAGCACCTCGGCGCGCTGCTCGCCTGGATCGACCCGGCGGAGGGCGCCTCCGGCGCCGAAGCCGCGCTGCGGGCCGAGCTCCAGCGCGACGCCAGGGGGCAGCTCCTGTGCCCGCCCGCCGGACCCGCCACCGACCCGGCGTTCGACAACAAGCTGCTCGCCCCCGCCATCGAGCGCTACGACCGCGCGCGTACGGCACTCGCCGCCGCCGAGGACGGACTGCAGGCCGACGACCGGCTCGGTGAACTCACCGCCGCCGAGCGTGAGATCCGCGACCTCGTCGAAAGCCGCACCCGCCCCACCTGGGACGCGGTGTGGCGCGGCCTCGACCTGCTGCGCACCCTGCCCGAAGGAGCCCACGCCGCCGACCGCTGGACCCGCGACCGCTGGTCGTTCACCGGCCACCGGGACCGCGTCCTCGCAGGCGAACCCCCGCAACCGCGCCGCGACGACGCGGTCACCGCCGCGAACAAGCTCGCCACACGCGAGCGCGAACAGGCCCGCCTCGAAGCACAGGAGGCCCTCGACGACCCGCTCGTCATGGCCGGACGCCGGCTCGCCGGGGAGGCCTTCGCGGGCGAGGTCACGGACGTTGTCATGGCGTACAGCGAGAGCAAGCGCCCCAGCCCGCGCCCCCTCGTGACGGTCCGCACGGACGACCGGCCGCACCTCGCCGAGCGCGCCAAGGTCTACCGCTCGCTCGGCGGAAAGCCGCAGGCGGCGGAGTACGTCGAGGGGTCGTACGAGGAGGACGGCGCCGACACCGGAGGCATGAGCATCGTCCTGCGCATCGTCGACAAGATGGGCCGCGGCAAGGAACCCGAGACCGGCTCCGTCCCCGAGAAGGGCGACCGCGTCTGCTTCACGCTCTTCGAGCACGAGCAGCGGGGCGGCGCGAAGCTGCCCGACCCGGAGGACACGCCGTGGACGCACGGCGGTCCACCGGGCGAGGCGACGGATCCCCCGGCCGACCCGGTGACCGAGGAGGACACCCTTTGACGACCACGACCGCTGCGTTCGACCCCGGCGCCGAAGCCACCCGCGCCACCGACGCGATCCTGCGCGACACCCTGCACGGGACGCACCGCGGAGTCGTCGTCGACTCCCCGCCCGGCGCCGGCAAGTCCACGCTCGTCGTCCGGGCCGCACTCGAACTGGCCGACGCAGGGCGCCCGTTGATGGTCATCGCGCAGACCAACGCACAGGTCGACGACCTGGTCCTGCGGCTCGCCGAGAAGAACCCCGACCTGCCCGTCGGCCGTCTGCACAGCAGCGACGCGGACCCGTACGACAAGGCGCTCGACGACCTGCCGAACGTCCGCAAGTCGGCGAAGGCCGGAGACCTCGCCGGGCTCGACGTCGTCATCTCGACGGCCGCCAAGTGGGCCCACGTCAAGGGCGTCGAGCCCTGGCGGCACGCGATCGTCGACGAGGCGTACCAGATGCGCTCGGACGCGCTGCTCGCCGTCGCCGGTCTCTTCGAGCGGGCGCTGTTCGTGGGCGATCCGGGCCAGCTGGACCCGTTCGCGATCGTCGGCTCGGAGCAGTGGGCGGGCCTGTCGTACGACCCGTCCGCCTCGGCCGTGACGACGCTGCTCGCCCACAACCCGGAGCTGCCGCAGCACCGCCTCCCCGTCTCCTGGCGGCTCCCGGCGTCGGCGGCGCCGCTGGTCTCGGCCGCGTTCTACCCGTACACCCCGTTCCGCAGCGGCACGGACCACGACGACCGGCGGCTGGACTTCGCGATCCCGTCGGACGGTTCGGGCCCCGACCGCGTCATCGACGAGGCGGCCGAGACGGGCTGGGGCCTGCTGGAACTCCCGGCCCGGCACACGCCTCGTACGGACCCCGAGGCGGTACGAGCACTCGCCCAGGTCGTACGCCGCCTCCTGGACCGAGGCGGCGCGGCCACGTCCGAACGCTCCCCCGACCCCACCCCCCTCACCGCCGACCGCATCGCCGTAGGCACGGCCCACCGCGACCAGGCGGCAGCGGTCCGCTCGGCGCTGGCGGAACTGGGCGCCGGGGACGTGACCGTCGACACGGCGAACCGTCTCCAGGGCCGCGAATACGACGTCACAGTCGTCCTGCACCCCTTGTCGGGCCGCCCCGACGCCACGGCCTTCCACCTGGAAACGGGCCGCCTCTGCGTCCTCGCCTCCCGCCACCGCCACGCCTGCATCGTCATCAGCCGCGCCGGAATACCCGACCTCCTGGACGACCACCCCTCGACGGAACCGGTCCAGCTCGGAGTCACGATCAAATTCCCGGACGGCTGGGAAGCGAACCATGCGGTGCTGTCCCACTTGTCGGAACACCGGGTGCCATGGCAGCCGTAGTAGCAGCAGCTCGGAGAGGCCCCTGCCATGAATCCTGAGAATCCCGGCGGCCCGGTGGTGCGCCGGGCGAACGCCTCGGACTGGACCGAACTGGCCGGGATCGACTCCCTCGCGGCAGCGGGCGATGACGCGCGAAGCGCGAGCACCCGACGCTGGTGCGAACAAGGCCTGGTACTCCTGGCCGAGGATGCGTCCGGCCCTTTGGGCTACGGCGTGCTGGAGTACACCTTCTTCGAGCAGGGCTTCGTCACCCTGCTGATGGTCGCACCCACCGCCCGCCGTAAGGGCGTGGGCACGCGTCTCCTCAAGGCGGTCGAAGCCGCGTGCACCACCCCGAAGCTGTTCACCTCGACCAATGTGTCCAACCACCCCATGCAGCGACTGCTGCAGCAGGCCGGCTGGAGCCCGGCCGGCCTGCTGCACGGCCTGGACGAAGGCGATCCCGAACTCTTCTATCTGTGCCCGGGTGACCGACTGCCCGTGAGCCGGTCCTGAGACCCCACCCGCACGGCCAGAGGCCCACTTGCGCGGTCAAGAGACAATGGACGGTGGCCCACCCACACGGACGGGTCGTCCACCGTACGAAGAGGAGAAGTCATGGCGGAGCAAACGCCGCGTCGGAACGAGCCGCGGCTTCGCCCCGCGCCCCTGCTGTTCGAGCCCGCGGAGGCCGCCTCCGATCCGGAGCATTTCTTCGATCTGGAGTCGATCGACGATCCACGGGCGCTGCTGGACCGCGCCACGGAGCTGACGCTCGCGTTCCGGGCGGCCACCGACCGTGCCGTCGAGTTCCAGGCGATCGCCGCCGCGCAGCTCGCCGACCCCCGCCGGTTCGACCGGCTCACCCCGGCCGACATCGCCGAGCGGGCGGAGTGGACCGAGGATTACGCGAAGAGGATGGTCGAGTTCGGCAAGGAACTGCTCAGCGGGACGAACGGCAAGGGACTCGGGCACGGAGTCGGTGACCTGACCTGAGCCGGCGGCCATGATCTGAACCGGCGAAAAGACCTCGCGGCATATGCCGGGTGGGCAAGCTACCCCACTCGCACCCCTCCTGTCCCGATTTCCGGCGACTCCTCGCAATCGAACCCTCACCGCCAGTAGACCTATGCGTCATGAGCGGCATGAGCAGCACAGGCAACCCCGCACGCACCGTCGCGCCCAGCGCACGTACCGTCGCGCAAGGTGCACTCACCCTCACCTCGGACGGAGCCGCCTGGCTCGCGTCCGCCCAAAGGCACTCCGCGCAAAGGCACCCCATCCTCGCCGTCCGGAACGACCGGCCCATCACACCGGCGGTCCTGCCCTGCGGCTCCGCCTTCGACGTCGTCAACGCCCCCGCGATCTTCGGCCGCCGCATGCTGGACCGGCTGTGGGGCGAGGGGCCGGGTTCGGGACCGGTGGCCGCGCACCGGGGGCGGATGCTCCTGTTCGCGACCCCGGGCACCGCGCAGCGCCTGCCCGCGCTGCTGGAGTGGGAGGAGTGGGGCTCCGACGGCGGCGCGGGCCGTTGCCGAGCGATCCCGCCGCTGCTCTGCCACGGCAGGGGCGATGCGGTGACGATCCCACCCACGAGCACAACGCCCGCCCCCGCGCCCATCCCCACACCCGCCCGCTGGCTCGTCGCCCCCGACACCAGCAGTCCCTGGCTGCCGGGCCCTGAGGTCCTGCTCTGGGCAGCCGTACGCGCAGCTCGGGCGGCCCGGATATCGATTTTTCCTCCCCAGGATCAGGGTGCTAAGGTCTACGACGTCAGCAGGCGCCGCTAGCTCAGTTGGTTAGAGCAGCTGACTCTTAATCAGCGGGTCCGGGGTTCGAGTCCCTGGCGGCGCACAGACGGTGAGAAGCCCCTCGCGGAAGCGAGGGGCTTCTTGCGTACCCGTACATCCCCGGCTCACCCGGCCGAGACCGTCACCGTCCAGGCCCCCGAAGCCCTACGGTCCTCCACCTCGACCCGTACGTCCTCCCCCGGCACCGTGAAGCTCTCCCCGAGCCCGACCGGTGCGTCCGCGAGCGGCGGGTAGACCGACTTGTCCCGGCAGGCCGCGGTGTCCGGATGTGCGTCGAGGACCTCGATCGGTCCGTCTCCGGACACGGCCTCGCTGCGTACGCGATAGACGAGCACCCCCTGCGCGCAGACCTCCCCGTCGTTCCCGACCGGCCCTCGTACCTCGAAGGCGATCACGCTGTCCCGCCCGGTGCGCACCACCGCCAGCTTCGTCCCACCTCCCAGCCCGAAACCCTCCGCCCCCTCCGCC
>NZ_JNWJ01000116.1:0-10632 GCF_000716805.1 Streptomyces yerevanensis | reverse complement strand
AGGTCAGGATGTCCCCGTCGTCGATGAACAGGGCGTCCGGGTCGAGTGCGACCTGGGGGAACCATGTGCGGAAGAGGTCCGCGACCATCCAGTGGGTGGCGGCCGGCCGGCCGTCGAGGAGACCGGCTGCGGCGAGGACGAAGGCGCCGGTGCAGATCGACACGAGGCGGGTGCCCGGAGCCACGGACGCGAGCGCCCGGGTCATGGGCAGCGCCTCCGGGCCGTGCTCGACGGTGATCGAGAAGTCGGAGTTGGTGCGGACCGGGCGGCCGTCGACGCTGCAGGTGAGGACCTCGTAGCGGCCGTCCGCTGCCTCGAAGACCCGGCTGGGAATGCCCAGTTCGAAGGGGTACACGCCGTCTACGGCCAGAACGACGACTCGGTGAAGGGGTGCCATGGCGTGATCCCGTCGAGAGATGGAATTCACGCCACGGTATCGGACGGTGGCGGCAACGCGCTGAACGTTTCACGCGTCGGCTCCCTCCAGTGCGGCGAGCCCGGGTGCGGCCGACGCAATGAACCGACGAACGTACGCCGTGGCGTGATCCCGTTGAAAGTTGGCATTCATGCCATGGCGCCCGGGAGTGGCGGACCGCGACGCTGGACGCATGACGAACCCCGATACCGCCACCATGCGTGCCATCCGCCAGGACGTCCACGGTTCCCCCGAGGTACTCAAGGAGGTCGAACTTCCCCGGCCCGAGTCGGGGTTGAGTGAGATCCTGATCGCCGTCCGTGCGGCCGGCGTCAACCCGACCGACTGGTGGAACCGCGCCCAGCCCATGACCGCGGGCGGCCTGCCCCTCATCCTGGGCTGGGACGTCTCCGGCGTCGTCGAGGCCGTCGGCACCGGCGTCACCCTGTTCAAGCCGGGCGACGAGGTCTTCGGCATGCTGCCCTACCCGCACGGGGTCGGCGCCCACGCCGAGTACGTGACCGCCCCCGCCCGCTCTTTCGTCCACAAGCCCGCCGGCATCGACCACGTCCAGGCCGGTGCCCTGCCGCTCGCCGCCCTGACCGCCTACCAGGCACTCGTCGACACCGCCGATGTCCAGCCCGGGCAGCGTGTCTTCATCCACGCGGCCGCCGGCGGCGTCGGCCATCTCGCCGTCCAGATCGCCAAGGCCCGCGGCGCGTACGTCATCGGCACCGCCAGCGCCGCCAAGCACGACTTCCTGCGTTCCCTGGGTGTGGACGAGGCCATCGACTACCACACGGTCGACATCGCCGAGGCCGTCAAGGACATCGACGTGGTCCTCGACCCGGTCTCGCGGGACACCGCCGCCCGCGCCCGCTCGCTCGCCGTGCTGCGCCCGGGCGGCACCCTCGTCTCGATCCTTCCGGTACCCATCGACCCCGACGAGCTGGCGGACATCGCCGAGCGGGGCATCCGCTACGAGTCCCTCCTCGTCGAGGCCGACCGCGCCGGCATGCAAGCCATCGCCGACCTCGTCGAAACCGGTGCCCTGCGCGCCCACATCGAGGCCACCTTCCCGCTCGCCGAGGCGGCCAAGGCCCACACCCTGGGCGAGACCGGCCGCACCACCGGCAAGATCGTGCTGACCGTGGAGGGGACGGCGAAGAAGCAGATCGCCCAATCCCTCACGACCGTCTTCGACGGGGGCGACACGACCGTCATCGACCGCCACGTACGGCCGGACTACATCCAGCACAACCCGCTCGCCCCCGACGGCCCCGAGGCCCTCAAGGCGTTCGGTGCCGCCTGGCGCCAGCAGTACCCGGACGCCAAGTACGACATCAAGCGGGTCATCTCCGAGGGCGACCTGGTGCTCCTGCACTCCAACGTCGTCCCGGCTCCTGGTACCCGCGGGATCGCCGCCTTCGACATCTTCCGCTTCCAGGACGGGAAGATCGCCGAGCACTGGGACATCCTCCAGGAGGTGCCGGCGGCCACGGCCAACGGCAACGACATGTTCTCCACCCTCAGCCGGCCGCAGACCGAGGCGCCGGAGCAGCGGTGGTTCACCGCGTACAACAAGAAGCTGGTCACCGCGTTCGTCGACCAGCTCATGGTTCGCAAGGACCTGTCCGCCATCGACACCTACGTGGCCCCCGAGTACCACCAGCACAACCCGAACATCCCCGACGGCCTGGCAGGCGCGAAGGCCGGACTGGGCGCGTACTTGGAGCAGTTCCCGCAGCTGAGCGTGGAGCCGAAGCGGGTCATCGCCGAGGGCGACCTGGTGGCCGTCCACAGTCACTACGTCGACACACCGGGCGAGCGCGGCCGGGCGGTCCTCGACCTCTTCCGGGTCAGGGACGGAAAGATCGTCGAGCACTGGGACGCCGTGCAGGACGTGCCGGAGACCTCCGCCAACGACAACACGATGTTCTGACGGCCGCCGGGGCGTAGCGGTCGCGCTACGCCCCGGGCCGGCGCCTGCCTCGCCCAACGGCAGGGAGGAGTCGGTCAGGGCTATGAGGTGATCAGTGGAAGCGCGTTGAACACGTGGTCCTGCCAGAGGCGGCGCGAGGCTTCCTCCGGGTAGGTGGTGGTCATCGGCTCCGTGTCGAGGATGCGCGTCGGGCGGTGCTCGGTGTCGTAGGCGGGCCAGCCCGGATCGCCGGTGGTCGCGAAGGAGCTCCAGGCGGCGCGGACCAGAGCGGAAAGGGCATCGGCCTCGTCGAGGTGCGCGGAGCCGATCAGTTCTCCGCCGAGGCCGCCGAACGTACCGAAGACGAGGGGGATGTCCAGCGCGTGGCAGGCGCCCAGGGCACCGCCGTTCGCCGGTGCGGCCCAGGTGAGTTCGTAGAGGTGGGCCCGGCCGCCTCCCGCCACCTGGGCTTCCGCGAGGTGCAGTGAGGGCATGCGGAAGAGCCAGTCGGACTGGACGAGCTCGAAGAGGCGCTCCGCCGGAGCATCGGGGAAGGCGGTGCGGTAGGCGTGCCCGGGGTCCGCGCCCGGCCCGAACGTATGCAGCGCTGCGGCCGCCAGTTCCTCGCCGACCTGACCGAGGAGCCCACCCAGTGCCATGAACAACCGGTACTCGTCCCGGTTGTGCCCGATGATCAGTTCCACCTCGCGTGCGGCGCCGTCGGCGAGCGCCTGCCACGGTGCGGTCGGCAGGACCTCGCCGTCGACCACGGGGGAGTAGGCCGTCGACGTGTGGGCGATCGGTCCCCAGCGGTCCGCGTACTGACTCATCGAGGTGCCGAGGGCAGCCCCCGCCCCTGGGAGTTTGTGCGGATCCACCGCCGAGAGGTCGCTCACCGTGGGCCGCAGCCCGAGCTCGCCCGCCAAGGCGGTGGCGATGTCGGTGGCCAGCTCGTCGGAGAAGAAGGTGCCGCACACGCTCTGTGCGATGGCCCGTCGGAACAGGCCTCGCGCGCTCGGCATCGCCAGCAGCGCGGCGACGGACCCGGCGCCGGCTGATTCGCCGAACACGGTGACCTGGCCGGGGTCGCCGCCGAAGGCGGTGATGTTCTCCCGCACCCACGTCAGGGCCGCGACCTGGTCGAGCAGTCCGCGGTTCGCCGGCGCCCCCTCGATGCGGGCGAACCCCTCCATGCCGACTCGGTGGTTGAAGGTCACCACGACGAGATTCCCGTCACGGGCCAACCGGCCGGCATCGTAGGCGGGGTCGTCGACGGAACCGAACTTGTAGGCCCCGCCGTAGATCCACACCATCACCGGGCGCCTCGTCGCCGGGTCCGGATCCGGTGTCCAGACATTGACGGTGAGCCAGTCCTCTCCTCCGGCGGTGGAAGCGGGTATGGCAGGGCTCAACGGCTCCTGCGGTGGCGGGGGACCGAACACGAACGACTCGCGCGTGCCCTCCCATCGACGCACCGGCCGCGGCGCGGCGAAACGCAAGCTCCCCACCGGGGGTTCGGCGAACGGGATGCCTCGGAAGACCGCGAGACCGTCCTCGTGGCGGCCACGCACGACGCCCCCCACGGTGGCGACGTCGGGAATCGGTTCTGTGGTCACGACACTCCTCATTGAGCTCTACCGACCGCCGTGCGGCCGCTGTACGAGGACCACGCGTCGGCTGCGTGGTCCTTCGGGGTCCCGGACGGCCGCGCGGGTTCGATCGTGGAGCCGGGGCGACGACGAGATCCTCGTCCGGGCGTCCGGGCGTCCGGGCGTCCGGGCGGACGGACAGGCGGAACGGCCGCGCATCATTTTCAGGATCGTGCGGTCCGAACCCGCGGGGGCTGCCTGTCCGCGACGGGCGGGCACCTCAGGCGAGTGAGGTCCACACGCTCTTGACCTCCGTGTACGCATCGATGGCTCCCGTGCCCATCTCCCGGCCCCAGCCGCTGGCCTTGAAGCCGCCCCAGGGGGCGGAGGCGTCCACGGGGTTGGGCATGTTGATGAACACCGTGCCCGCCCGGATGGAGCCCGCCACGCGGTGCGCCGCGCCCACGTCGCGGGTCCATACGGCCGCCGCCAGGCCGTACTCGGTGTCGTTGGCGCGGGCGACGGCCTCGTCCTCGTCGTCGTACGGCAGGATCGACAGCACCGGACCGAAGATCTCCTCGCGGGCGATGCGCATGTCGTCCCGTACACCCGTGAATACGGTCGGCTGGTAGAAGAAGCCCGGCAGGTCGTCGACGGGGGCCCCGCCGGCGAGCAGCTGGGCGCCTTCCTGGACCCCGCTGCGCACCAGTGCGTGGACGTGGTCACGGTGTTCGCCGGTGACCAGGGGGCCGAGCTCGGTGTCGGGCGCGCTGCCCGCGCCGAGTCGCATCCCGCTGACGGCCTTGGCACAGCGCTCGGCGAACTCGTCGGCGAGGGAGCGGTGGACGAGGAACCTCGTGTAGGCGGCGCACACCTGGCCGCTGTTGAGGAGCGCGCCCTGAAGACAGCCCGTCACGGCCGCGTCCAGGTCGGCGCCGGGCAGTACGAGGCTCGGTGCCTTGCCGCCGAGTTCGAGCGAGACACGCTTGAGGTTGCCCGCCGACGCCCGGACGATGTCCCTGCCGGTCTCGGTCGAACCGGTGAAGGAGACCTTGTCCACGCCGGGGTGCTCGACGAGGGCCCGGCCGGCCTCGGGACCACCGGTCAGCAGGTTGATGGCGCCGTCCGGCACACCGGCCGCCCGGCACAACTCGACGAGCCGCACCGTGGTCATCGGGGTCTGCTCCGCGGGTTTGACGATCACGGTGTTCCCGCAGGCGAGGGCCGGTGCGATCTTCCAACTCGCGATCATGAGCGGGAAGTTCCACGGGGTGATCAGCGCGCACACTCCCACCGGCTCGCGCTTGGTGTACTGCAGCACGCCGGGGATGGACAGTGGCGCCGTCTCGCCGTAGATCTTGGTGACCCAGCCGGCGTAGTGGCGGAAGTGCTCGGCAGCGGTGGCGACGCTGACCGCCATGGAGACGCCGAGCGGCTGGCCTTGGTCGCGCGTCTCCAACTCGGCCAGTTCCTCGGCGTGTTCTTCGATGAGGTCGCCGATGCGCCACAGGATCCGGGCGCGTTGGGCCGGGGTGAGTCCCGCCCACTCCGGGTTCTCGAAGGCGGCACGGGCGGCCCGTACGGCCGCGTCGGCGTCCGCGGCCCCCGCCAGGGACACCCGGGCGTGGGCTTGCCCCGTCGCCGGGTCCAGGGTCTCGAACTCCGCTCCGGAGGCCGCGGCCTGCCACTCGCCACCGATGAGAAGGGTATTGGTCACAGCTGTGCTCCAAGGATGAGGTCGACGCAGCGCTCGCCGATCATGACGGCAGGTGCGTGGGTGTTGCCGGAGGTGACGGAGGGCATGACGGAGGCGTCCGCGACGCGCAGCCCGGCCACGCCGTGTACGCGCAGCTGCGGATCGACGACCGCCATACGGTCGATGCCCATACGGCAGGTGCCCACCTGGTGGTGATAGCTGAGGAGGGTCCGCTTGATGTACGCGGCGACCTCCGCGTCCGTACGCACGTACGGTCCGGGTGCGACCTCGCGGGCCCGCCAGTCGCCCAGCGACTTCTCCTCGCCGATCTCCCGCACCTGCTGCACGGCCCGCACCATGGCCGCGAGGTCCGACGGCTCGGAGAAGTAGCCGGGGTCCAGGGCAGGAGCCTGGGTGGGGTCGGCCGAGCGCAGCCACAGGCGGCCCCGGCTGAGCGGACGGATCGTCCCGGCGAGGACCGAGAAGCCGTGGCCCTCTTCCGGAACGTTCATGTCGGGCACCGGCAGTGGCAGGTGAGACATCAGCGGCTGCAGGTCCGGCACGGCCAGCGCCGGGTCGGACTTGGCGAAGTAGTGGGCCTCCAGTTTGTTGGCCGTACCCTGCGGCACCGGCCGTGCCGACTCCCACACCACCGGAGCGAGGGTGTGGTCGTGCAGGTTCGCGCCCACTCCCGGCAGGTCCGCGGTCGCCCCGATCCCGAGGGCCCGCAGCTCGTCCGCCGGCCCGACCCCGCTGAGCAGGAGCAGCTGGGCCGATCCGATGGTGCCGCCGGACAGGATCACGTCCCCTTCGCAGCGGATCTCCGTCGTACGGCCTTCGCGCAGCAGCTCGACGCCCCGCGCCCGGCCACCGTCCACCAGGACGCGCGTGACCGCCGCGCCGGTCATCACTGTCAGCAGCGCACTGTCGAGCACCGGCTCCATGAAGGCGGTCCACGCGCTGACGCGCCTGCCGTCGCGGATGTTGCGGTGCAGCAGGTTCACGCCGAGCTGGTCCCGGCCGTTGCAGTCGTCGTTGTACGGGATCCCGTAGTCCTGGCAGGCCTCCACGAAGGCGGTGGTCACCGGGTTGGGGGAGTGGTTCCGGCTGACGGGCAGCGGACCGCCGGCCCCGTGGTAGTACGACGCGCCGTCCTCGAAGTCCTCCGAGCGTTTGAAGTACGGCAATACCTCGTCGTACGACCAGCCCGCAGCTCCCTGGTAGGCCCAGCTGTCGTAGTCGGCCCGGTGGCCGCGGACGTAGATCATGCCGTTCAGGGCGCTGGAGCCGCCGAGGACCTTGCCGCGCGGCCAGAACACCTGGGTTCCGGAGGCGTGCCGCTGGGGTTCAGTGGTGTACGCGTGGTCCTGCGGGGAGTTCCACAGCTCCCACAGGCGCCCGGGGTCGTGGATGGCCGGGTTGTCGTCCCGGTCGCCCATCTCGATCAGCAGGACGGTCCGGCCGGCGTCCACGAGTCTGCGCGCGAGCGCACAGCCCGCGGACCCGGCGCCCACCACGATGTGGTCGTAAACGGTGTGTGTTGCTCGCATGACGGGAGGGTCACAGGCGGACGGGCTACCGGCTTGTGCCGCGGTGCACGGTGTCTTGTGGAGGCGGGCACGAACGGCAGAGTGCGGTCGGGCCGGCTCCCTGGCCGGGCGTCGCGACGCCGCGGAGATCCATCAGAAGGGCCCTACAGGCCGATGGGTGGCCCGGCAGCTGCTGTGGGTGACAGGCCGGACCGCGCGGGCGCACAGCTCGTCCCCAGGCAGCACGCGACGGCCAGGACCACCTCGGTGGTCCTGGCCGTCGCGGGAGTCGTAGCAAAGAGGCCGGGTCAGGAGACGGCGGCTTCGCTCGTGGTTCGCTCCGCGGCGCCGGCGCGGGCCGCCGCCGCGTTCTTCCTGCGCAGGACGGCGGGAGCCGTCTCCTTCAGTCCGAGCGCGAGCAGGACGACCAACGCGGCACCCGCCGCCGAGATGTACATGGCCGTCTCGAGCCCCCAGTTGTCGGAGGCCCACCCGGCGATCACCGGAGCGAGGAAACCGCCGGCGAGCTCCCCGATGCCCATGACCAGGCCCAGGGCGGTCGCCAGCGCGCCACGGGGGACGGTCTCCGCGGGGATCGTCGCCATGAACAGGGTGAAGCAGCCGAGACCCGTATACGTGAGCACGACCACTGCGCCGAGCACCACAGGGCTGCTCACATACACCACGGCCAGGGGGCAGAGCGCGGCCATCACCGTGAAGACGATCAGTGTGTTCTTGCGGCCGAACCGGTCCGAGATCCCCGGTGTGACGAAGCCCCAAACGACCCACGCCACCCCGAGGCAGGTCACGACGCCGCTCATCGTCGCGGGTGAGAAGCCCTTGACCGAGGTCATGTAGACCGGCGCGAACGTGATGATGACGAAGAACCAGGTCATGTACGCGCAGGCGATCAGCACGCAGAGGATGATGTTGCGCTGCCGGAGGATGCTGCCGATGCTCGGCTTGGCCGCGGCATCCACGGATTCCGCCACGGGCTGCGTCATCACACGGCCACCCGGCGGCTCCTCCCGTACCGACCGCCAGATCCACAGGGCGAGCAGCAGGCCCGGGACGATGGTGATGACGAACGCCAGTCGCCAGCTGTACTGCGTGGCGATCCAAACCACCGCGAGCGGGCAGAGGATGCCGCCCAGCAGCCCGGCCGAGGACCCCTGCAGCAGGCCCATGTTCAGCCCGCGCCGGTGCTCCTGTGACGCCTCCACCATCAGGGACTGCGACGCCGGCAGTACGGCACCTTCCGCCAGCCCCATCAGCGCCCTGGCTGCCAACAGCGCGGCGAATCCGGTGACCAGCCCGCTCGACGCCGAGAGGCAGGAGAAGAGCACCACCGCGATGATGATCACGGGCTTACGGCGGCCGAGCCGGTCGGACAGGCGTCCGGAGATCATTCCGGCCAGTGCCCAGGTCAGGGCGAGGACTCCGGAGAGCGTGCCCAGGGCGGTGTTCGAGAGGGGGATGTCCTCACTGATGAAGGGGACGAGGAAGAGAAGTGCCTGCCGGTCGAAGAAGACGAGGCCGAAGCCCAGGAAAAGGATGACGAGCAGCTTGTTCTCGTAGCGGCGGGCGTCGGGGTTGGCGCCACCGAGCGGAGGGGGTGCGGCGGATCGCTTTCTCAGCATGGATGCCTCATTCGTCGGATGAGCGGGAGCCGGAGAGGCAGGAAGGGAGAGTGCCGTGGGGAGAAGAGACAGCACGGGACTGTCGATCAGCGCAGTGATGCTCTTCGGCCCTGGGGGAGGTCGGGACGTCAGCCCGTTCTTGTGTCTGTGGACGTTCCTGCGTAAGCCGCTCACTGGCGCCCGCGAGGCGGGCCCGTGAGGAGTGTGCGGCTCTCTCTCACGACCGGAGGGTGCACCTCGGCGGCCCACTCCGGCTTGCGTGATGGTGCACCGGCCCTTGCTGGGGCGGGCACGATCGGCGGATCCGCCGTGTTCGGGACGTACTACGACAGGAAGCGAAAGGGCCGCGAAACCGCGTGACCGCCGCTGAGCGCTCGCTAAGCGGGATCGGTGAAGTCCGCTGCGCTACAGCGCCCCGCAAGGGGCGCGGGGAACTGCGCGACCAGCCCCAACCGGCCCCCGCGTCTGCGGCATGATCCGCCGGACAGGCCCTAGGCGCCCAGCGCCGTGCGCCCGGCCCCGCGTGCCTCCGACGGGCTCATGCCGTAGGCGCTCCTGAAGGCGTGGCTGAAGTGGGCGGGGTCGGGAAAGCCCCAGCGGCTTCCGACGGTGGCGACGGGCATATGGGCGAGCGCGGGGTCCGCGAGGTCGCGCAGGCACTCGGCGAGGCGACGCTCCCGGAGCCAGCCCGAGACCGTGTACCCCCGCTCGGCCAGCAGCTTGTAGAGGAAGCGCCGCGAGATGTGGTGGGCGGCCGCGATTCGGTCGGGGCCGAGCCCCGGGTCGGAGAGCCGCTGCTCCATGTACGTGAGGATCCGCTGGGCCAGCAGCTCCCGCCCGTCGTCCTGCTGCGTCACGTGCACGGCGCACCGGTCCGAGAACATCGCGCCGACCAGGTCGACCGTGCTGTCCGCGAGCCGCTGCGTGCCGAGAGCCTCCAGTTGCCGCACCTGCCCGGCCAGTCCGCGCAGGAACGGGTGCACCACGGGCCCCAGTCCGTCGTTGCACGACACGGGGGTGGCGATCATGCGGGTCAGGTCGCGTTCGGGCAGCCGGAGCATGACCCGCGGGAACATCAGCACGAGTGTGCGGTACGGCTGGTCGAAGTCGAGTGTGTACGGGTGCCGGGTGTCGTAGATGGCCAGCTCGCCCGGCTTGAGCAGGGCCTGGCGGTCCGCCTGGGTCAGCATGCACTGCCCGGCCAGCTGAAGACTCACCTTGACGAAATCGGCCGGGTCGGAGGCGATGTGCCTACGGGTGTGGGCGACGCCGTGCGGATCCGCGGCTATGACAGACACCTGCACCGCGCCGAGCTGGGCGGTGTGCAGGGAGGCGCGGAAGTCGGGAACCTCGCGCGGCAGCGCTTCCAGCGGCACAAAACTCTGGCCGACCACTTCCCGCCAGAACTCGAAGCGTCCTGCGGAAGTGTCGTCCGACGGAGTCGTCATCGAGGGCATGGGTCTCCTCTGCGGGCCCTTCGGCAAGCCGGCAGGTAGGCGTGCCGCCGGATACTACTGTCGTATCCGGTTTTTACAAAGTGTGATGAATAGGGTGAATGAGAAGATCCCGTGTCTGTCGAGGGTGCGGTGAGGGGGTCCCGGAAGGGCGCGAAGCACCTCCGGGTCCCCCCACCGCCCGTGGCATCAGCCGAGTCCGTCGGCGCCGACGTGGACCGCGGATTCGTCGAGGAGGGTGTCGGTGACGGGCTGCGGGCGTCCGTCGAGGTCGAGGACCGGGGTGGCTTCCTTGTACCAGGACTCGATGACGGCGTTGCCCCAGAAGTCGCGGCGGCGGTCGTCGTGGACGTTCCAGCGGTACGTCTCGTGGTCGGGGTCACCGGTG
>NZ_JNWJ01000115.1:0-12498 GCF_000716805.1 Streptomyces yerevanensis | reverse complement strand
TGGGAGATGACCTCGGCCGGGTGCCGGTGCCCCTTGTACGACGGTGACACGTTCCCCACGGACAGCCTCCTCCAGCATGAGCAAATCGAAGATCATCCCGCCTCGGTCAGCCAACGTGACAGTGCCCCCCTTCGAGATCAGCTGGTACCTGCGGCAGAAGCCTTCGCCAATCGTCGGCTAGGCATCGGACGGACGGTTCCCAACCCGTGGGGTTCGTCGCGGACTTGACCCTGACCGAGCGGGATGATCTGTGTTGGAACGGGCAGCATGTGACATCGAGTACGGGGGAAGTCATGGCTGGCAAGACCGATGTACTTCTGGCGTTCTGGCAGGAACAGCGGGATTTTGACCGTCAGATCGAGAACCAGCGGGTGACGTTGACGAGCATCGTCATCGTCTCGGCTGGAATGGGGTTCCTCGCGCAAAAGCGCCTCCGCCCGCCCATGCTCGTGGTGACCGTGCCGATGGCGGCCCTGGGAATCTATGGAGCCATGGCATCCGGGTTCGCTCGACCTCACTCCTTTCGAACACCAGGTGAGCGCTGAGCATGCCGGCCGCCGCGACCACGGCCGCCGAGGACGCGGCACGGCATGCCGGAGGTTCCCCCCTCTTCCTCCGGGCCCATGAGCTGCACCGTAGTGCGCTGCAACCGGTTGATCCTGCCTCCCTGTCGGCTGCCTCCGTGCACACCTCCTGCGCAGGACGCCGTGCCCGGCGACGGCACCGACGGCTGACGCCCGGCAGCGGATGCCTCTCGCCGCAGGGACGACACACCGTTATTCAACCGATTGGTTGACAAGCCGGAACCCCATCCGTAGAGTATTTAACCAATCGGTTGAATATGGGAGGTGCGAGGTGGCCGACGACCGGCTGTCGCTGGTGTTCTCCGCACTGGCCGACCCCACACGGCGCGACATCGTGGCCCGGCTCGCCGCCGGGGATGCCACGGTCAACGAACTGGCCGAGCCGTACGACGTCACGGTGCAGGCCGTGTCCAAGCACATCAGGGTCCTGGAGGACGCCGGTCTGGTCAGTCGTAGCAGAGACGCCCAGCGGCGGCCCTGCCATCTCGAGGCAGAGGTCTTCGACCTGATGACGAAGTGGATCGAACGTTACCGGCGCGAGGCGGAGGACCGTTTCCGCCGTCTCGATGCCCTCCTTGGACAGATGGGCGAGCAGTCGGCGACGGGCACCCCGGGGAAAGAGGCGGCATCATGAGCACCACCGACACGCACCACCGCAACGAGACGCGGATCGTGGCCGACCCGGATCTGCCCACGATCCTGATCATCCGAGAGTTCGACGCTCCGCCGGAGCGCGTGTTCCGGGCCTACACCGACCCCGATCTGGTCGTCCAGTGGCTCGGCCCGCGTCGGCTCACGATGCGGATCGACCAGTACGACGCGCGCAGCGGTGGCTCCTATCGCTATGTGCACCGCGACGACGACGGAACCGAGTACGGCTTCCACGGTGTGTTCCACGAGGTGCGCCCCAACGAGCGCATCGTGCAGACCTTCACCTACGAGGGCTATCCGGACGGCGTCAGCCTGGAGACGGCCGTCTTCGAGGACCTCGGTGGTCGCACCCGGGTCACCGGCAAGTCGCTCATGGACTCCATCGAAGCCCGCGATTCGATGCTCAAGAGCGGCATGGATCACGGCGTCCGCGAAGGCCACGAGCGGCTTGACGAGCTGCTCAGCGGCCAACAGAACGACGGCTTCGACCGACACACCGAGACGGGATCTTGATCATGGCCAGAACGGCAGCCGACGAGCACCGCACTGTGGCACGCGTATTCACCGACCGCGTACGCGGCACGCACCCAGAGGCATGGGACGACCCGGCGCCGTGCGAGGGGTGGACTGCCCGGGACGTCGTCCGTCACCTCGTCGAGTGGTTCCCCGCCTTCCTGAAGGCCGGCGCCGGAGTCGAACTGCCGAAAGGGCCCTCGGTGGACGACGACCCGGTGGCCGCCTGGGCGACGCACCGCGACGGAGTGCAGGCCCTCCTCGACGATCCGGCCACCGCACACAAACTGCTGTCGAACCCGCACATCGGTGAGATCCCACTGGACCAGGCGGTCGACCGGTTCTACACCGCCGATGTCTTCATGCACACCTGGGACCTGGCACGGGCCACCGGCCAGGACGAACACCTCGATCCCGCCAAATGCGGCCAGTTGCTCGAAGGGATGCTGCCGCTCGACGACGTGCTCCGTGCGAGCGGGCAGTACGGCCCGCGAGTCGAGGTGCCGGAGAGCGCCGACGTCCAGACTCGCTTGCTCGCCTTCATCGGCCGCAAGCCCTGACGAGTCGGAAGGCACCGTCGGCGGTGCCGGCGCAGGAGCGCGGTGCAGGTACGCTCGCTCGGCGTCGTCGAGAGCAGCGGCAACTGCTGCGCTCCGTCGCCGGATTCGACCGCGCCTCGCGGACATGGTTCACCTACATCGGCGCACTCGATGTTCGGGCGCTGGAGGTTCTGCAACGTCTGTACGAGGCCGCGCAGCGGTTCGGGACCGAGGTGCGCGTGCAGGCGATCGCCGCCCCGGACACCTGGAAGGGCCCGTGTTTCACCGACGCCGGGCGGGACGAGACAGAGGCGTGGAAAGCAGCTGCGCGCCCGGACCTGGGACCGCCTGGCGGTCGTCGGCCTGGAGGAGGCCGACGTCCCGTGCCCGGAAGAGGAGTTGGAGCCGAAGCGAGCCGAACGCACCAAGCTGGGCACCGTGGCGACAGGACGGCCACACTGAGCACGGCGCGCGGACGGCGCGGCCGCGACTGGTGGAGGGGACGGCTGTGGGCACTGTGGATGTGCTGGTGGGTGTGGGCGGGACCGCGATCGGCGGAGTCCTCGGCCATGTGCTGGCCCTGCGCCAGCAGAGTCTGATGTGGCGGCGGGAGGATCGGCGGCGCCTTCAGCGACGCGAACACGCCGAACGCATCGACTTCGGGGTCGAGGTGCGCTTCGTGGGCGTGCACGGGGAGGACTGGCTCGTGGAGCTGGCCGCCATGCTCGACAACAAGGGGCAGGTTCAGCACGCGACCAACCACCTCACTTTTGAACTCCGTTGGGTGTATCCCGACGATCCCCTGGTCGCCGGCAGTGCGGACATCGGCGGGCAGGTGTTCATTCCCCATGTGCTCGCTACCGGCTCCTGGTTGCCGCAGCATGGGCTGCGACCCTGATCGAACCGGGACTGACTACGCGGTACAGCTACGTGGCCAGCGTGCCGCGTCGGGCGACAGCCGTACTGCTGCACGGTGTCTTCCGCTACCGAGCGGGAAACGACGCCAGCCACCACACTGCGGAATCGCTCCAAGCTGTTCCCAAGTCCCCGGAAGGTGAGTGAGAGCGCACCGCTCGGCGCATGTCCGCAGGCCCAAGACGCCGCTGTTGACGACCGGGTCGGCCTCAGACCCCACTAAAAAGAACCCGGTGGTGCTCGGTTTCGGCGACGAACTGCGCGAGTCGCGCCGGCGTCCTGGCGCCAGACGACAAGGCACTGCAGTACCGGCACGACATCCTCGGCGGATTCCTCGCGGGAACGGTCCTCGCTCTCGACAGACCCGACTGACCCTAAAACGCCGAAGTCAGTAAGCGAGGACGTGGTGCCGGGTTCAGTGGGCGATGTTGTCGATCAGCTCGCGGGCGCCTTGGCGCAGCAGGGCGACGGCGACGGAGGTGCCGAGGGTGGCGGGGTCGAGGCGGCCGGCCCATTCGTGGGCGTTGAGTTGGGTCTTGCCGTCCGGGGTGAACACGCAGGCGCGCAGGGACAGTTCGCCGCCTCGTCCGGCCTTCGCGTAGCCGGCGATCGGCGAGTTGCAGTGGCCCTGGAGGACGTGGAGGAACATGCGTTCCGCGGTGGCCTCGCGGTGTGTGTCCGGGTCGCCGAGCGCGCTGACGGTGTCGATGACGGTCGTGTCGTCCTCGCGGCACTGGAGGGCGAGGATGCCCGCGCCGATCGGCGGCATCATCGTCTCGGGGGAGAGAGTCTCGGTGATCACGTCGGTGCGGGCGATGCGTTCCAGGCCGGAGACCGCGAGGAGCAGTGCGTCCGCCTCGCCGGCCGCGAGTTTGTCCAGGCGCCGGTTGGCGTTGCCGCGGAACGGCACGCACTGAAGGTGGGGGTGGGTGGCGGTCAGCTGCGCGATGCGCCGTACGGAGGAGGTGCCGATCCGGGTTCCGGCCGGCAGTTCGTCGAGGGTGAGCCCGCCGGGGTGGATGAGGGCGTCGCGGATGTCGTCCCGCTTGAGGAACGCGGCGAACAGGGTGCCCGCCGGGAGCGGCCGGTCGGCGGGCACGTCCTTGACGCAGTGCACCGCCAGGTCGGCCTCGCCGGCCAGCAGCGCGGCGTCGACCTCCTTGGTGAACGCCCCCTTGCCCTCCACCTGGGCGAGGTCGCCCATCCACTTGTCGCCGGTCGTCTTCACGGGCACGACCTCGGTGCGCACGCGGGGGTGGAGCGCGGCCAGTTCGGCGCGGACGCGCTCCACCTGGGCCAGGGCCATGGGCGAGTCGCGGGAGACGATACGGATCAGCTCAGGGGCGGACATGGGCCCACGATAGACCGTCAGATGCACGCACCGACCACCAGCCAGGATGCCCATCTCATCGGTGTGGCAAGGAGATTGGGCTGCTCGGGCAGGTGTGCGAGGAAGCCGTCGACGCGTTCGTGGTGGTCGTCCGGCCACGTCGGCTGCGGCAGCAGGTCGTCGACGAGGTACCGGCCGCCCGGCCCGAGCAGCCCAACAGATCAGACAGCCGCCCCGCCGCGTGGAGGAGCCCGCGCCGCACAAGTCTCCGACCAGCGGGGAAGGCGCATGGGGCAAGTCAGGGCAGTGCGGGGGACAACCATGCGACCGCACCGCCAGTCGTATGTCGTGTGGTATGAGGACACCGTCAGACAAAGACGGCGTCCGTCAGACAAAGACGGCGCCGTACGAGGACACAGGGGGAGACACTTATGCGGAAATCGAGGGTGGCCAGACTGCTGGGCACGTTACTGGCGGGGATGACGCTCGTGTTCGCGGGGCCGGCAGTGGCGCAGGCCGCCGGTCAGGGGAGCGATGCCGCCGAGGACACACCTCGCGTCGAGATGGAAGTGGGAGAGTTCGACGCGATCGTCCCGCAGCCCTATACGCCCGACCCCAACGCCTACTTCGGGCCGAACAAATGCCAGCTGTACGTCCGGGACTACTGGCCCACCGCCGGCTGCGGCGGCTTCTCCATCTACACCAAGCTGAGCCATGTGCGCGAGCAGCCCGGCTACATCGAGGGAGTGGAGGACAACTCCTACTTCCGGGCGACCGTCGAAACGTCCCGCACCTTCGGCTGTATGGACGAGAACGGCGTCTTCGACTGGGACACCGCCTTCGAGGTGGAGGAGCAGCGGAGGATGTCCTCCTTCTACTACACCCCCATCACGGCGTACGTGCTCGGCCAGTACCGTGACACGGAGACGACCGACTTCGGGCCGGGCTGGTTCGTGAACTTCGCGCCGGTGGAGGTCGACTGCGCCGAGGGCATGATCCCGACGCAGCACGACCTCAAGGTCGACGACGTGCGGATCAGCATCGAGGACTCGCCGGTCTTCGGGAACCGCTCCTGGGAGTTCGGGCCGTTCACCGCGGGCAGCGCCGCGTGACCCATCCCCGTACACGCGGCATGCAGGCCAGTTCGTGACCCGTGCCCGTGCCCGCAGCCTGCCGGTCAGCGCATGTCCGGCAGGCTGCGCGGTTTGCCTGCGTGTTCACCGTGCGGATGGGGTGGTGACCCAGCGGGCTTCCCGGACTGGTCGCCAGTACGTCCGGTAGAGGAACAGCAGGTTCAGGAGTAGGAGCACCAGGGCGGCTGAGACGAGCATTCCCAGAACTGGGCGTCATCGTTGGAGGGTTGTCGTCCCACGCGATGGAGGCACCGACAGGGCCGAGGAAGGCCGCCGGGATTGCGATCGTCGCCAGTTCTCGGTGGAGTCCAGCCTGCTGGTGACCGATCTCCTGCGGAGGGGTATCCCGCCGCGACCCGCAACTGGAAGAACCAATCCGGAGGTTGGCGGGTGCGCCGCCCTGAAGCGCTGTGAGCTGCACCACATGGTGCGCTGGAGGTTGGCGAGGGTGTCGGGACCGAACGGTGACGAGACCGCCGAGAAACCTGTAGCGCGCGGACGAGGGCAGCGTCTGCATCGATGCGGTAGCGATTCGCCTGATTGACCCCCGGGAGCTGCCCGCCCGGTTCCTCATGGACTGGAGCGCGGCGGAAGGCCTGCGCGCCGATCCCAGGGCCACCACCCGAGCCCGCCACCAACTCGCCATCCACCTGCCCGACGTCCAGTCCATCCGCTGCCGGAACCTCCTGACCCAGCTTCGCCGCACCGCGGGCACCCGCACTCACTCCCCGGGCTGCGTGGATGCGTTCACCGCCGTTGACAGGGCACTATCAACCCCATGACACGCTCACGGCCGGCCCGCTTGCTACCGACCACTGTCGTGCCCTTGCTGTCCTCCGTCCCCTACGGCCATCCCGAAGTCCTGCGCCTCACTCAGTGCTTGCACGCCGAACAGCTCGCCCTGTACGGCTTCGCCGACGAACCCGACGACACCCCCGCCGGCCACTTCGCCCCACCTCGCGGTCTCTTCGTCATCGCGCGCCTGGACGGCTGCTCCCGCGCTGTCGCATGCGGCGGCTGGCGCCTGATCGCCCCCGACACGGCTGAGATCAAACGCATGTACGTCCAGCCGGAAGCCCGTGGCCTCTCCCTGGGACGCCGCATCCTGCAGCACCTGGAGACCGCAGCTCAGGCCACCGGCGTGACAAAATTCCTCCTCGAGACCGGAAACCAGAATCACGCCGCCCTGTCGCTCTACACCGCCTGCGGCTACAGCCCCACACCCTCATACGCCCCCGGAAGGAATCCCGCCGTGAACCGGGCACTCGCCAAAACGACCAAACAACGTTGAGCGTGCCCCTGTCTCGCTCGACCTGATTTGAGGCTGGGCCTGGACGTACTTCCGCTTGCGCTCTTCGAGTTCGCTCTCGGTGAGAATCCCGGCCGGCCAGCAGCCCCTTCTGCCCAGGACCCTCCCCGCGAGAGGCCGGGTCCGGCTACGGTGGTGCCATGCCGAAGGAGATCCGCATCGAAGTCGACGACGAGACGTACGAGGAACTGCAGCGTCTTGCCGCCGACGGCCACGAGGAACCCGATCAATACGCGAGCCGACGGTTGACCGCGGATCTGGCGCGTACCCGTTTCCTCGAGGGGAGCGCCCGTTTCATCAGTGCCCCCGGGATGCGTGAGGAGTTCGCTCGCCGGTTCGGGCCCCAGCCCGGGCCGAACGCGTCCGCAGCCTGAAGGCGGGCTGCCCGTAGTGGAACTCACGGTAGATCTTCCGTGGCTGTTGGAGATCGCCCGCACGCAGTTGGGCGACCCTGATGTGATGGACTGGGGCGCGCTGGAGGCGGCCCGAGCCCGGCACTGCTTCCGGGTGATGGACGGTCTCGTGTACGACCGGCCTCACCACCGCGCGGCTGCTCTCTTTCATTCGCTGTGCCGCGTCCCGGCGCTGGAGCACAGCAACGAGTTCTTCGGCGCGGCTGCCGCGGCTGGCTATCTGCACGCCAGCGGCCTGCCGGTGCGGTTCACCGCCAAGGAGGCCGCCGACCTGGCAGAGCAGGTGTCGGCCGGGCTCGTGGACGTGCGGTCCTTGGCCGGTGCCCTCAAACAGTGGACCGAACGCATCTGAGCCACAGGTGCGGCCCGTGAACTTGCTGATCATCATGGCTGCCGCCCTGTGGGGCCGCGGCGCAGGGCTGCTCATACCGCGCGCCGCGTACCGGCTTTCCGTGCCGCCCGGTGAGCCGTGGCGGGCAGTGTGTCCTGCCGGACACCCCTTCGCCGGTGCCGGGAGGGGATGGCTGGGGCGGGCCCGCTGCGCCGACGGCGACTCGTACGGCCCCAGCACGCCCGTCCTCGCCGCCGTCTCAGCCGTGGTTTGCGCCGTTTTGGCGGCCACCACCGGTGCCCGCCCTGAGCTGCTGGTCTGGCTGCTGCTCGCCCCGATCGGCGTGCTGCTCGTCACCGTGGACTTCACGGTGGAGCGGTTGCCCGACGTCGTCACCCTGCCGCTCGCCGTGATCACGCTGGCCCTGCTGGGCGTGGTGGCGTTACTGCCCGGTGCCGTCGGCAACTGGAGTACCGCGCTGCTCGGCTCCCTCGCGCTCGGCGCCGCATACCTCATACTTTTTCTGATCAACCCCACCGGGTTCAGCTTCGGAGACGTGAAACTCGCCCTCACCCTCGGCGCCGTCACCGGCTGGTTCGGGTGGGACATCCTCCTCGCCGGCGCCTACACGGGGTTTCTGCTCTTTGTGCTGTACGGCCTCAGCCTCATCGTCGCGCGCCGAGCCGGACGCAAGACAGCCCACCCGATCGGCCCGTTCCTGCTCGCTGGAGCCTGCTTCGGCGTGCTCCTGAGCTCCTTTCCCCGCTGAACGAAGCACGTTCACCTCTTTCTCCGAGGATGCCCCGGCGCTCAGGCCGGGGAGGAATCGGACTCCTGCAGAGCCGGGCAGCGATACCCGGATCGCCTCCCGAGCGACCGGCGTCCTCCCCGCGCGGGGGTGAGAGAGCCCACGAAGATGACGATGTCCGCGGGCCAGCTGAGTGCCTCGGCAATGTAGATCTGGGATTCCTCGCTGGGCCGGACGCCGCGCTGCCATTTACGCACCCGCGCCTCGTCGATCCCCGAGCGCAGATGCCGCCGGGCGGCCGCGGCATGGATACCGGAGACGAACTCCTCCATCTTCATGCCGACCGCACGGCGCGCGACAACCAGCGGGTGACAGGTGGCCTCTTCCACGTCCCCATCCAATCACTCAGCGCACCCGGCCGGTAACTCCTTCGCTGAGACGGGACCCCGCAGGGCCCCCTCGCGGTCAGGTACGCCGAATCGAACCTCGGCTACTCAGTGGGTCATGCGGAACGGAGTCCACGGGACCTCGGCGCCTTCGCGGAGACCGCGCAGCCGGAGGCAGACCTGTTCTGCGAGACCCGGGCTGCTGTCGAGGACCGGCAGGACAGCAGTGAGGACCTTGAGTTCCCTCAGGCGACGGAGAACGGGCCGGCCAGACCAGGTCCGTATGTCGGCGCCGTGGTACTGGCACAGGAGGTCGTAGTCGGCTATGGGGCGTTGGTACCGGATGCAGGCCACCAGCTCCGGGACGAGATCCCACTCGGCGGGACCGCGGCACAAGGAGTCCAGGTCGCACAACACGGGTTCGCCATGGGGGCCGTGGAGCAGGTTTCCGATGTAGGCGTCACCGTGGGTGACACCGCCCCGGTGCGGGAGTGGGTAGGTGAGATCGCCGAGTTGCTCGTCGAATTGGTGGACGCTGTCGCCGAGCCACGCCCGGTCGTCGGGGCTGAGGGTCGACGAATCGGCCAGGCGCTCGCGCATCTCCCGGATGGGTTCCCACCGGGGAAGGTCGAACTCTGGTGTGCGCAGAGCGTGCAATTGGCGCAGTGGGCCGGCGAGTTCGTATGCACGCGGGGTCGGGCGGGCATCTTGCGGCAGGTAGAGCCAGAATGTGACGATGTAGTCGGTTTCGTCGATGAGTAGCGGCTGAGGGATCTCGGGCAGCAGACGGACAGCGGGGAAGCCGACGGCGTCGAGCCAGCGCGCGACTTGAACGAGACGTTCGGTGTCCGCCAGGAGGCTGGCGGACGGGGCGATACGGACGATGACCGGAACGCCGGGGATCTTGAAGAGCGCGTTCATCGTGACATGGATCAACTCCGGTTCGTCCGTCTGCGGCAGTCCAGCGTGCCGGCACGCGAGTTGGACGGTGCGGTGCAGTCGGTGTTGGGCGAACGGACCGCGGGACGTCACCAAGGGAGCCACCCGCCTATATCACCGTCCGGTCGCGCGGGGCAGCAAGATGTTCTCCCTGTAAGCGGTCACCTCGTCGATGGCTGCCCGTCCGACCAGGGCGTTGCTGAACCGCCCGCGCAGAAGGTGAAGGACCCGAGCGCAGCGTACGTCGACGCTTGCGACGCGCAGGTGGGGTGGCAGATCGAGCACGGGACGCAGGGCGTCCACGGCCCCGTCGAGGCGTCCGCCTTGAAGGCGAGCCACGACCAGGTCGAGGCGGGCGCCGGCTCCGCAGCGGCCACTGCCACGGCGACCATCCACAGCACGTCGTCGCCCTGCATGCTCAGCATCGCCGCCAAGGCCAGAACCAGGGCCAGGACCGCCTCGCCGACGATCCGCCGCCGGGACCACATGCCCGCCACGACCAGGTGGTTCCAGACGTCGCGGGCCGTCATCGTCACATTCACACGCCAACGGTAGGTGTCAACGCCCGTGCGGACAGCAGCCGTTCGTCGCACCGGCGTCCGACGAAAGTCGCACCGTCCGGCCGAGTAAGGAACGACTTACGGCGACAGCGCGGCGCATCGGCCGACCGGCAAGGTAACCAGCGCCCATGACGGCGAGTTCGTCGGGAGTATCGGGGCCGAGCTGCTCGGCCATGGCGCGCAAGGCACGGACCGGATGCACCCTGGCCGCGGCCTCGGCGCCGAGATCTAATACCTGCACATGGACGCGAGCGTGGCGGGTGTGGTGGGCACGGCGATCGGCGCGCTGGGAGCCGTGGCCGGCGGCTGGGTTTCTGTGATCGGTCAAGGGCGTCAGCAGCGCCAGCAGTTGCACGCCGACCGGGAGCAGCGACGCGAAGCCGTACGCCAGGAGGCGTATAGCGCGTGCATCGCGAGCACGAAGCTGCTGTCGGCGGCGTGGTGGCGGTTCTCCGACCTGGTCTGGGACGAGCAGTCCACCCCCGAGCAGTGGCGGGCCGGATTCGCCGAGGCGCACAAGCCTGGACACAGTTCAGCACGGCCGTCGCGGACGTCGTCGTCGTGGGCCCGGTCGCAGCCTCGGACGCGGCCGAGGCGCTGCGGGTGGCCATGTACGACTGGGAGAAGGTCGGGATGGACTGGTTCGCGGCGGCCCTGCGGGAGGGCCACGGCCGACTCGATGAGCACGACGAGCGCTTCAAGCAGGCCGCCAAGGCGAAACGCGTTCCGGAGCGTGCATTTCAGCAGGCCGCGCGGGCAGCCCTGGGAACGCCACCCGTAAACGGCGTCGTCCAATGTGAGCTGCTGTGGGCCGGTGTCAGCGGTCCTCGTCCGGTGGGCCTTGTGTGGCGTGCTCGGGGCGTGGACCGGGCAGGGGTCGGCAAAGTGGCAACACCACCGCCCAGATCACGGCGTAGATACCGCCGATCGCGAGCACTCCCAGGGCATCCTCGTCACCAGGATCGGCTGCGCGCAAGGCGGCGCCGAAGCCGAGCAGTGTCGCCGTCGCTCCGAGTGATATCCAGGCCCCTGTCCACCGAGTGCTCGGCTTCCAGCCCCGGAGCGTGGTCGGCTGGCCGCGTTTCCACTCGTGCTCGAGCGCGCCACGTACACCGCGCCTTCGCTCCCGGATTCCCCAGACGGTCCAGATCCCGAGGCCAGGGACTGCTGCGATGAAGGCCAGGTTCAGCAGAATGTCCTGCCACAGAACATCAGTGAAGGTGATGAACGTGCCAGCCAGCGCCATGCTGTCCGGGTACCCCTGCGTCGGCAACGCACGCCACTGGACCCTGGGGGCACTCAGGGCCTGTCCGGCGGATCTTCCCGGACGGGCCCCTGGTCGGGATCTGCCAAAAGCAACGCGACCAAGTAGCGGGTGATCGTCAGATGTCAGTCCCTTCGCATGATCTTGATCGTTTGAACCGACGGTGCGTTGCTGATGGCCTGCGTGCATCGCACAGAGTCAAGGACGCCGCTTCGGCTTCTCGACCCACATGACGACGACGCTCGGCAGCAGGATGAGGGTCGCCACGATCATCAGCCACAACGGCCGGCCAGTGAAGAAGCCCACGGCGAGCACGATCAACCCCACCACACACGCGATGTGGGCCCAGAAATCGGGCACCGTCAGACGCCGCTCACTCATGCAACCCCCTCTGAGGTTCCCGCTCCCCACGGGCCAGCACAGCATCACCGCCCTCAGTACCCTGGTCAAGTCTTGATCACTACGGCAGGCGCGGGAACCTGTTCAGTCTCAGGGACACACCCCAACAATCACCACGTTCCCCCTCCACCGTCCAAGTGGTCCCATAACTAACCGCCCTGTGGGCCCACTTCAAGACGCTTGATCTTCACGAACCACCTGCAAACTGGGCCAGTTGGAGTCGCCTTGATGGGGCCGCTGAACCGTCCGCGCCGGCGCGGAGTTCGAGAACGGCAAACTCGTCGAACGACCCGACGAATCAGGAGGTGATCAGCAAGCCGCGTGACCAGGGCGGTCGGCATGGCCGTCGGAACTTCCGCGTCAGGTTCGGCTGCTTGACGGGGCTGGGTGCATAGATGGACTCAGACATGCAGGGTGGGCCGGTAGATGAGCTCTTGGGTGTGGCCGTCGAACGTCCGGCTCTCGATCAGCTCGAGGTCGAAGT
>NZ_JNWJ01000114.1:0-10926 GCF_000716805.1 Streptomyces yerevanensis | reverse complement strand
GCGGGTACCACATCGCTGCGCGATGTGCAAGCGAACACCCGCGCTGCGCGCGGGTGTTCCGCTCCCGCTCCGCGGGAGCGGAACGGGACGCTCCGCGTCCCGCTCAACCCGACTGCTGCGCAGTCGGGTTGACGCTCCGTCCGCTGCGCTCCCGGAGCTGCGGGGACTTCAGCCCCGCGAGAGTCTTCCGCTTCGCTTCAGGCTCCGGGCGGATCCGCTGCGCTCCCCCGCCTGACAGTCCTTCCGGCTGCGCCTCCAGTCCTTTGCGGCCCGCTGACGCGGGCCGGGCTGGCTGTCAGGGTGGGCTATCGCCTGGCCTGCTTGCGGGTCAGGCGATAGCGGAGGGGCCAGAAGGGTCAGTTGAACTTCTGACGGTCGATCCGTTTGAAACGGCATCCGATGCTGTTGTCCGGGTCCCTTCCCGGTATCTGCAGAAGGACGAGCCGGCCATCGTCCTGTAGCAGCATCAGCGGCTCGATCACACTGTCCGTGTTCACTTTGAAGGACTGCTCACCCCGGGAAGAGTCCAGCGTCCAAGTCGCCTTGCCGCTCTCCCTCTGGGTGATGCGGCCATCCGTGTAGTCCATCGGCCACCGCTTCACTTGCGCCGAACCGTCCTTCTCAAGCGTCAAAGAGGAGTTGCACAAGCCGCTGGCACGCCAGTCGCCGATCAGGTCGGAACGGGTGACGTGTCCGGCCTCCGCTTCGTGGGGGGAGCATCCGGCGAGGAGACCCGCGCCAAAGCAGAGCGGGACCGTGATTGCCAAACGCCGCTTCATTACTGTCCCCGTCCGTCGAGTGGACAGACCCTACGCCACCGTCACACGCCTATCTCCTTCAGGGCTCACGGAGGCATGTGCGCATCTGCTTCGTTCTTGTGCTTCATTTTAGTGCTTGGATAGACTCTGGACTTGGATAGCGGCATCGTTGAGGGGTCGGAACCATTCACATTTGAGCGGATGCTGTAATCCGTCGCGCTGGACTCACCGCAGCCGGTAACACACCGTCTGTATGCAGGTTTCCCCGGTCCTGGCACGACAGAGCTTCCACCGGCCTACAGAAGAAGGCAGACCGCAATGGCAGCGATGAAACTCCGCCCCCACCAGCGAGAGGCCGTGGACGCGGTACTGCGTGCCCTCGAATTGCCTGCAAGATCCCTTGTGCCGGAGGGTGGCCTTCGCACTCAGGTGATCATGGCGACCGGATCCGGCAAGAGCCTCGTGGCAACCCGGAGCGCTGAGGAGCTCCGCGCGGGCCGGGTCCTGGTGCTCGTGCCCTCGCTGGATCTGCTCGCCCAGACCGAGGCCTCCTGGCGCTCCGGCGGTCGTACGGGCCCGATGATCGGGGTCTCGTCCCTGCGCGGTCAGGATGTGTCCTTCCCCAACACCACAGACGTGGACGAGCTGGTGGAGTGGACCCGCTACCTGGACAAGGTCACCGTGTTCGCCACGTACGCCTCGCTCGGGCTGGGCACACTGGAACGCGCGCACGCCGCTGGCCTTCCGGGGTGGTCGCTGATCGTCGTGGACGAGGCGCACAGGGTTTCGGGCAGGATCGGCAGGCCGTGGGCGGTCGTCCACGACAACACCCGCATCCCCGCCCTGCGGCGGCTGTACATGACGGCCACACCCCGGCTGTGGCAGCTCGACGAGGACTCCGAGCAGGGCGCGCCGGGCGAGCTGGTGGCGTCGATGGACGACGACCCCAACGGGCCCTTCGGCAGCAGGTGTTTCACTTTGACGTTGTCGGAGGCGATCGACCGGGGCATCTGTGCGCCGTACCAGGTCGTGTGCGTGGACATCACCGACACCCAGCTCCAGGCAGCACAGCTCCTGGGCGAGGATGCGCGCTCCGAGCAGGTACGCGGGGCCCGCCTCGCCGCGCTCCAGACAGCGTTGGTGAAGGCGTCCTCGGAGGAGGGCTTCAGCCGCACTCTCTCGTTCCACCACGTGGTCAAGGAAGCCGAGGCTTTCGCGGCCGGCCTTCCCGACGTCGCGGCGCAGCTGCACGACGCGGACCCGGAGCTGTACCCGCGTACGGTCTGGGCGGACTGGCTATGCGGTGAGCACAAGCCGCTCCACCGGCGCCGCGTCCTGGACGAGTTCTCCAGGGGAATCGCTGCTGACGGCACGGTCGTGGAGAAGACGTTCCTCGGGTCCGTTCGCGTGCTCGGCGAAGGCATCGATACATCCCACTGTGACTCCGTGTACTTCGCCGACGTACGCGGCTCCATGCCCGACCTCGTCCAGGCCGTCGGCCGGGCACTGCGTATGCAGCCCGGCGAAGGCAAGACGGCGTCGCTGGTCGTGCCGGTCCTGCTCGGGCCCGGAGAGACGGCCGACAACATGCTCACCTCCCGGGCGTACGGCGGACTGGCGAAACTGCTCGAGGCGCTCCGCGCACACGATGCCCGCATCGTCGAGCAGCTCGCCGAGCAACAGGCACCAAGCCGTGTCAGGGGTGTGCAGAGCCGTAGCGGGGAGCACGAGGGCGAGAGCGACCGAAGCGACCGACTCTCGGCGCCAGCCCAGGAACTGCTGAAGTTCTCCACGCCGCGCGACCCCGCGCAGCTGGCCGCATTCATCAACCTCCGCGTCCTCAACCCCGAACACCAACACTGGCGACGCGGCATCGAAGCCGCCGCCATCTACACCCGGCTCCACGGCGACCTGAAAGTGCCGTTCACCTACCGCGTGCCCGAGAGCGGGGACCAGAAGGCGGAAGCCGAGGGGTGGCCGGCCTCCCTCGCCGCATTCCCGCTGGGGCAATGGATCGCCGACAACAGGAGGTTCTACGCCCGTGGGGACATGGACGCCGACCGCGTCGAACAGCTGGAGAAGCTCGGCATGATCTGGTCGCACTTCGACGTCGCGTGGGAGGAGGGCCTGGCCGCCGTTCGCGGGTGGGCCGCCGAACACGGGCACGCTCTCGCCCCGCTCGACGCCACACACCAGGGTTACAAGGTCGGGATCTTTCTCAAGAACGCCAGGGCCGCCGCACGGAAGGCAGCGGAGATCGAACAGCGTCGTGCCGAAGGCCTGCCGGTTCAGTCAGCGGCCGGCGCCCTGTCGCAGGAGCGGCGCGAGCAACTGGAGGAGATCAACCCGTCGTGGTGCCCCACCTGGCCGGTGGAGTGGCAGCGCGCCTTCCACCTGGTCCGGATGCACCTGGACGCGGGTGAGGCGCTGCCTACCACGGCGGGCGAGGTCCTGCGCCAGGGCGAGGACCTCGGGCGATGGGTGGGATCGGTCCGACTCGGCTGGGACAAGCTCACCACCGTCCAACAGTGGATGTGCGAACACATCCTCGGCATCCAACCCGCCACCGACGACGAGAAACCCAAACCGCGGACCAGCCAGGCCGACAAATGGGCGATGCACTACGAGGCCGCCAAGCAGTACTACCAGCGCGAAGGACACCTGAAGGTGCCGCGTAAGCATGTCGAGACGATCGTCGTCGGCAGGGGGCACGGGGAGGCGGGTGACCGTGAAGACTGCGAGGGCCAGGAGGTGCGACAGCTCCGGCTAGGGGCATGGGTCAGCAACCAGCGCAGCAGGGCCGCGACGCTGACACCCGAGCGGATCGACCAGCTCTCCGCCATCGGCATGCGCTGGACGTAGACGTCGCCATGCGACTCAGCGGAGGCCGGATCTGATCTCCCGTGCCACAGAGCAGGCAGCGTTCGTGGGCATGCGTTGGGGGTTTGCCTCGGGGGCGGGGAGCGCAGAGGGCTCAGGCGGCGGTGGCGGCCAGGTGCTGGTTCAGCGCGCGGGTGAGGGCCTCGGCCGAGGCGACGGGGCCGCCCATGCGGTCGGTGCCGTGGGCGGTGTGCAGCAGGAGAGTCGGGTAGCTGTCGACGCCCAGTCGGCGCACCTGGTGGAAGTCGGCCTCCGCCTCGGCGCGAGCGGCGGGAGAGGCGTAGGCCGCGGCCACCGCGTCCGGATCCAGACCCAGCTCGGCCGCGATGTCCCGGTAGACCTGCACATCGGAGAGGCTGCGGCCGTCGAGGTACCAGGCGCGCTGCATGGCCGCGCCGGCTTCGAGGGCGTTCGCGCCCGGCTGGCTGCGCAGCGCGACCAGACCAGCGGCGGCGTCGGCGGAGTCCATCACGACGGTGCCCTCGGCCAGCACCCGGCGGTAGCCGGCGCCGAAGGTGACGCCGGTCAGCTGGGCGATGCGCTCGTTGGCGCCGGGGACGTGCGGGTAGGCCGCCACCGGCAGGGCGCGCGACCCGGTGAACAGGCCGCCGGACAGCACCCGCAGCTCGATCCGGTCCGCGTTGGCGGCGGCGAAGCCGTGCAGGGCCGGGCCGAAGCCGTAGCACCAGCCGCAGTAGGCGTCGAAGGCGTAGGTCAGCCTCGCGCGGCCGATGGCGTGCTCCTGGTTCGCGGGTTCGGTGTTCATGAGGTACGTCGTCCTCTCTCCTTGGATCTGGTCTGCCTGTCAGCGGCCGCCGCGGTGGTGCGCCGCGGTGACACCAGAAACGTAGGAGCGGTATCCGGCGCGACCCGGATACGCTGGCGACTCATGATGGTCAGAACTGGACACCGAGCAGGAAAACGCATCCCTGATGTCGGTTTCGCTGCTCCCGTGGGGACACCGGCCGGGGTGGAGGTGCTCTCCCTGGCGGTCCTGCGCGAGCGGGCACCGGTCCGTCTCGGCACGGGGCGGATCGCTCTTCCCCAGCGCCCGGACTTCCACCACCTGATCTCGCTGTCCGAAGGCCGGCTGCGGCACACGGTCGACTTCACCGGCTACACCCTCGAACCGGGGGCCTGGCTGTGGGTGCGTCCCGGCCAGGTGCAGCAGTGGGGCGACCTCGAGAACGCCGAGGGCACTGTGATTCTCTTCGAGCGCGATTTCCTCGACCCGACCACAGTGGCCGCGGCCGGCCTGGACGAACGGCACGCGCCGCCGCTCCTCACGCCCGTCGGCGAGGACCGTTCAGCCCTGGAGACCGCGTCCGCGCACCTGGAGCACGAGTTCCACGCCCTGGGCCGCGTCCCGCTGGAGGCGCACGTGCTCATCCTGCGCCAGCTACTTGGCGCGCTGGTCCTGCGCGCCGCCCACATCCAGGCCCCGGGCAGCCCGGCCACCGACCCGGGCGAGCCGTATGTGCGGTTCCGTGCCGCGGTGGACCGCGACTTCGCCAGCGTCCGTCGCGTCGAGGACTACGCCCACGCCCTCGGCTACTCGGCGCGCACGCTCTCCCGCGCCACGCTCGCGGCCGACGGAGTCACCGCCAAGGAGTTCATCGACCGCCGCGTCCTGCTGGAGGCCAAGCGGCTGCTTGCCCACAGCGACCAGTCCGCCGCCCGGACCGCCGCCCGGCTCGGCTTCTCCAGCGCCACCAACTTCAGCAAGTTCTTCCACCGGCACACGGGCAAGAGCCCCCTCGGCTTCCGTGGCACGATCCGCGGCACGCAGAGCTGAGCCGGCCGGCGATCGAAGCCGTCCGCGCGCTGCCGGTAGGGCACAACTGAGGTGGTGGGGAGAGGCGTGAGCGAGAACCTTCCGCAGGAGGGCAGAGCCCGTACGGCGTCCGTGGTCGAGCTGGCCCAGGAGTTGATCCGCCGTCCGAGCAGGGCGGGGATCGACGACTACGGGCCCGTTCTCACGGTGCTGGAGGACTGGCTCGCCGCCCGCGATCTGTCGCACCGGCGCCTGCACGACGACGCCGGTGCGCTCGTGGGGCTGCTGGTGGAGATCCCCGGCGGCCGTCCGGGGCGGTGGTGGACGCTGGACGCGTGCGTGGACACCGCCCCGTACGGCGACGAGGCCGCCTGGTCCTTCGCGCCGGCCTGCGGCGACATCGTGGACGGCTGGCTGCTGGGCCGGGGTGCGGCGGACTCCAAGCTCGCCGCGGCGATGTTCTGCCACATCGCCGCCGACCTCGCGCCCCGCGCCGCGGACCTGCACGGCGGGCTCGCCGTGCTCCTCGACGTCGACGAGCACACCGGCGGCTTCGGCGGTGCCCGCGCCTACCTCGCCGACCCGCATGCGGCCCGGCCCGCCGGGGTGATGATCGGCTACCCCGGCATGGAGGACGTTGTGGTCGGCGGCCGGGGCCTGTGGCGGGCGTCGATCGCCGTGCACGCACCCTCGGGACACTCCGGCTCCAGCAAGGCCGTGATGGGCGCCATCTCCCGCGCCGCGCACCTTGTACGGCTCCTGGACGCCGCTGAACTGCCCGGCGCCGCCGGGACCTCAAGATTCCCGCTGCCGCCGAAGCTGTCGGTGACCTCCTTCCACGGCGGCCAGGGCTTCTCCGTCACCCCCGACCGATGTGACCTCAACGTCGACGTACGTACGACCCCCGGCTTCGACGCGCACGACGCCGAGACGCTCGTCCGTAAGGCGATCGCGGAACTCGACGCGGAGCTGCCCGCACCGGCGCCCACCGAGGTCACTCCGGTGGCTACGTGGCCGCCGTTCCGCCTGTCCGAGGGCGAGCAGCCCGCCGCGGCGCTGCTGAACGCCGCCGCCGAGGCGGGGCTCACAGTCAAGGCGAAGACGGCGGGGCCATCGAACATCGGCAACCTGCTCGCCGGGGAGGGTATCCCGGCCACGGCTGGCTTCGGTCTGCCGTACGAGGGGCTCCACGGCCTCGACGAACGTGCCCACCTGGTCGAGTTGCCGCAGGTCTACGCCGTCTACCGGCGGGCGGTGCTCGACCTCCTCGGGGGCTGACGTCCCAGGCCCGTCCCAACTTCCTCCCAGATCCACTCCCAGCACGTGCTCAACTCCGTCTCCGGGAACCGGACGGCCTCGGTGTCGTCACCCGGTCGACCAGCACCGCTGACGCAAAGCGGGCGTCCGGCCGCGCCACTGCTTTCCCTGACCCGGAGAAGCGCATGATCGACCACGCTCCTCACCCCCGCACGGCCGGGCCCGGCCGCCCTGGCGGCGACAGTGATCCTGGATTGAACGCACAGAAGAAACGCTTTCGTGATGTTTGTCCCGCACATCGCGTCCCATGGGAGCGCACATCGCGGGCAGCGCCGAGGAATGGGTGCACGTGATCAGTGAGAGTTTCGTACCGCTCTCGCTGGCGAACGTCTCCGGCTCGTTCCGCGGCTCCGCCGAGCAGACCGTTCTGCTGCCGGGAGTGACGGTGACGAACGTCCATACCTACGGGGGCTCCGTGGTGCTGCGCACCCCCCGGTTGGTGCGGGTCGAGCCTCGGGAGGACTATCTGTTCTCGCTGCACCTCGGGGGCGCCGGGGCCGTCCTCCAGGACGAGCGGGAGGCCGTGCTGCGGCCGGGGGGCGGTGCTCTGTACGACGCCGCCCGCCCGTACCGGCTGTCTTCCCTACGGACACCTGGGAGCTCGTGCTTCAGGTCCCCAGGCGGCCCTTGCGTGACCGGGTCAGGGGCATCGACGAGCTGTCCGGCCGGGCGCTGTCCGCCGACCATCCCGCCGCGCGGGTGCTCGCCGCGTTCGTGCGTGAGCTGGCCGGAGTCTCGAAGGACCTCACTCCCGAGCAGCGGGCCGATTTCGGCCTGACCGCCGTCGACCTGCTGGCCACCGCGCTACGAGCCACGGCCGGTGAGGAAACCTCCGCACCGAGCGGCCGGCAGGCTCTGCTGCGGGCGATGCGCGCTTGCGTGCAGGAGCATCTGACCGACTCGTCGTTCACCCCCGCCGTGCTCGCCCGACTGCACGGCATCTCGCCACGCTATGCCGCGGATCTGTTCGGGGAGGCCGGCACCTCACCGGCCGCGTACATCCGCGATCAGCGACTACAGGCCGCCCACCGGGCGCTGGCCGATCCCCGCCAGTCGCACCGCACCATCGCCGGCATCGCCGCCCACCTCGGTTTCACCGACCGCACCACCTTCACCCGTGCCTTCGTCCGGCAGTACGGCATGACTCCGGCCGACCTGCGCGCCGGGCAGCGGCCCGCCTGAGATCCGTGGGCAGATGCCCCGGCTGATGAGGCAGGGCACCGGGCTCGCCGACATCGGGCCCGCCGCGGGGCCGGGCACGAGCTGATGGCCGAGGCGGAACAGGCCCTGACCCGTGCCGTCACCGTGTTGCCTCCTGACTCTCCGGTTTCCGCCTGCCCTGGCCCGCCACCGCCCGGCCCGGTGCGACGCCCCGCCGACCCGTCCATGTCGTGCTGCGCTCAACCCGGCCGCATGCCTTCCGGCTCCACCCGTGAGGCTGCCCACGGCCTACGGCCCGCGTGGTTCCCGGAACGCCGCAAGCCTGCGCCCGGAACGCCGCACTGAGGGCATTGCCGACTCCTACCGTGGCGCCACTTCGCTTCCCCTGCCGCATGGAGGACAGGATGCCCAGCGCCTATCGCGTCGCCGCCGTTCAGGCAGAGCCGGTCTGGCTCGACATCGACGCCACTGTGGACAAGACCGTCGCACTCATCGCGGACGCCGCCGACCAGGGAGCGGCGCTCGTCGCCTTTCCCGAGACCTGGATCCCGGGTTACCCGTTGTTCCTGTGGCTCGGCCCGGTCGCCGGCCAGATGCCGTACATCGCCCGCTATCACGCCAACTCCATGACCGTGGACGGCAAGCACCTCACCGCCATCCGTCAGGCCGCCCGCCGCCACGGCATCACGGTGGCGATCGGATACAGCGAGAAGGACCACGGGAGCCTGTACATGTCCCAGTCGGTCATCGGGCCGGACGGCGATGTCGTGCTGCACCGCCGCAAGCTGAAGCCCACTCACGTCGAGCGCAGCCTCTTCGGCGAGAGCGACGGCAGCCACCTCAAGGTGGTGGACACCCCACTCGGCCGGCTCGGCGCCCTCAACTGCTGGGAGCACCTCCAACCGCTCAACAAATACGCCATGTACGCGCAGCACGAGCAGGTCCACATCGCCTGCTGGCCCGCCTTCGGCCTCTACAAGGGCATCGCCTACTCCCTGGGCGCCGAGGCGAACATGGCCGCCACCCAGACCTACGCCCTGGAGGGCGGCTGCTTCGTGGTCGCGCCCACCCAGGTGCTGAGCGCGGAAGGCATCGAGATCTTCGCGAGCACCGATGAGCAGCGGGCCCTGCTCACCCCGGGCAGCGGCTGCTCACGTATATACGGCCCCGACGGATCGATGCTCAGCAAGGCGCTCGACGAACACACCGAGGGCCTGGCCATCGCCGACATCGACCTCGCCTTCATCGACCTGGCCAAGAACGCCGCCGACCCGGCCGGGCACTACGCCAAGCCCGACGCCACCCGGCTGCTGCACGACAACCGGCCCAAGAGCGCGGTGGTCACACCGGGGGGATTGGCCGGGCCGCTCTTCCCGGACCTGGACGACCTGGCCGACGAGCCCACCGCGGGCGTCACCGGCTGACCGGGCGAGCAGACAGCTAAGGAACAAAGGACATGGGTGCGCAGGCCCGAGGGCCATCGGCCCAGCTATCCGGCGTTCACCGCCCGCTTCCCCGACGCTACGGACACCATCGTCTTCGCCCAGTTGGCCATCCGGGGGCCCGACCTGGAAGCCGTAACGGCGGCCGCCCGTGAACTGGACGCCCTGCTGGACGGCGAGACGGCAAACAGCGGCGCGAGCTGCCGCATGGTCAGGTTCGTGCGGTAGTAGACCGCCACCAGCAGCACCCGATCCGCCAGCGGCAGGCACCACGGCCGCCCGCCGCCAGGACCGTTGCCGCCCCGCTCCCGCACCACCCGTAACAAGCCTTCGAACTGCCGCATCCGCAGACCCGTGAACGTCTCCATCCACAACGGATCAGCCCTCAACACCCCACGCATACAACGGAAATGCCCAGATCACAGCCTTCTGCAACACGCTTTAGGTCTGTCTCCCCGACCATGATCGGAGAGACAACCCCATGCGTCCCCGAGGCATGGACGCGGATCTCGGTTGCGTGCTTCGCAGCTCCGTGACATCACACGGCGGACCCGGTGATGAGCCGGCCCTCCTCGTCGTACGGCCAGACGTTGGGCACGCAGCCGTTCATGCCCTTGATCTGCTGCATCATCGCGGGAGCCGGTTTGCCCTTGCCGGGGCAGCCGACGTGGCCGTGGCCGAGGAAGTGGCCGACCTCGTGGTTGATGATGAGTGCGCGGTAGCCCGCGACGTCCTTGGCGTAGACGGGAGTGGCCAGTTCCCAGCGTTTGAGGTTGACCATGACGTTCTTGCCGACGTTGCAGTTGACCTCGCCGCGGGTGTTCAGCCCGTACTGCCCGCAGATGGCGTCGACGGTGCCGGCGGTCGCGACGCGGACGACGAAGTCGGTGGCGCCGCCGGAGACCCGCTGGAACCCCGACTGGCCGTCCGCCGTCCAGCCGCGGGGGTCGGCCAGGATGCGTTCCACCTCCTTGGCGACGTCCGCGGTGGACAGCGATATGCCCTCCTCGACGTCGACCCGGTAGCGCAGGGCCGCCCCCTTCCCCACCTTGGCGCTTCCGCCGGAGGCCGTGGTGAACGTGCCCGGCCCGGTCGCGGGGATGGTGTTCCGGGAAGCGCTGGACGACGCACCGGGCGGGGCGGAGGGGCTGTTCGAGGGTGTCGGGCTCTGCGTGAGCCGGGACGAATCCGGACCGGGTGCGGCTCGCACGGGGGGCTTGGCCTGCGTCGTGGAGTCGGACTGGGCCGGTAACTCGCCCTTGGTGCCCGGCGTCCAGCCCACGGCCGCGAATCCGGCGGCGGCGCTGACAGCCATCACCACCAGGCCTGCCACCAGGGGGCCCTTCCCTCGTCGGCCGGAGCTCTTCTCTCGGCGCCCGGAGGCGCGCGTGGGGCCGCTCCGACGGCGGCGGGTGTTGGAAGATGTTGCTTTGTGCACGGTCACGTTCCATCAGAGTGTGATCAGGATGTGATTGGATGACACCCAGTCGATCACGAAACGATAACGGCGATCAGCGCAAACCCGATATTGTCCCGTGACACCCGTCACGGAAGCGGCACAGCGCCGGCGCGTGGCCGGTCAGGAGGCCAGCGC
>NZ_JNWJ01000113.1:0-11062 GCF_000716805.1 Streptomyces yerevanensis | reverse complement strand
GGTTGGGGGTGCGGGCTTTCCCGGGGCCCGGGTAGGCGCAGGTTTTCAGGGGCGCGGGGAACTGCGCGACCAGCCACGACGCACCCGCAGCCGCGACACAACATGTCACCCCCACCCCCCGGCGGGGGCCTGGGGGCGCAGCCCCCAGTTTCGGGAAGGGGCGGGGCTGGGGAAAAGAACCCCTCAAACAGCGGAGCGCATCCGCATCTTGATGTCGTCCGGCGACAGACTCCCCTTCGCCACCACCCGATCCCCGGACGACTCCCCCCGAAGCCGCCGCCCGATCCACGGCACCAAATACTCCCGCGCCCAGTGAATGTCGTCGCGCCGCACCTCAAGCGTCCCGCGCGGCGGCAACAGCGGCCACGGCTGCTCCGGATCGGCGGGCACCGGCATCCCGAGAACCTGCCCGGCGCGAAGCGCAACACGGGTGTGCCCCTCCGGCGACAGATGCAACCGGTCGTCGTTCCAGGCCCGCCGGTCCTGGATGGTCTTCAGCGACCACAGGTCCAGTACGGGACACCCGTACCGGTCGGCGACCGCCCGCACATGCCCGTTGTATGTGGCGATCTTGCCGCGCAAGTGCTTGAGCACGGGCATGTCACGGGTGTCGAAGCCGGTGGTCACGAGCACCGTGCCGACTGCCGACGTGAGTTCGGCGATGGCACGCTCGAAGCGCGAGGCGACCTCGTCGGGATCGGTGCCGGGCCGCAGGATGTCGTTGCCGCCCGCGCAGAAGGAAACCAGGTCCGGCGCCAGCTCCTTGGCCTGCGAAAGCTGGTCCTCGACGATCTGGTCGAGCAGCTTCCCGCGTACGGCGAGGTTGGTGTAGTCGAAGTCGCCCTCGGGCCGCCGGTCGGCGAGCAGCACCGCGAACCGGTCGGCCCAGCCGACGAGCGCCCCGTCGGGGCCGGGGTCGCCGACGCCTTCGGTGAAGCTGTCCCCCACCGCTACGTACGACCCGATCACTGATCTGTTGTCATTCTTCGAATCGTCTGCCACGTCGGCCCATGATTCACCTTTCGGTGTGAGCTACGCGACCGTAGGAAGGGGTTGACGGGCGGTGAGATAAGCCACGCGTCAAGTCTCGGTCAACTCGGAATACGCAGCGCCCACACCCGGAAGTCCGTGATCTGGAAATGGCTCCACACGGTCCGGAAGGCGAAGTGCCCACTCGTGTACGGCTCCGGGTCGGCGTAGTCGAAGACGAGCCGCCCGTTGTTCCACCACTGGACGGTCGAGCCATGCGAGAGGATGCGGACGTGGTGGGGCCGGTTCGCCACCAGCAGGGGTTCCGTGTAGTCGTGGATCAGTGGCCGGACGCCCGCCTGGCCGACGTAACGGCGCAGCCGCGTGGTCGTGTTGTAGTTGGCGCCGTAGCCCGAGTAGTACGTTTTGAGGTAGTCGTACTCGTCGAGGGCGCCGCCGCGTTCGGTGGCGAAGAGGTCGTCCGGGGAGCGGACGTCGACGGCGTTCCAGAAGTTGTTGAGGTCCGACACCCGGTCGTTGACACCGCTTGCGGAGACAGGTGTGGCGGTGTACTCGATGACGTACGGCCCCGCGAGCTTCCGCTTGAACCAGACCGTGGCGCCGCTCGGCACATCGATCTCCATGACCCCACGGGAAGCGGTGACGCTGCCACCGTCCTGCAACTCCGTTGCCCACTGCCCCAGTCCGTGCCGGAAGTCGTCGCGGGCGATGAGCCGTCCTCGGTGGCGCACCGACGCGCTCGCGGTCTGCGCGGGGGCAAGGGCCGCGAGTGCGGCACCGGCGGCCAGGGCTCCGAAGGCTCTGCGGGTCGTCATGAAGCGTCTCCTTGGCTGGCGTACGACGGGGCGAGCGGGTCTCGCGCAGGTGCATAGAAAGCGCTTGCCGCAGATCACTTTGACGCCTGGCCGCTGCCGCTGTCGACCCCTGCGGACAAGCCGAAGGCCGGACCCGGGGATCAGGGGTCCGGCCTTCGGCGCGAGAGGAGACGCGATCCGCTCGCGGTGGTGCGCGGGTGGCGTCAGACAGAGACGCCGTGCGAGCGCAGGAACGCCAGCGGGTCCACGTCCGAGCCGTAGTCCGGCGTGGTGCGGATCTCGAAGTGCAGATGCGGGCCGGTGACGTTGCCGGTCGCACCGGAGAGACCGATCTCCTGACCCGCGGTCACGGACTGCCCAGCCGAGACGGAAAGGGACGAAAGGTGGGCGTACTGGGCGTAGTGGCCGTCGCTGAGCTGGATGACAACCTGGTTGCCGTACGCGCCGCCCCAGCCGGCGGAGACGACCGTGCCCGCACCCACGGCCTTGAGCGAAGTGCCGGTCGCGGCCGCGAAGTCGACACCGGTGTGATAGCCACTGGACCACATACCGCCCGACATCCTGTACGGGGTGCTGACGGTCGCGCCCTCGACCGGCATGCTGAAGCCGCTCGAACTGCTGGGCGCCTCGGCTGCCTTGGCAGTCGGTGCCTTCTTCGCGGACACCTGGGGGGCCTCGGCCGCCTTGGGAGCCTCGGCCGCCTTCGACGCCTTGGCCTCGTTGCCACCGGAAGGCGCGGCGGCCTTCTTGCCGATCGTCAGTTTCAGGCCCGGGTGAATGAGTCCCGGGTCACTGCCGACGACCTGACGGTTGTCCTCATAGAGCTTTTTCCAGCCACCGCTGACATTCTGTTCGCGGGCGATCCCCGAGAGAGAATCGCCTGCCCTCACTTCGTACGTCCTGGTCGCGGTCTTCTTCTGAGTGGCGACAGGAGCGGACTCAACAGCCTTCTGGGAAACGGATTCGGCCTTGTCCGGAACAGACGCGGGCACGCTCTGCGGAGTAGCGGCATGTGCGCCGGCCGCTCCCAGCAGCGGAAGTGCGAGCGCGGCGCCACCGGTTGAGGCAACAGCGATCGAGCGGGTGAAACGCGCGGACTTCGGGCGGCGGTGCTTACCCTTCGCGGGCATGACGAATTCCTCTCCGGCGCCTACGAGGTGAGCTGTCGGGTGCGAGCTGGAGATGCCCGGCCACGCTTTCGCGCGGCTTTACCCCAAGCCTGTTCCGGAGACCAGAACAGGCGCTGTACCTGTGGGTCCCCCGCTCCTGCCGTGTACGGATCGGTGTGCGGATTCCGGGCGGCGGCAGGATTAGGCGTCCGTCCGGATTGGTGGCGAACGTAAGCGACCAAGACGCACAGGGACAAGCTTTGGGTTTCCTATGTGCCCCATTCTCTTGATCCTTGACCGAAATCGCCGTCACCCTCCGTTAACCACCGGTCTTCCACCTTCCTGAAATCCCTTGTAAACACCCTTGAATTACGTGGACATGGCGACAGCGCACCGTCACGAATATGACGCTGCTCACGCATCACTAATTCAGGAGTCCCTATTTCAGAGCGAGTTGGAATGAAAGCGCTCCAATACGGACACAACCCTCAGATGCGACACAGGCGGAAAACTGCCGCATCCAGGTCACCGCGCAAGCCGGTCCGCAGTCCGTGATGCAACAACACGGCACCTCTGTACACTTCGCCCGTTTCGAGGCATTCGTACGCGGCCGCCGGGTCGAGCCCTCGCAGCCGTACGGGCGCCACGGGCTCGCCGTAATGCTGAGCCTGGAGCCAGGCAAGGACGACGGCCTGGTCCTCACGGACGTACTGCACGGCGCTCAGCCCGCCCTCCGGCGCCCGCAGCCGGTAGAGGTCGCCGCGTTGCACGACGGGCCGGATCTCCTTGTAGAGCGCCACCCAGTCCCGCGCCTCGGCGAGCTCCTCGCCACTCCACTCGGTCAGGTCGCCACCGACCCCGAGCACTCCGGCCATGGAGCTCACAAAGCGGAAGCGCAGCGAACTCACGCGTCCGTTGAGCTGATTGTTCGGGCTGTCGGTGACCCAGGCGGCCATGGCCCGCGCCGGGTGGATCTGGCTGAAGCCGTGCTGGATGGCGAGCCGGTCGAGCGGATCGGTGTTGTCCGAGGTCCACACCTGGTCCGTACGCGCCATGACACCGAGGTCGATCCGGCCGCCGCCGCCGGAGCAGGACTCGAAGGCGACACCGGGGTGCGCGGCCCGCAGCCGGTCCAACAGGCCGTACAGGGCGTGCACATGGTCGATCCACAGCCGCTGCGGGTACGCCTCTCCGGGCCAACCGGCGTCCGTGAAGCAGCGGTTGAAGTCCCACTTCACATAGTCGATCGGGGCACTGGAGAGCAGCCCGTCAAGCTGCTCCCACAGGTACTCCTGGACGTCTTCGCGCGCGAGGTTCAGTACAAGCTGATTGCGGAGCTCCGTACGCTTTCGTCCTGGTTGATACTGAATCCAATCAGGATGCGCCCGATACAACTCACTGTCCGCATTGACCATTTCCGGCTCGACCCAGATCCCGAACTGCATGCCCAGGGCGTGCACGTCGTCCGCCAGGGGCTTGAGTCCGGCCGGGAAGCGGTCAGGGTTGGGCGTCCAGTCCCCGAGCCCGGCCCGGTCACTGGTGCGCTTTCCGAACCAGCCGTCGTCGACCACGAACAGCTCCACGCCCATCGCCGCCGCCCGCCGGGCGAGTGCCCGCTGCTGCTCCTCGGAGATGTCGAACTCCGTGGCCTCCCAGGAGTTGTAGAGCACCGGCCGGTCCTGGTCCGCGTCCGGGATCACGTACGCCCGCTGGTACGCGTGCCAGGCCCGGCTCGCCCCGCCGAAGCCGTCATCGCTCCACAGCCCCGCGAAGACCGGCGCGACAAAGCTCTCCCCCGGCTCCAGCCGCACCAGGCCGGAGTCGTCGTACCCGGCGCCGCCGGTGATCTGCACGCGCGCGTCCGGGAGTTGGGCCACGGCGATCCGCCACGAACCGGACCACGCGAGCGCGCACCCGTACACCTCGCCGTGCTCCTCGGTCGCCGTGCCCTCGACGTCCAGCGCGACCCACGGCAGATGCTGGTGCCCGGTGTGCCCGCGCCGACTGCCGATGACCTGCTCACCGTAGGTGAGGTCCGTTCGTACGAGCTGAGACTCGGCCGCCCAGCGCCCGTGCGTCTGCGACAGCCGCCAGCCCTCACGCTCCGGCAGCGTCCAGGTCGCCGAGTCGGCGCGCAGGACCTCCAGGGTGGGCCCTTCGTTGGTGAGGGTCACCCAGCGCTCGACGACATCGGTGGCGGGGCGCATCCGGTAATGCAGCGTGATGCCAAGCCCGGAGTCGGAGAACCGCAGCCGCAGTTCAGCCCCATCCGCTTCGCCGGATTCATCCACTTCGTACGCCTCGAAGCGCCACTCCGTACCGCGCCGTTCGTCCGTACGCACGGACAGCGCCGGCCGTACGAAACGGGGGCCGCCCTCGACCGGGTACTCCTCGCGCCCGTCGAGCGGGGACTCGAAGCCCCGGTACTCCGGCCCGGGACGGGCGGCCAGCGCCTCGGCGTCCGCGAGCGCGATGCGCGGGCCCCAGTGCAGATGCAGCAGCTCGTCCTGGTCCGTGAGCCGCAGGGCATAGCTGCTCGTGGGCCCCGAAAGCAGCCACGTACGACCGTCTTTGCCGATCTCCACCATCAAGTCCTCACAGATCCGAACAAGCTCGCTCAAGCACAACATCATCGCAGGCGCCCTCACCTCGTCGGCACCGCCTGTGGACAACGCACCGGCACCGCCTGTGGACAACTGATTGGCCTACGAATCCATGTCGTATCGTCGAGAGCGCGCCCCGCCGACAACAGCGTCGGCCGCCGACTGGGAGGAGCCCCCGTGACGCAGCAGGTCCCGTCGACCGAGCCCGAACTGGCCGGAGTGCGCAACTTCCGCGATGTGGGTGGCCTGCCGACCGAGGACGGCCGACGCGTGGCGCCCGGACTGCTGTTCCGCAGCGGCCATCTCGCGCACGCGACCGAGGAGGACGCCGCGTTCCTCGCCTCACTGGGCCTGCACACGATCTTCGACTTCCGCAACCAGGCGGACAAGAAGCTGGAGGGGGAGGACGTCGAACTGCCGGGCGTACGGAACGTGAACCTGCCGCTGACCGATCCGGCACACGGCGCCGAGTTCTGGACGATGGTCCGCGACGGCGATCTGGACCAGCTGCGCTCGATCCTCGCGGACGGCAAGGCGGCGAACCGGATGATCGAGTCCTACCGCTCGATCATCAAGGAGCGCACTTCCGAGCACTCACGAGTGCTGCACGCGATGGCCGAGGACAGCGTGCCCGCGCTGATGCACTGCGCGGCGGGCAAGGACCGCGCGGGCCTGTCCATAGCCATCACGCTCCTCGCCCTCGGCGTCGAGCGCGAGGCCATCGTGGCGGACTACCTGAAGTCGAACGCCCCCCACCGCCGCTACAAGGTGCGGCGCAGCAGCTCCGCGTCCTCGGCGTACTCCCCCGAGGTGATGGAGCTGCTCAGCCCCCTCTTCGACGCACGCGCCGAGTACCTGGCGGCGGCGTTCGACACGATCGAGGAGACCTGGGGCGACGTCGACACCTACCTGGAAGAAGGCCTTCACGTGACCCCGAAGACGCGGGAGCGGCTCCGGGAACGCTTCCTCGACTGACCGCCCGACGAGCTGACCACACGTCGGCCGACCCGATGCCTACTGGTTCTGCGCGCCGAGCGTGAACAGCAGGTAGATGAAGGCCGCGAAGAGGTGTCCCACGGCCACGTAGATGATGAGCCGCACCCACAGAGCACGCGGGAACTTCTCTTCCATGTCCCTCATGAGGTCGCTCCCGGGGTCGACGGGCCGAGGCACAGCGCGGCCGTAGGGCTCTGCAGCAGAGTGTGTACGAAGAGCAGTTCGACACTGTCCCGGTCCGCGGCGGCGATCCGGTGCGGGGTCAGCGAGTCGAAGTGCGCGCTGTCTCCGGGCGCGAGCGCATGAGCGGTGTCTCCCAGCCGCAGACGCAGCCGTCCCTTGAGGACGTACAGCCACTCCTCGCCGGGGTGGACGCGCACGATGTCGCCCTGCGCTCCGTACGGGACGTGCACGCGAAGGGACTGCATGCCGCGCCCTGCCGCGCCGGCCTGCCAGTACGTCCAGCCGCCCGCCTGCGTGGGTTCCATGTCGGCGGCGCGGACGACCGCGTCCCGTTCGGGGGCCGTCTCGCCGAGCAACTCCGAGACCGTCGTACCGTAGGTACGGGCGAGCGCGAGCAGCATCGGCAGCGAGGGCTGGCGCCGCCCGGTCTCCAGACGGGAGAGATGGGCGGGCGACAGTCCGACGGCGCGGGCCGCGGCCTCCAGGGTGAGTGAGGCGCGGCGCCGCAGCTCACGCAGTTGCGGCGCGACGGCGGACAGCTCGGCGGACGGCTCTTCGGCCGCCCCCGGCTCAGTGGGGCTCATGCCTCCATTCAGCCGGAGATTTGCCTCATCGGCAAACTTCTTGCCTCAGAGGCAAAGGCTCGGAATGCACCGGAGGCAGCGCGACACCCCTACCTGTTGGCCACCGCCTGCTTCACCAGCGTCTTCCCGAAGTCCCACATCAGTCCGCCGCCGTTGTGGGCGTCGTCCATCACGTCGGTGAAGGCGTCCACGAACCGGTCCACGTCCCGTTCGCCGATGATCAGCGGCGGAATCAGCTTTATCACCTCCAGGTGATCGCCCGAGACCTGCGTGAGGATCCGATGCCGCTGGAGCAGCGGTACGACCACCATCTGCGCGAACAGCCCCTTGCGCGCCGCCTGCAACATGGTCCAACGGCTGCGCAGCTTCAGCGACTTGGGCTTGCCGAACTCGATGCCGATCATCAGCCCCCGGCCGCGCACCTCACTGAGCAGCTCGTACTTGTCCACGAGCGCCGCGAGCCGGGACTTCAACTCCTCTCCGGTGGCACGGGCGTTGGCGACGATCTCCTCGTTCTCCATCACGGAGAGCACGGCGAGCCCGGCGGCCATGGCCTGTGCGTTGCCCCCGAAACTCGCGGAGTGCACGAGGACGCGGTCCATCGACGAGTAGACCTTCTTGAAGATCCAGTCCCTGCCGAGGGTCGCGCCCACGGGCACATAGCCGCCGGACAGCGCCTTCGCCACACACACCAGGTCGGGCTCGACGCCGTCCTCGTGCTGGTAGGCGTAGAAGTCCCCGGTTCGGCCGAGCCCCGTCTGCACCTCGTCCGCGATGAGCAGCGCCTTGTGCCGGTGCAGCAACTCCTGGGCAGCGCGCAGATATCCGGGCGGCGACTCGTGCACGCCCTTGCCCTGGATCGGCTCGACGATCAGCCCGGCGACGTCCCCCTTCCTCAACTCCCTTTCCAGTACGTCCAGATCACCGAGCGGCACCGCCGTGTCGGGCAGCAGCGGTGCGAAGCCGTCGCGGAAACCGGACTCACCGTTCACGGACAGCGAGCCGGTGGTCAGCCCGTGAAAGGCGTGCGCGCAGTAGAGAACGCGCGGCTTCCCGGTCGCGTACCGGGCGAACTTCAGCGCCGTCTCGACCGCTTCCGTACCGCTGTTGCCGAAGAACACCCGGTCCAAGTGCGGGCTGTGGATGAGGAGTTGTTCGGCGAGGAGACCTGGCAGGGGCTGGCAGTCGAAGCGGGTGAGGTCGGCGAGCGAGGCGTCGAGGACGTCGTGCAGCGCCTTGCGGACGACGGGGTGATGGCGTCCCAGGCCCATCACCCCGAACCCGGCGAGCATGTCCAGATAGTCGTTGCCCTCAGCGTCCCAGAAGTACGCGCCTTCGGCTCGCTCGTAGTACCTGTCGAAGCCGATGGTGTGCAGCATGCGCGGGAGTTGGTGATTGAGGTGCCGGGCGTGCAGCTCGTAGCGTTCACCTGCCCGCCCGGCGAGTAGTTCGCCGAGGTCGAAGTCCCCGGACTGCGAAGAGGGTTCCGCGGTCATTCCTGTTTCTCCTTGGACATGGGCTCCTTGGCGGCGAGTTCGGCCTCCGTGACGGCCAGGCTCGCCTCCTGGGTCGCCAGTCCCGCACTGATCCGTCCCGCGATCTCGACGGGTGTGAGACCGATGTCGGCCAGCACCTCTCCGCGCTTGGCGTGCGCGAGGAACTGCTCCGGAATCCCGAACCGCCGTACGGGCACGTCGACTTCGGCATCGCCGAGCGCGAGAGCGACCGCCGCGCCCACGCCGGCGGCCCGGCTGTTGTCCTCGACGACGGCGACCAGGCGGTGCTCGGCGGCGAGCGGAGGCAGCGCAGGATCGACGGGCTTGACCCAACGCGGGTCCACCACCGTGCAGTTGACGCCACGCGCTTCCAACAGCTCGGCCGCCTGGAGACACACCGGCGCCATCACACCGACAGCGACCAGGAGCACTTCGGGCTTCTCGCCCCGGTGCAGGACGTCCAGACCGCCCACCCGGCCGACCGCCTCGATCGACGGTCCCACCGACTCCTTGGGGAAGCGCAGCAACGTCGGCGCGTCGTCCACGGCCACCGCCTCACGTAGCTGGGCCCGCAGTTGGTCGGCGTCACGCGGCGCGGCGATTCTCAGCCCCGGTACGACCTGCAGGATGGACATGTCCCACATGCCGTTGTGCGACGGCCCGTCAACTCCGGTGACTCCGGCCCGGTCGAGTACGAAGGTCACGCCGCAGCGATGCAGTGCGACATCCATCAGTAGCTGGTCGAAGGCGCGGTTGAGGAAGGTCGCGTACACCGCGACGACCGGATGCAGTCCGCCCGTCGCGAGCCCGGCCGCGGACACCGTGGCGTGCTGCTCGGCGATGCCGACGTCCCACACCCGGTCGGGGAACCGCTCCGCGAACTTCGCCAGGCCCACCGGGTGCAGCATGGCCGCCGTGATCGCCACGACGTCCTCGCGCTCCTCCCCGATCCGTACGATCTCGTCGCCGAACACCGAGGTCCAGGCAGGTCCGTTGGAGGGCGAGAGCGGCTCGCAGGTGAGCGGGTCCATCACGCCGACCGTGTGGAAGTGGTCCTCCTCGTGGGCGAGCGCGGGTTCGTAACCACGCCCCTTCTCGGTGAGGCAGTGGATGAGTACGGGCCCGTGGAACCGTTTCGCGCGCCGCAGCGCCGACTCGACGGCCCCGACGTCATGCCCGTCGATGGGTCCTACGTACTTCAGTCCCAGGTCCTCGAACATGCCCTGTGGCGCGAACGCGTCCTTGAAGCCCTTCTTCGCGCCGTGCAGCGATTCGTAGATCGTGTTCCCGATGACCGGCGTGCTCAGCAGCACGTCCTTGCCCCAGGCCAGCACCTTCTCGTAGCTGTCGGTGGTCCGCAGGGTGGCGAGGTGGTTGGCGAGGCCGCCTATGGTCGGCGAGTACGAGCGCTCGTTGTCGTTGACGACGATGATCAGCGGCCGGTCCTTGGCGGCTGCGATGTTGTTCAGCGCCTCCCACGCCATGCCGCCGGTGAGCGCGCCGTCCCCGATGACGGCGACGACATGGCCCTTCTCCCCCTGCACCTGGCGGGCCTTGGCGAGTCCGTCGGCCCAGCCGAGCGCGGTGGACGCGTGGCTGTTCTCGATGATGTCGTGCTCGGACTCCTCGCGTGACGGGTAGCCGGAGAGACCGCCCTTGCCGCGCAGCTTGGAGAAGTCCTGACGTCCTGTCAGGAGTTTGTGTACGTAGCTCTGGTGGCCGGTGTCCCACAGGATGCGGTCGACAGGCGACTCGAAGACCCGGTGGAGTGCGATGGAGAGCTCCACCACCCCCAGATTGGGCCCGAGATGCCCACCGGTCCTGGCCACCGCGTGCACCAGGAACTCCCGGATCTGCCCCTTGCCGTTGCCGGAGGCGACCCCCAGGTCCGCCTCCCTCGCCTCACCAGGACCGTTCACGACGCAGCCCATCACCGCGACGCGCAACGGGACCTCCATGCCCTCCAGACCGGCCGTGACCTCGTCCGCCAGCTTGTAGACGTCCACCTGGGCACGCCCGCACGACGGGCAGGACACGATCTCGAGGCGTCGCTCCCGCAGCCCCAGCGACTCCAGGATCTGGATGCCGACCTTGCATTCCTCCGCGGGCGGGGCGCTCAACGACACCCTGATCGTGTCGCCGATGCCCTCAGAGAGCAGCGCGCCGAAGGCGACCGCCGACTTGATGGTGCCCTGGAAGGCGGGGCCCGCCTCCGTCACGCCCAGGTGCAGCGGGTAGTCGCACTGGGCGGCCAGCTGCCGGTAGGCGTTGACCATCACCACCGGG
>NZ_JNWJ01000112.1:0-11306 GCF_000716805.1 Streptomyces yerevanensis | reverse complement strand
CTACCACTGCCTACAGCACCGCAAGTTGTTCGACGAACACACCGCGTTCCCCACCGAACTCGCCGCCGCAGCTTGACGCGTTGGCATCGTGAGGTGTCTAAAGTCGCGGAGCCGACCGCCCCAGCCCAAGCGGGCTTTCCCCCGTCCGCCCGCAGCACGTAGCGCGCCGACGGGCGCGGCCAGCCGGGGCGGAGACAGGAGGCAGGCCGCGCCGCAAAGGCGGCGCGCCCCCGCGCCGTGCGCGGGGGTCTTGGTCCCCAGGGTGGGCGGCTCCGACGGAGCAACTTCCGGGACGACTGGATCAATGCGCGGACCAAGGCGGGCGTCACCGCAGACGTGCACTTCCATGATCTTCGGCACACGGGGAACACCCTGGCCGCGTCCGGTGCGAGCCTGCGTGAGCTGATGACCAGGATGGGCCACAGCACGCCGCGCGGCGTTGATCTATCAGCACGTGGTCAGCGGCCGTGACCGTGAGATCGCTGATCGGCTTGGTTCGATGATCCGCAAGACGCGGGGAGAGGCAGACACCTAGCGGACCTTGTGGCACGTGTGTGGCACGGCCGTGATCATGCGAAAGGGCCAGTTCGAGAGGATCAAGCCTCTGAACTGGCCCTTAGTCGTGTGCCCCCGGCAGGATTCGAACCTGCGACACCCGCTTTAGGAGAGCGGTGCTCTATCCCCTGAGCTACGAAGGCGGGGGCTTGTGGAAAACCTTGTTGAAAATCCAGCCTGCGGATCTTCGACGAGGAGCACAAGCCTGCTGGTCAGACATGGTGCGACGTCCTCCGCAGTACTGCTTGAGCGGACAAGGCGACGCACCAACGACCGACCAGGGACAGCGTAGCGGATGCGCGCCGACGAGGGTCCTCTGTATAGGGGCAGGAGAGCGGCACGGCGAGCTGGAGTGGCTCTGACCTGGCGTTTCTGTGGCTTGCAGCGAATGATTGGTGGACGTTGAGGGCGCGGGGACCGGGGGCGGTCACGTTCACGGGGTGTCGGTGCGGCGGCGGAGGACCGGGCGCAGGACCTCGATGACGCCGGGGTCGTCCACCGTGGACGGGATGGGTTCGTCGTGGCCGTCGGCGATGCCGCGCATGGTCTTGCGCAGGATCTTGCCCGAGCGGGTCTTGGGCAGGGCGGCGACGACCGTGACGTCCTTGAGGGAGGCGACGGCGCCGATGCGTTCGCGTACGAGCCGGACGAGTTCGGCCTCGACCTCGCTCGGTTCGCGGTTGACGCCGGCCTTGAGGACGACGAAGCCGCGGGGGATCTGTCCCTTGAGTTCGTCGGCGACGCCGATGACGGCGCATTCGGCGACGTCGGGATGGGCGGCCAGGGCCTCTTCCATGCTGCCGGTGGAGAGCCGGTGACCGGCAACGTTGATGACGTCGTCGGTGCGGCCCATGACGAAGACGTAGCCGTCGTCGTCGATGTGGCCGCTGTCGCCGGTGAGGTAGTAGCCGGCGTAGGCGGAGAGGTAGGAGGCGACGTAGCGGTCGTCGTCGTTCCAGAGGGTGGGGAGTGCGCCGGGTGGCAGGGGGAGCCTCACGACGATCGCACCGTCGACGCCCGCGGGCGCCGGCTCGCCCGAGGGGTCGAGGACGCGGACGTCCCAGCCCGGCAGCGGGCGGGTGGGGGAGCCGGGCTTGAGGGGAGCGGCCTCGATGCCGACCGGGTTGGCGACGATGGGCCAGCCGGTCTCGGTCTGCCACCAGTGGTCGATCACAGGGACGCCCAGCAGGGCGCTCGCCCAGTGGTACGTCTCGGGGTCGAGGCGCTCGCCGGCGAGGAAGAGGTAGCGCAGGTGGGAGAGGTCGTAGCCGGCGGTGAGTGCTCCCTTCGGGTCCTCCTTGCGGATGGCCCGGAAGGCGGTGGGCGCCGTGAACATGGTCTTGGCCCGGTACTCGGCGGCAACCCGCCAGAACTGGCCCGCGTCCGGGGTGCCGACCGGCTTGCCCTCGTACAGGACCGTCGCCGCGCCGGCCAGCAGAGGTGCGTAGACGATGTACGAGTGCCCGACGACCCAGCCGACGTCGGAGCCGGTGAACATCGTCTCGCCCGGGCCCACGTCGTACACGGCGCCCATCGACCAGCGCAGGGCGACCGCGTAGCCGCCGCAGTCACGTACGACTCCCTTGGGTTTTCCGGTCGTTCCGGACGTGTAGAGGATGTAGAGGGGATCGGTGGCGGCGACGGGGACGCAGTCGGCCGGCGGTGCGGCGGCGACCAGGTCGGCCCAGTCGAGATCGTCGGGCCCCAGCGCGGCCGGCTCCTGCGGGCGCTGCAGGATCACGCTCTTCTCCGGCTTGTGGACCGCGAGTTCGACGGCCCGGTCGAGCAGGGGCTTGTACGCGATGACACGCTTGCCCTCGATGCCGCAGGAGGCGGAGACGACCACCTTGGGGGCCGCGTCGTCGATGCGGAGGGCGAGCTCGTGCGGGGCGAACCCGCCGAAGACGACCGAGTGGACCGCGCCGATCCGTGCGCAGGCCAGCATCGCGATGGCCGCCTCGGGGACCATCGGCATGTAGATGACCACACGGTCGCCGTGCCCCACGCCGAGCTGTACGAGTGCTCCGGCGAAAGCTGCCACCTCGTCCCTCAACTGCGCGTAGCTGTAGGTGTGTTGGGCGCCGGTTACGGGGGAGTCGTAGATGAGCGCGGGCTGTTCGCCGCGGCCGGCTTCGACGTGCCGGTCGAGCGCGTTGAAGCAGACGTTGAGCCGTCCGTCGGGAAACCAGCGGTAGAACGGTGCGCCCGAGGAGTCCAGGGCGCGTTGCGGAGTGACATCCCAGTCGATGCCCTCGGCCGCCTTCAGCCAGAAGCTCTCCGGGTCCTCGGTACTGGCGCGGAAGACATCCTCGTACGTTCCCATCGCGCACTCCTTTTGTGGCATCGAGGGGCGGGCATGTTGCGGCGTGCGGAACCGTGTCGGACACAAGTACCGTATGCCGACCCGGCGTGGTCGAGCAGGATGCCGGAGACCGGCCGACCGATCACCGGCATCGAGGTGGTGGGGCGGCCTGACCGGCAGACCCCGCCCCGCCGTCAGGTGCAGCTGCTGCTCACGCGCCGAGGTGCTTACGGAGCCACTGGCCCATTTGCTGGATCGCCTGGTCCACCTCGGGTACGCGCCCGGCGCCCAGGACGAAGGAGTGCCGGCCCTCGGGCATCGGGTGAACCTTGGAGGTGACCTTGAGGTCCGCGAGGCGGCGACCGAGCCCTGTGACAGGATCTTGAGGTGCCCCCCCAAGCCCACGGCATCGACAAGGACGAGTGGTTCCGCCTGTTGCCCCTCATGGCCGAGCAGGCGCTCGCGTCCGGATCCCCGGCCAACAACCCCGTCGTACCCACCGTGGACGAGATCCAGGATCTCTACGCGCAGATCTACGCCTGACACCCGGCGAGTGAGGAACCCTGATGGCCACGACAGCCAGGTCCGCGCGGAGACGAGATGACGACCGATGACTGATACCGCCGCCGTCGAGATTCTCGCCGACGTCCACCGGGGCGTCGGCCGCATCCTCTTGAACCGGCCCAAGGCGCTCAACGCCCTGACGACAGACATGGTCGCCGCCATCGACCGCGTGCTCGCCGGGTGGGAGGACACACCGCTGTCCGCTGTGGTGCTCGCCAGCACCAGTACGAAGGCGTTCTGCGCGGGCGGAGACATCCGTACGATCCGCGAGCACAGCCTCGCCGGGGATGCCGAGGCCAGTGAGCGGTTCTTCGCCTCCGAGTACCGGCTCAACGCCCGGATCGCCGAATATCCCGTCCCGGTCGTGTCGCTCATCGACGGCCTGTGCATGGGCGGCGGTCTCGGGCTGTCCGTCCACGGCAGCTTCCGCGTCGTCACCGAGGGCGCGGTGCTGGCGATGCCCGAGACCGGGATCGGGTTCTTCCCGGACGTCGGGGCCAGCTACTTTCTGCCGAGGCTGCCCGGCGCGATCGGCATGTACCTGGGACTGACCGGGCACCGGCTCGACGCGGCCGACGCCCTGTATACGGGGCTGGCCACGCACTTCGTTCCCAGGGACGGGCTCGAGGGGGTCGGGGACGCCCTGGCCGACAACCCCGGCGACCCGGTGGATGTGGTCCTGAACCGCCTCGCCGGCCGTTCCCCGGTGGCGGGCAGCGGGCTGGCGGAGGTACGCGGGGACGTGGACTGGGCGTTCGGCGCGCCGAGTCTCGGCGAGATCGAGAAACGCCTGCGGCACCTCGACACCGCCTGGGCGGCAACCGCGCTGGCCACCTTGGAGTCCGCCTCGCCGCAGAGCCTGGAGATCACTCACGCCCTGCTGGCCCGGGGCAGGCAGCGTACGTTGCGCGAGTGCCTCGGCGCCGAACTCGCCCTCACGCGCACGACCATCCGCACGCCGGACTTCCTGGAGGGCGTGCGCGCGGCCCTGGTCGACAAGGACCGCACTCCCAACTGGCAACGTGCGTCGCTCGGCGGACGGACGCTGCCGTCCTGAGCATGTCCGCCGTGATCGCACTCCCGACACGCAGCGGGTGCGGGGGCTTGACCACGGCTCGGGTCGGTCGGCGTAGAGCCGTGTGGCGCGCTGTGTCGCGAGCCGTATGGCGTGCGGAATGGCACCGAGATGCCTGCAGCGGCGGCTCTCCGCGAACGTAGTCGCCAGTCGCCGTTGGATCGCCGACGGCGTCGTCGCCCCTCCGGTGACCGTGTGACCGTGCCGGACGGAGGGTCCGTGGCCGGCACGGTCTCAGCCGTTGTCGGGCACCATCGAGACCACGACCTTGCCGGCCTTGGTGCGGCCCTGCTCGACGTGCGCCATCGCATCGAGCGTCTGGTCGAACGGGAAGGTGCTGTCGATGACCGGGTGGAGCTTCCCGCTGTCGTAGAGGGCGCCGAGTTTGCGCAGCTGGGAGCCGTTGGCCTGCATGAAGAGGAACTGGTAGCGCACGCCCAGCGCCTTGGCCTGCTTACGGACCTTGCGGCTGAGCACGTTCATGACCAGGCCCAGGAAGGAGGGGGCGCCGAGCTGCTTGGCGAAGCCGGCGTCCGGCGGGCCGACGACACTGATGGCCAGGCCGCCGGGCTTCAGCACGGTCAGCGACTTCTCGAGGTTCGCTCCGCCCAGGGAGTCCAGCACCAGGTCGTAGCCGGACAGCACCTTCGAGAAGTCTTCCTTGGTGTAGTCGACGACGACGTCGGCGCCGAGGCTCCTGACCAACTTCTCGGTGTCGGTGTCCGTGGTCGTCGCCACCGTGGCGCCGAGGTGCTTGGCGAGCTGGATGACCGTCGAGCCGAGGCCACCGGCACCGGCGTGGATGAGCACCTTCTGACCAGGCTTCACGCGGGCACGGTCGACGAGAACCTGCCAGGCGGCCAGGGCCACCAGCGGCACCGCGGCTGCCTCTTGGAGGGTGAGTGAGGCCGGCTTGGGCGCGACGTCGTCCATGTCGATCGCGATGAACTCCGCGAAGCCTCCGATCCGCAGGTCGCGCGGACGAGCGTAGACCTCGTCGCCGACGTTGAGGCCGTGTACGGCGGAGCCGACCCGCGTCACGACGCCGGCCACGTCGTGGCCGAGCACGAACGGAAGCTTGTACTTCAGGACCTGCTTGAACTCCCCGTTGCGGACCAACTTGTCCAGCGGGTTGATACTCGCGGCGCTCACTCTGACCAGGACGTCGCGGTCTCCGACGGTGGGCTCGGGTACCTCCGCGGCGCGCACGCCGTCCTTGCCGTACTTCTCGACGACGAATGCCTTCATGCCGGCCGCCTTTCTGCGTGGGTGTTCGGGTGGTCGATGTGATTCTTCGCGCAGGTCCCCTGTGCGCCCGTTTCTCGCGTGCGGCCGGGTTGATGTGCTGGTCATGACGCTACCGGCTGAGTATAGAAAAGTAAACTCAGGTGAGGTCGGGGTCGCCCCCATGGATGCGAGGACCGAAGCTCTTCAGGGCGCCGGCACGGACCCCCGACTCGGCCGGGACATGTCGAACTGCTCGATCGCCCGGACCCTTGAGGTCGTGGGTGAGAAGTGGACGATCCTGATCCTGCGCGAGGTCTGGTACGGCTCGTCCCGGTTCGGCGACTTCGAACGCGTCCTCGGCTGTCCTCGCGACCTCCTCGCGGCGCGGTTCCGGACGCTCGTGGAGGAAGGGGTTCTGGCCGCCGAGGCCTACAAGGAACCGGGCTCACGGAGCCGGCCGAAGTGCGTGATCACGCCCAAGGGCATGGACCTGGTCCCGGCCGTGATGGGGCTCCTGCAGTGGGGTGACCGTTACCGCGCCGACCCGGAGGGCCCGGCGGTACTGGCGCGACACCGCGGATGCGGCGCGCACGTCGACGCCCGGATCCGCTGCGAACGGGGCCACGCCGTGCGGGCGGAAGACATCGAGAGTGTCCCCGGCCCTGCATTTCGGATGAGGTCTGCCGAGTGAGCTGAGCGCGGGTTGCGTCAGGTCGAGAGGTCGCAGGCGTCCTGCACGGCCGCAACGCTCACAGCTTCGACAGGTGGGTCAATGGGTGCCGACGGACTGCTCCGCAAGATCGGTTACGGGAAGTAGGTCCTTGCCGACGCCTGGAAACCGACCCCCTGACGGGCCCAACAACCGCTTGACTACGTGGTGTTGGGCCACAGTCGCATAGCCCGTGTTCAGGATTCCGGGTCAGGCCGGTGCGGTGCAGTCAGGGCTTTGTGGGTCGACTCCAGGATCTTCTCCGACAGTTCTGTGCCCGCCGTGGCCCGGGCGAGCAGGATCGCGCCGACCAGAGTGGCCACCATGGGAAGGCCGTCTTCGGCGTCGGTGGACATCCATGCGGCGAATTCCTCGACCCCGGCTGCGTACGTTTCGCGCACCTCCCCGGCTGTGGACTCGCGAGCCATGTCCCCTGCGAATCCCGCGGTGGGACAACCGGTGCCGGGCTGGTCACGGTGTTCGGCCGACAGGTAGAAGTCGACGAGGGCGCCGCGTGCGGTGTCGTGATCGCCGTGGGCCGTATCGAACGACGCCAGGAGCAGGTCGAGGTCCCCGAAAGCGGCTTGAGCCGCCTCGGCGATCAGGGCCTCCTTGGAGGGGAACTGCTTGTAGAAGCCGCCCGTCGTCAGCCCGATGGACTTCATCAGATCGGCGACGCTGATGCCGTTCACGCCGCGCTCCCGGAAGAGCTGGGAGGCCGCGGCGACCGCCCGCCTGCGGTTCTCGAGCGCTTGTGCTTGCGAAACGCGACTCATCAGTCACCTGCCCATGTTAGATAGTGCATCACATCTATCGTATGCGAAGTGCCGGGCGGCCAACCGCAGCGCCCTCTTTCCGTACGCGCACTCTTTCCATGCGACCCCTTCCCGCTGTCGCAAGGTGAGGAGCTCGTGGCCCCGCATTCGAACCGGAAGGGGCTTCCGGGCGTGCGATGCATCCGTTCCAGGGTGCGGTTGCGAGTCCGAACCTGACCGGCCGCCGGCCCTGTGGCCCCGCGTGCACGTCGAGCAGTCTCCGGCCGCGGGCAGTGACTGACGGCGTCGGGGGTCGTTGACCGGATCGCTTTAGATAGCTATCGTAATCTAAATCGAGGCCGACGCTTCGGCCCCCTGCTCATCCGCCGGACCAGAAACGAGATCCACCCCATGACCACGCAGAACAAGACCGCCGTCGTCACCGGTGCGTCCGCCGGCCTGGGTGCCGCCTACGCGCAGCGCCTTGCCGACCGGGGCTACGACCTGATCCTGGTGGCCCGCAACACCGCGCGGCTGGAAACACTGGCGTCGGACATCCGCAACCGCACGGGCCGCGCAGTGGACGTCGTCACCGCCGACCTCACCGATGCGGCGCAGATCTCCGTGGTCGAGGAGCGTCTACGGACCGACGAGAGCATCGCGGTATTGATCAACAACGCCGGCGGGTCGCTGTTCACCCCGCTGACGACCTCCGACGCCGCGGCCTCCGAGGCACTGATCAACCTCAATGTGACCTCGCTGACCAGGCTGACCACCGCGGTTCTGCCGGGCCTGACGGCCCGCGGGCACGGCACCGTGGTGAACGTCTCCTCCGCCCTGGCTCTCAACATCCTGCCCGTCAGCGCCGTCTACAGCGGCACCAAGAGCTACGTGCTGACGTTCACCCAGGCCCTGCAGCAGGAACTCGCCGAGAGCCCCGTAACGGTGCAGGCCGTACTGCCGGGCGCCGTCCGCACGGAGTTCTGGGACGGCTCCGGCCTCGACCTCGCGGCGTTCCCCGACGAATGGATCATGAGCGCGGACGACGCCGTCGACGCGGCGCTCGCCGGCCTCGACGCCGGGGAGCCCGTCACCATCCCGTCACTGCCCCAGATCAGTGACTGGGAGTCGTTCGAGAAGGCTCGTCAGACGCTCGTCCCGAACCTGTCGCAGCGGGTTCCGGCCGCTCGCTACCGCGGCTGACAGCCGCTCCCACTCCGGTGCCGGAGTCCCTTTGTGACAACGGCACGACCGCTGCTGCACACGACCGATGCGTCCTCCGGCGCGGGGGAAGACCGACGCACTCGGCGTCCTCCCTGTACAAACAGCCGGGGCCCGGCACCGCCTGCATCGGCGGCGGTCATGTGCGCGGCTGCAAGCCCGTCCGCACCGTCGACCGCCCCTCCACGCAGCCTGCCTTCCACGGTGGAAGGCCACCGGGCCCATCCCGGCCGGTCACCGCCTACGCGCTACCAGCGGGGCAGGCAGCCCGCCACCCCGCAGCTCTCTCACCCTTTATCTGAGGAAACATCCATGTTGAACGCCCTGTGGAACCCGATCGTCGCCGGGGAGATCTCCCTGCCGCACCGGCTTGCAATGGCCCCCATGACGCGGGACCGGTCCACCCCGGAAGGCATACCCACCGAGCTGAACGCCGAGTACTACGCCCAGCGCGCCTCGCACGCCCTCATCATCACCGAGGGCACCCAGCCCAACGCCGACGGCCAGGGCTACCTGCTCACCCCCGGCATCTACTCCGAGGAGCACATCGCCGGCTGGCGCAAGGTCACCGACGCCGTGCACGGCGTCGACGGACGCATCGTCATCCAGCTCATGCATGTCGGACGGATGTCCCACCCCGACAACACCCCCCACCACCGGCAGCCGGTCGCCCCCTCCCCGGTCCGGCCGGCGGGCACCATGTTCACCCCGTCCGGCCCTCAGGAGATGCCGGTACCGCGCGAACTGTCCACCGAGGAGGTCGCCGCGACGGTCGAGGACTTCCGGCGCGCCGCGGCGGCCGCCGTCGCGGCAGGCGCCGACGGCGTGGAGATCCACGGCGCCAACGGCTACCTGGTGCACCAGTTCCTGTCCGACAACACCAACCAGCGCACCGACCAGTACGGCGGCTCCATCGACAACCGCATCCGCTTCGCGGTGGAGGTCGCCACCGCGGTAGCGGACGAGATCGGCGCCGGCCGCACCGGCTTCCGGATCTCTCCCGGCAACCCGTTCAACGACATCGCGGAGAGCGACACCCACGAGCTGCACCCGGCACTCGTACGCGCCCTCGCCCCGCTCGACCTCGCCTACCTGCACATCGGCCACGGCGGCGACGACGAACTCCTGCACACCCTCCGCAAGCTGTGGCCGAACACCTTGGTTCTCAACCGGGCCGGCACCGACATCGCCACCCGCGCCAAGGACATCGAAGACGGCCTGGCCGACATCGTCACCGTCGGCGTGATGGCACTCGCCAACCCCGATCTCGTCGAGCGCGTACGCACCGGCGCACCGCTGAACACCCCCGACCCCGCCACCTTCTACGGCGGCGGCGAGGCCGGCTACACCGACTACCCCACCCTCACCGCCTGACGAACCCTGGCCATACCGGTCCTGGCGGGCCGGTATGCCCAATGGCCCCATGGAGGTGCCACGTGTCTGATCACGCTGCTGTTGAACTGAGCCCGGAAGCGATCGAGTTCGCGGACTTCATGGCCGGACTGGCGGTTCCCGAGTCCGAGCTGGATGCGATGCGCATCGTGTCGGAGGGCGTCCATCTCAAGGCCCGGGAGCCGGAAGGCGTCACCTACCGGGAGGTGGACGCGGGTGGCGTTCTGGGAATCTGGTGCGAACCCGTCGACGCCAACACCGACTACGTCCTCCTGCACGGTCACGCCGGGGGCTCCGTACTGTCGTCGGCATTCGTCGACCGAAAGCTCGCCGGCCATATCGCCAAGGCCGCAGGGGCCCCCGTACTGGTCCTGGACTTCCGGCGGGCACCGGAACACAAGTACCCGGCTCAGGTGGACGACGCGGAGGCGGCCTTCAGCTGGCTGCTGTCCGAAGGGTATGAGCCGGGAAACATCATCACGATCGGCCACTCGATCGGCGGGTTCATCGCCGTCGCCCTGGCGCTTCGCCTCCGCGACAAGAAGCAGCCGCTGCCCGGCGCCATCGTGTCGATCTCCCCCTGGTGCGACCTCGAGATCGCCAACGAGACCATGGCGACCAACGCCGAGACGGACAAGATCCTCAGCAAGGATCTGCTGGGGTTCTTCCGGGAGGCCTGGATCGGCGGCACGGGCATCGAGTTCACGGACACCCGGATCAATCTGAACCGGGCGGACCTGAGCGGTCTGCCCCCGACCCTCGTCTCCTGGGGAACGTACGAGGTCCTGGCCGGCGAGGACGAGGAGTTCGCCGCCCGCGTCAAGGACGCCGGAATCGACACGGCGACCGTCGTGGTCCCCGGAGGCCAGCACTCGTACGTCTACGGAGCCTGCCGGGTTCCGGAGGTCGACGCCGCCATCGCACAGATCGGCGCGTGGGTCCGGGAGAAGACGAAGATCTGACCTGAGCGACCCCGGGGAAGTTCAGGCGCGGCAGTCGCAAGATCCGCGCGCCTGTCGGATCGGGACGGTGGACGGACGCCGACATGGCCTGCGGTGGCACGCAGGTCCGCGACGCCCGCGATCTCGTCCCGGTCCGGCAGGCGAGGGTCGGGACGGCCGACCACAACGGCGGCTTCAGCTACGCGCGCACCGCCGCGCGCGAACAAGCTCGCCGACTCTCGGGTCGCCGTCCGGGCCGAAGATCCGTCGCATCTGGTCGACACGACAGCGACGTCGCCGCAGCCGTCGGGGACGTACCCACCCGACGCTCCGCCCTTCAGCGCTGCGGACGGCCGGCGCCAAGCTCGCAGTCCAGCAGGCGAACATCCCCGTCGACTGAGGGGCAACGGCGGCGGAGCATACGGCACTCAGCTGATGTCTCACCGCCGTCTGGCCCGCGACCGCGAGGCCGATGGCTCACGACCTTCAGGACCTGAGGCGGGCGCCTGTTCCCAGCCGGGCGGTGACGTCACGGGGGGTGAGGGTGGAGTGTTCCGTGGAGCAC
>NZ_JNWJ01000111.1:0-11396 GCF_000716805.1 Streptomyces yerevanensis | reverse complement strand
CCCCCAGGCACCCCCAGCCCGTCCGGCGCTTGAGGACGAGGCCGTTCAGGCCGATGCGGGGTCTGGGGCGCAGCCCCAGCGGGGTCCAGGGGCGGAGCCCCTTGGTACGGGACGGGGCGGGCTTGGGGAAAGAAAAACCCGCCCCGGAGCCAGCCCCCCGTAAGAATGACCCCGTGCGGTACAAAATCCTGGGCGTCACCCAGGCCGAGGACGACCACGGCACCCCCGTACCCATAGGAGGCTCCCGACTCCGCACTCTTCTGACCGCCCTCGCCCTGCGGCCCAACCGCGCAACGACACCGGACACCCTCATCGACGAGGTCTGGTCGGACAACCCGCCGCACGACGCACACGCCGCCCTCCAGGCCCTCATCGCCCGCCTCCGCAGAGCCCTCGGCAAGGAAGCGATCACCTCGGAACCGGGCGGCTACCGCCTCAACGCCACCCCCGAAGACGTAGACCTGTTCGCCTTCGAACGCCTCGTCCGTCAGGGCAGGGCAGCCATGCCCGACGCCCCCGCGGAAGCGGCCCGCACCCTACGCCAGGCACTCGCCCTGTGGTACGGCCCCGCCCTGGCCGACCTCCCCGACCGCACCGCCGCGGCCACCCGCACAGAAGCCCTGCGCCAGGAGGCCACTCGCGCGCGCGTAACGGCGGATCTGCGACTGGGCCACGCCGCAGACCTCGTACCGGAGTTGAGGGAACTCACCGAAGCGCACCCGTACGACGAAGCCCTGCACGCCCTCCTCATCCGCGCCCTGCGCGACACGGGCCGAAACGCGGACGCCCTCGCCGCGTACGAGAAGGCCCGCCGCGCCCTCGCCGAGAACCTGGGCACGGACCCGGGCTCGGAACTACAAGCCCTGCACGCACAGTTGCTGACCCCGCAACCCACCCCGAGAGCCGAGCAAGCCGCCAGAACCGAGCGACCCGACAGAGCCGACAGGACCGACAGGACCGACAGGACCGGCAACATCCGCCCCCGCCTGAATTCCTTCGTCGGCCGGGAACCCGAACTCGACGCCATCCGTTCCGAATTGCACAGGGCCCGCCTCGTCACCCTCACCGGACCGGGCGGCTCAGGAAAGACCCGCCTCGCCGAGGAAGCCGCCGCCGGACTTCCACCGGCATGGCTGGCCGAGCTCGCCCCGCTCGACCGGCCGGAGGCGGTGGCAGGCGCGGTCGTCAGCGCCCTCGGTCTGCGCGAGACCGTGCTGATGACCCATGAGAGAGCGATGGCGCAGGACGACCCGGTCGCCCTGCTCATCGAGTACTGCGCCCCGCGCAGCGAACTACTGATCCTTGACAACTGCGAACATGTCATCGAGGCGGCAGCCGAGCTCGCCGAAACCCTCCTCACCCACTGCCCGGGACTCACGATCCTCGCCACCAGCCGCGAGCCCCTGGGCGTGCCCGGCGAGTCCGTACGCCCGGTCGAGCCCCTGCCCCCCGGCCCGGCGCACCGCCTCTTCATGGAGCGCGCCGTGGCCGTACGTCCCGACGCGGACGCCGACATCGCCCACGACCCCGAAGCCGTCGACGAGATCTGCCGCCGACTCGACGGCCTGCCCCTGGCCATCGAACTCGCCGCGGCCCGCCTGCGCATGCTCACCCCACGCCAGATCGCCGACCGCCTCGACGACCGCTTCCGGCTCCTCACCTCAGGAAGCCGTAGGGTCCTGCCGCGCCAGCAGACCCTGCGCGCCGTCGTCGACTGGTCCTGGGATCTCCTCGACGAGCCGGAGCGCACGGTCCTGCGCGAGGTGTCCGTCTTCGCGGGCGGCTGGGACCTTCAGGCCGCGGAGGCCGTGTGCACCGGGCCCGCCGCAGACCTCATCGGGGCCCTCGTCGACAAGTCCCTGATCGTCGCGACACCGTGGGAGCGGGAGGGCTCCGCCGGCATGCGGTACAGAATGCTGGAGACGATCCACGAGTACGCCAGGGAGCGCGCCGCCGAGGTCCCGGAACTGCGCGCCGAGGCCGAGCGCCGACACCGCGCCTGGGTCCGCGCGCTCGTGGAGGAAGCCGAACCCCGCCTCCGCAGCGCCGCCCAACTCCCGTGGATCACCCGTCTGGAAACCGACCTGGACAACATCCGAGCGGCCCTGGACCGCAGCATCCTCGCCGCCGACGAGGAGGAAGCCGCCGCGCTGGTGCTGGCCATGGGCTGGTTCTGGTGGCTGCGCAACTTCCGCCGGGAGAGCCTGACATGGGCCGACCGGGCCCTGCGCCTCGGGAGGGACCTGGACACCTACCTCGCCGACCCCGAAGCCGAAAAGGACCACCCGCTGCACCGGCTCCGGATGAGGCTGCGGATGCTGCATCTCTTCCTGCTGGCGGACCTGGGGATGGAAGGGCTGGAGGACGAGCGGCTGCGGGCGTACGCCGCGCGCGTACGGGACGCGATGGCTCAGGGCGGACCGGACGCGGCCCGCTTCCCCGGCATCGCGTGGCCGCTGACCACGTACTACCTCGGCGGCCCGGAGGAAGCACTGCCCAACATGGACGCGGCGCTCGCCAACTGCCGGACGTACGGCGGCGACTGGGAGATCGGCGTCACCCTGATGTTCCGTACGCACATGGCAGTCGACACCCCCGGCGGCCTACAGGGCGTCGACGAGGCCCTCGCCGAGCTGCGCGTCATCGCCCCACGCGCGGGCGACCGCTGGATGCGCGCCCAGGTGTGCAGCGCGGGCGGCGAGGCGGCGATGGCGCGCGGCCGTTTCGACGAGGCGAAGAAGGAGTACGAGGAGGCGCTGCGGCTCGCGCGTGAGGTGGGCGCGTGGGCGGAGACGCCGTTCCTCATCGCGAGGCTCGGCGAGATCGCGTACCGCGCCGGAGATCGTGCCGCCGCGCTCACCGCCCTGGACGAGGCGAGCGAGGCGGCCGAGCGCCACGGGGTGCCCGACTCCGTGGCCTTCGTGCTCCTGATGCGGGCGCAGATGGCCCTGGACGACGGGGAGTTCGCGCGGGCGCGGGAACTGTGCGAGGCGGCCCGCGCGGAGACGATCCGTGGCACCCCGCCACCGCAGTTCATCGCCGCGCTCAACGGCATCGACGCCCTCGTCACGGCCGCCGAGTCGGGCCCCCGGCAAGGCCTGCTCAAGCTGGCCGAGGCCCTGCGGGAAGCCGTGGCCGCGCACAGCACGAAGGTGGTTCTCGCAGGCCTGGCCGAACAGGCGGCCCACGTCCTCGCCGAACAAGGCGACCACCCACGCGCGGTCCGCCTGCTCGCCGCCGGATCCCACTGGCGCGGCTCCCACCCTCGCGCCCTGTCGGAGCGCCTGGACCCCGAACGCATCGAAGCCGCCGCCCTGGCCGCCCTGGGCCCCGACCGCCACGAGGCCGAGCGCGCCACCGGCACGACGTTCAACACGGACGACGTCCTGCGCGAACTCACCGAGGCGGCAGGCCGCTAGCGGGGTCTGGGGGCGCAGCCCCCACCCGGGGGCCCAGGGGGCGGAGCCCCTTGGCTACGGGAAGGGGCGGGCTTGGGAAAGAAACCCCACACCCGGCACCCCGCCCGCGTACCCGAAGCACGAAAACGCGCATCGGTACGGGAAAGGGGCAACCCCCTTTCCCGTACCGATGCGCAAAAACGCCCGCCCCGCTGCCTACGCGGGACGCGACCGCAGCCCCTCCAGCAGTATGTCGAGCAGCCGGGCCGAGGCCGCCGCCTGCTGGGCCGCGTCCGGCAGCGAGGGTGCCGCCGTGGCGATCACCAGCAGGACGTCCGACACGGTCACGTCCGGGCGCAGCTCGCCCGCCGCGCGTGCCCGCTCCACGAGCCGGCCCACGACCTCGAGCAGCTGGGCCGCCCCGGCGTCGTCGTCCGCCGTCGCGACCTCCCCGTCGAACGCCGGCCGCTGCTCCACGAGCCGAAGCTCACCGGAGCCGGAACCAGAGCCCGAGCCGGACAGGGACATCGGCTGGGACCGCTGGTGCGGCACCAGCGCCTCGTCGAGAACGGTGCTGTCCTCCGCGACGCCCACCCGCAGCACCTGCGGCGGCAGCAGTCGTCCCGCGCCCGAGGCCACGGACGTCCGCAGGAAGCGCGAGAGCGCCGACCACGGCTCGTCCTCCTGACCGAGCGCCGCCCGGGCCTGGTCGGTCAGCCGGGAGGTCTCCTCCTCGGCGATCCGCCGGACCAGGACGTCCTTGCTCGGGAAGCGCCGGTACACCGTGCCGACGCCGACCCGTGCGCGCCGCGCCACGTCCTCCATCGGCGCGCCGTATCCCAGCTCGCCGAAGACTTCGCGCGCCGCACGCAGTACGTGCTCCAGATTGCGCTGTGCGTCCACGCGCAGCGGTGTCGTACGCGATGCGTCCCCCGCACCACGACCGTTCCCCATCGCCGCACCGACCGCGCCGCCGCCAGCGATGGCGGACGCGGATGACCAATGAGTTTCTTGAACATGCATATGTGTTCCCCCGGTAATGACGTCTCCCCCCGGAGACTCTCCCCGTCATTGACAAGCCGGAGCGAGCGGAACAGGCATCGGTCCCACGACCCGGTGGTACCCGTCGTACCGGTCGTGCGGACCCGCCGAGTGCTTCCCCCTACACCCCGATGAGACACGAACATAGTTGAGTAAGGGTCAATTCAGAAGGGGCAGGTTCCGCACAGTGCGCCCCTCGATCGGAGTACGGGCCGCTTACGTCCCGATTAAGACACCTACCGTCACTCCGTCCACCCCAGCTGACCTGCGTGTTTTCCTCGCACTCCGGCAAATCGGCCAACTCTGCGCGTCTCAGGCGGCCGGTCACACAAATTGTCGGGCCTGTGGACAAACTCAAGACCGCGTTGCGTCATGGGTGGGTGAACACAGCGATCTCCCGGGGGACGACCCCCGAATCCCCGAACGGTGCGCGCATTCTCATCGTCGGCGGTGGTTACGTCGGCATGTACACCGCCCTGCGACTCCAGCGGAAGCTGAAGGCGGAGCTCAAACGCGGCGACGTAGAAATTGTCGTGGTCACGCCAGATCCCTATATGACCTACCAGCCGTTCCTGCCCGAGGCCGCCGCGGGAAACATCTCGCCCCGCCATGTCGTCGTGCCGCTGCGCCGTGTTCTCGACCAGTGCAAGATCGTCATCGGCGAGGCCCAGTCCATCGACCACGCCAAGCGCACCGCGACCCTCACCACGCTCGCCACCCAGGAAGAGGGCGCGGAGCCGGAACAGATCTCCTACGACCAGCTCGTCCTCGCGCCCGGCTCCGTCTCGCGCGTCCTCCCGGTCCCGGGCCTCGCAGACCACGGCATCGGCTTCAAGACCGTCGAAGAGGCCATCGGCCTGCGCAACCACGTCATCGAGCAGATGGACATCGCCTCCTCGACCCGCGACCCCGCGATCCGCGACGCGGCCCTGACCTTCGTCTTCGTAGGGGGCGGTTTCGCCGGCGTGGAGGCCCTCGGCGAACTCGAGGACATGGCCCGCTACACCGCGCGCTACTACCACAACGTCAAGCCCGAGGACATGAAGTGGATCCTCGTCGAGGCCTCGAACCGCATCCTGCCCGAGGTCGGCGAGGAGATGGGCAAGTACACCGTCACCGAGCTGCGCCGCCGCAATATCGACGTACGCCTGGAGACCCGCCTCGAATCGTGTGTGGACCGCGTCGCCGTACTGAGTGACGGCGCGCGCTTCCCGACCCGTACGGTCGTCTGGACCGCCGGGGTGAAACCCCACCCCATCCTGGCCGCCACCGACCTGCCGCTGAACGAGCGCGGACGCCTCAAGTGCACCGCCGAGCTGACCGTCGAGGGCGTCACGCACGCGTGGGCCGCGGGAGACGCCGCCGCCGTCCCCGACGTCACCTCCAAGGAGCCCGGCACGGAGACCGCCCCCAACGCCCAGCACGCGGTACGTCAGGCCAGGACCCTCGGCGACAACATCGTCCACTCCCTGCGCGGCGAACCCCTGGAGACGTACTCCCATGCGTACGCCGGCTCGGTGGCCTCCCTGGGACTGCACAAAGGCGTCGCGCACGTCTACGGGCGGAAGCTGAAGGGCTACTCCGCCTGGTTCATGCACCGCACGTACCACCTGAGCAGGGTTCCGACCTTCAACCGCAAGGCCCGCGTGATGGCCGAGTGGACGCTGGCGGGGCTCTTCAAGAGGGAGATCGTCTCCCTCGGTTCGCTCGAACATCCCCGTGCGGAGTTCGAACTCGCGGCCGGTGGAAAGCCTCCTGAGGACCCGAAGGGGTCGTCCTGACCGGACTCAGGAACTCCGCCGTCAGGGCCGACGTCTGACGGATGCCGGTCCGGTCGGACACACTGGTCCACGACCATGGGCGGGCCGACCGCTCGCCCTTCAATCCCACGAGGCCTGTCCCACAGTGAACTTCACGCGCTGGAGCGCCCTGCTCCCCGGAACGCAGCGCCGCGCCCAGGCGCGGACCGACAGTTCGTCGAACGCGCTCCCCCCGGAGGGCAGCTCCGTGCCCGCGGCCCGCGCCGAGCGGCGAACCGCCAAGGAAGCCGACGAAGCCGCCGATGCTGCCGACACGGGCGAAGCCGAAACCCCACCGGACCCCACCGTCGACGAACTGCCGGTCCGCGAGGTCCTCGACCGCATCCCGGCCCTCGTCGCCCTCGTACACGGCCCGGAGCACCGCCTCGCGTACGTCAACGACGCCTACGTAGAGGCCTTCGGCGCCCGTCCGGTCGGCGAACCCGCGCGTGAGGCGCTGCCCGAGCTGGAGGAGATCGGCCTGCTGTCCCTCCTCGACCAGGTCCTGCGCAGCTCCAAGCCGCGTACGGTCCTGTCCCGCAAGGTCCCCACCGGCCGCTCGTACACCTTCACGTGTACACCCGTCCCCCTCGATGTATCAGCCTCCCCCGAAGGGGGTGGCGTACTGATCTTCGCCGCCGACGTCACCGACCAGGCCGAAGTCGCCGACCGCCTGCGCGTCCGCGAAGGCGAGCAGCGCGAGACCGCGGTCACCCTCCAGCGCTCCCTGCTGCCCCAGAAGCTGGAGGAACCCGACGACCTGCGCGTCGCCGCCGTCTACCACCCCGGCGGCACGGAGGCCGCGGTCGGCGGCGACTGGTACGACGTCATCACCCTGGGCGGCGGCCGTACGGCCCTGGTCATCGGCGACGTCATGGGCCGCGGCGTCCGCGCGGCAGCCGTCATGGGCCAACTCCGCACCGCCGTCCGCGCGTACGCCCGCCTCGACCTGCCCCCGCACGAGGTCCTCCAGCTCCTCGACGGCCTCGCCACGGAGATCGACGCCAACCAGATCGCCACCTGCGCCTACGCCGTCCACGACCCCAACGAGGGCCGCCTCGTGTACGCCTCCGCCGGCCACCTCCCGATCCTCGTACGCGACGACAGCGGCACCGTCCTGCGCGCCGAGGAACCCATCGGCCCGCCCCTCGGCACAGGCGGCTGGATGCACGCCTCCGGCTCCATCCCGCTCGGCCCCGGCTCCACCGCCGTGCTCTACACGGACGGCCTGGTCGAGCGCCGCGACAAGGACCTCGACGAGGGCATCGCCGCCCTGGAGGAAGCCCTCGCAGGCGCCACGGGCACACCCCAGGTGATCTGCGACCGCCTCGTCCGCTCGGCGGGCATGACGGCCGACCACGACGACGACGTGGCGGTCCTGGTACTCCAGCACCCGTCCCGTACGGGCTCCGACGGCGAACTCTTCCGAAACGCCGCCCTGGAGCTGCTCGGTGGCGTGGAGGCGGCCCCACGCGCGCGTGCCTTCGCCTCCGGCGTCCTGACGAGCTGGCGCTTCCCCACGGACCTGCACGACCTCGGCGTCCTCGCCGCCAGCGAACTCGTCGCCAACTCCCTCCAGCACGGCACCCCGCCCATGCGCCTGCGCCTGCGCCGCACGGACCGCCGCCTGATCGTCGAAGTGACCGACGGCGACGACCACCTCCCACGCCGCCGCCGCGCCGAACCCGCCGACGAGGCCGGCCGCGGCATCGCGATCGTCGCCACCATCGCCTCCAACTGGGGCTCACGCCGTACGCCAGGCGGCGGCAAATCGGTGTGGTGCGAGTTCGCACTTCCGCGTGCCACTTAGATCAATGACCGCGCGCCATCTGGCCGATCGCGGCGCACGGTGCTAGTAGCTCCTCCATGGCAGAGGAAACGGAATCGGGCTTCCAGCTCACAGGCAGTGCTCCCGAGCGTTACGAGCGGTACGTCGCGCCGATCATGGCGCCCTTCGTCGAGGCGGTCGTGGACGCCGTCGACCTGATCCCCGGAGCCACGGTGCTAGACCTCGCATGCGGCACCGGCTTCGCGGCACGGGTGGCCGCCGCCCGGGTCGGTCCCGCGGGCCGGGTCTTCGGCGCCGACCCGAACGAGAGCATGCTCAAGGTCGCCGAAGCACACCACCCCCGCATGTACCCGGACATCGAGTTCACCATGGCCCCCGCCGACCAACTCCCGTACGCGGACGACACCTTCGACGCGGTCGTCTGCCAGCAGGGCGCCCAGTTCTTCCCCGACCTGGACGCAGCGCTCGCGGAGGCGGCCCGCGTGACCCGCCCCGGAGGCCACTTCGCCGCCACCATGTGGGCGTCACTCGACAAGTCCCCGTACTTCACCGCCCAGCACCGCGCCATCGCGGAACACGGCGGCCCGGAAGCCGCCGCGAACTTCACGGCCGCCTTCGTCCCCGCCGAACGCCTCACGACCGCCCTGCGCCGAGCAGGCTTCCAGGAGGTCACCGACCGCGAGGTCACCTTCGGCATCGCCCTGCCCCCGCTGGTGGATTTCGCCGCCAGCCACCTCTCCGCTGTCCCCTGGGGTCAGACGATCATCGAAACCGGCGGCCAGGAAGCCCTCACCAGCGCAGGCCGCCTGGTCCACGACCTCCTCAAGGCCCACACCGCCCCCGACGGCACAGCAACGCTCTCCTTCACCTCGACCCTGGTCACAGCCGTCCGCTGACACAAAGAGGCGGCCGCCACTCCAAGGTGACGGCCGCCTCTCCGTGTCTTCAGACCTTCGCCGATACGGCCTCCGAGGCCTCCGCACCCCGCGCGACCACCCGGCTCCTCGCCATCGACGGCTGATTCTGTACGGGCGTGAGCTGCCGCCCCAGCCGTACGGCCAGGAACGTGACGCCCAGCGAGAACAGCACGAACGTCACGACGTACGGCCCGTGCAGCGCCGCCCCCATCGGCCCGCCCACCGCAGGCCCGACCGCCAGCGCAAGCTGCTTCACCAGGGCGAACGCCGAGTTGTACTGCCCCGCCATCCCCGCAGGCGCCAGATCGGCGACCAACGGCGCCACGGTCGGCGACAGCATCGCCTCACCGAGCCCGAAGAGCGCGTACGTCGAGATGAACGCGGCCGTGGCCATGGCCTGGCTCCCGTCCCCGAGCCCCGCATACCCGGCCACGCCCCACGCGACGGCCCAGAGCAGCCCGACAGCCGCGATCACCCGAGACCGCCGGCGCCGCTCCACGAACCTCAGCACCACGAACTGCGCGACCACGATCACCGCCGTGTTGGCGGCAAGTGCCGTACCAAGCGCGGAAGTCGAAATCCCCGCCGCCTCGACGCCGTACGCACTCAGCCCCGACTCGAACTGCCCGTAGCAGGCGAAGAACAGCACAAACCCCAGCACACACAACTGCACCATGGCCCGATCACCGAGAAGCTCCTTCCAGCTCCCCTTGGCCCGCGGCGCCCCGCTCCCGATCCGCGGCGCATCCGGCATCCGTACGGTCGCCATGATCCCGACCAGCAGCAGAAACATCGCCGCCTCGACCGCGAACAGCAACGTGAAGGAACCCGGCCGCGTGGCATCGACGAGATGCCCACCAATGAGCCCACCGACCCCCAGCCCGAGATTCTGCAGAAAGAACTGCATGGCGAAGGCCCGCGACCGGGTCCCGGCAGTCGAACAATCCACGATCATCGTCGCAAGCGCCGGCTGCATCACGGCCTGCCCCGCCCCGAGCACCCCCGCGGCCGGCAACACGGTCACCGCGCTACTCGCAAGCCCCAGACTCAGCGCACCCAACGCGGCAGTGACCAGGGCGACAAGCAGCACCGGCAGCGCACCACGCCGGACGATGGCCCGCCCGGCGAACGGCAGCACGACCAGCGCGGCCACCGCGAAGACGGCGAGCACGAGCCCCGCAGTCACAGCACCGAGCTCCCGCACCTGCGCCACATAGACGTACAGATACGGGACGGTGAAGCCGAGCCCGAACGCGCCGAGTGCGTTGCCCACATGGATCCGGCGCATCGCTGCGCCCCTCGCCCTGGTCACTGTCACCTGCTTCAGTAGATAGGAGAACTTAGAAGTGAAGACTTTAAAGCTAAACTTAACTCTTGAACTCTACACACTGAAGGACTTAGATCCCAAGCGAGTGCATGCCATACTTCGCCCCATGGGCGACACCCCCGGCGTCGGCGAGCCGACACTCGAAGAGCAGATCGCCGCGTACCAGCGCGAGTTCCAGGACCTCGACCCCCAGGTAGAGAAGATCGTCTCGGCCCTCGGCCGCCTCAACCGCCGTATGAACGTCGCCTACGGCCGCCAGACCGCCACCCTCGGCATCAGCAACGCCGAGTGGGAGGTCCTCAAGGCCCTCGTCCTCTCCGGCGCCCCCTACCGCATGGGTCCGAGCCACCTCGCCAAGCGCCTCGGCCTGACGCCGGCCGCGATGACCCACCGGATCGACCGCATGGTGGCCGGGGGCCTGGTCACCCGAGAGCGCGACGAGTCCAACCGCGTACGCGTCATCGTCGAGCTCACCACCGAAGGCCGTGAGAAGTGGCTGGCAGCCATGCGCCTCGCCAGCGTTTTCGAGGAGGACCTGCTCCAGGACCTCTCCCAGGAGGAACGCGGCGTCCTCGGCGATGTCCTGACCCGCCTCCTCCGCCGCGTGGAGCACGCCCAGCCGGACGCCGGCGGCCGACTCACTGACCTGGACTGACGGCACCCCCGAGGTTTGCCGAGCCGTCGCCCAGGGGAAGCTTGACAACCCCCTCGTGGATCCGTAAGGTTCTTCGAGTTGCCACGGGGCCGTAACGGTTCTGCGACAGCACCTCCCGCCGCAGAAGCGGCACACCAAACCACTAGTGCGATCTCCCTACGGAGTTAATTTCGGCATGCCCGAATTGAATTCCCTTGGGGCCAGGCAGCCCGATTAGGAACTGCCGACAGCATCCGCTAACGTTTGGAACGTCGGAACGGCCCAACAGCCGCGAAGACAAAACTAGTTGACTGGAGTTCAGGCCCGAAAGGATCTGCTACAGTCAACACCGCTGGAAGGCCGAAAAGCCGGAAAGCAAGCCCCCTCCGACGGGGAATCGGGCCCGAAAGGGTCTGGTAGAGTCGGAGACGCAAGACCGAAGGGAAGCCCGGAGGAAAGCCCGCGAGGGTGAGTACGAAGGAAGCGTCCGT
>NZ_JNWJ01000110.1:0-23632 GCF_000716805.1 Streptomyces yerevanensis | reverse complement strand
CCACGGCCGTCGCGGCGAGAGCGATCCCCGTGGCCCACAGCCACCCGGCCACCACGCCGTCCCCGGCCTCGACGGCAGCCGCCCGTCCACCGGGCGCCTCCGGCAGTGCCGCGCTGCCGCCCCCGTCGGCATCACCGACCGTCCCGTACAGCGTCAGACCCTCGTGCGACTCCAGCCCATCCTGAGCCACGACCAGCTGCCCCGGTACGGGCTGCCGCTGCGTCGCACATTCCTCGCGCGAACCGGACGATCCCGCCACGCAGCTCGGCCGCTCCAGGGCGTACGGGACGGCCAGGTGCACGTCGATGTGCCCGACGGGCACATCCCACTGCGTGCCGACGGCGTCCCACGCCAGCTGCTCCTCGTCCCCGAGCCGCGGCAGGGTGTACTCGATCCGGTACCGGTGGGTCCCGGTCACCGTCGCGTCGGGGTCACCGATCACGATCTGGGTGCCCACCGTGTCCTCGACGCGGTAGGGCACCGGCTCGCCGTCCGCCGTGACGGATACCTCGCTGACGTCTCCGCGTTCCTCCCTGGGCACGTCACGGTAAATGCCGTGCCGCTGCTCACCGTTGAAGTCGTAGTCGATCACCTCAGTGATCCGGGCCGTCCCGTCGGCACGTATCTCGGCGCCGACCCACATCCGGGCAATCCGCTCCCCGGGCTCCCCGAGCACTGCGCCCAGCAGCCCGACCAGCCCCACCAACACCGCGCCCACGAGCAGCAGAACGGCATCCCGCCGCCTCCGCCACCCCACCGACCTGGCCCTCATCCGGGCCCCCTCCCCGTTACCCGTCACCGGTCAGGGGAGGACGATACAGGCCACGTATTGCGCAACAGAGGTGCGAGAAACCGCAGTTCGGGGTCCGCGATCCATCCGTCGTCGAGACCGAGCCGAGCCTGAGCAGACCGGCTTCAGTAACGGGACAGGGGCGGTCGAGGCGTCGGCCGGCAACGGTCACGTAAGTGGACGTGACCCGAACGCCGCGGACTCTCTTGAGGGACACCGGGAGGGGTCCTCGCGAGACCGCTTGCACAGCACACCGGCGGCAAAAATCCGGGCGACTGCGCCCACCCCCCTGCTACCGTCCCCGTCATGCAGCGCGCCCACCTGACGACGACGCCGGAGAGTGTCCCGGCGCGCTGACCGATGTCTGAGTCCGAAGCCCCGGGGCGAGTGCCCCGGGGCTTCGGCTTGTGCGGTCACTCGCCCGGAGCCGTCCGCGAGGAGACCGCCATGAACGACCACCGCAAACTCGGCCGTGAGCTCGGCCTGTTCGACACCGACCCGCTGATCGGGGCGGGGCTGCCGTACTGGTTGCCCGACGGCGCGGTCGTACGGCACGCCCTGGAGGAGTACATCCGTACCGCCGAGCGAAAGGCGGGCTACCGGCATGTGTACTCGCCGGTGCTCGGCAAGCGGGAGTTGTACGAGATCTCGGGACACTGGTCGCACTACAGCGACGACATGTTCCCGCCGATGGAGCTGGGCGGGGAGCAGGTCGTGCTGCGGCCCAGTCTGTGTCCTCATCACGCGGTCATCTACCGCTCGCGCTCGCACAGCTACCGCGAACTGCCGCTGCGCATGGCCGAGTTGGGCGGCATGTACCGTGCCGAACTGTCCGGCGTACTCGGCGGATTGACCCGCGTACGGGCCATCCAGCTCAACGACGCGCACATCTTCTGCACCCTGGACCAGGTGGCGGAGGAGGCGCAGGCAGCCCTGGCGATGATCCGCCGGGCCTACGAGGCGCTCGGTATCAGCCCGGCGCGCTACCGGCTGTCCCTCCCCGGCCCCGGTGGGAAGTACGTCGCCGCCCCCGAGCTGTGGCAGCGGTCCACCGCCCTCCTCACCGAGGTGCTGGAGCGGTCGGGTCTGCCGTACGAGGCTGCCGAGGGCGAGGCCGCGTTCTACGGTCCGAAGATCGACGTCCAGGTCGTCGACGGCGCGGGCCGGGAGTCCACCCTGTCCACCGTCCAGGTCGACTTCCACCAGCCGGAGCGGTTCGACCTGCACTACATCGGTGCGGACGGCGCGAAACACCGGCCCGTCATGGTCCACCGCAGCATCATCGGCAGCGTGGAACGGGCCGTCGCGCATCTCATCGAGGAGCACGGCGGCGCCTTCCCGGCCTGGCTCGCGCCGACCCAGGTGGTGATCCTGCCCGTCTCCGCCACCGAGTTGCCGAACGCCGCCGCGCTCGCGGAGAGTTGCGCCCACCGCGGACTGCGGGCCGAGATCGCCGAACCCGAACGCGGCAGCCTGGGCGCCCGTATCCGGGAGGCCCGCCTCGTGCCGTACCAGGCGGTGATCGGTGCCAAGGAGGCGGCCGATGATCTGGTCGCGGTGCGCCTGCGGGACGGTCGTCGGCTCGATCCGCTGCCCGTCGAGGATGTCCTCGGCCGGATCGGTGCGCTGGTCGACGCCCACCGTACCGATCTGTGGGACGGCGCACCCCGCTGAGGCCGTGCCCGGCGGGCCAGTTCTCAGTTCGACGAACCAGGGCGGCCGGTTGCCGGGCCCAACCGCGGTTTCAGGGTGCTGAAAGCATCCTGAAACCGCGGTGAATGCGCCCTGCCGCAACCTCTCCGTCATGACGACAACGACATCGCACTCTCCCGCCATCGCGGCCAAGGGGCTGCGCAAGGCCTACGGGGACAAGACGGTCCTCGCGGTCCGAACGGTGCCGGCAAGACCACCGCCGTCAAGATCCTCTCCACCCTCATCACCGCCGACGCCGGCGACCTGCACGTCGGCGGCCACGACCTGGCGGCCGACCCGCAGGCGGTGCGGGCCGCGATCGGCGTCACCGGCCAGTTCTCCGCCGTCGACGGGCTGATCACCGGCGAGGAGAACATGCTCCTCATGGCGGACCTGCACCACCTGTCCAAGCGCGAGGGACGGCAGGTCACCGCCGAACTCCTTGAGCGGTTCGACCTGGTGGAGGCCGCCAAGAAGCCCGCCTCCACCTACTCCGGCGGCATGAAGCGCCGCCTCGACATCGCCATGACGCTCGTCGGCAGCCCGCGGATCATCTTCCTCGACGAGCCGACCACCGGCCTGGACCCGCGCAGCCGCCACAACATGTGGGGCATCATCCGCGAACTGGTCTCCGACGGCGTCACCGTCTTCCTCACCACCCAGTACCTGGAGGAGGCCGACGAACTCGCCGACCGTATCGCGGTGCTGAACGACGGCAAGATCGCCGCCGAGGGCAGTGCCGGCGAGCTGAAGCGGCTCATCCCGGGCGGGCATGTGCGGCTGCGGTTCTCCGACCCGTCCGCCTATCAGTCCGCCGCTGTCGCTGCGCGCCATCCTCGACTGGCTGGACTCGGCCGGCATCGAGGCGGACGAGCTGACCGTGCACACCCCCGACCTCGACGACGTGTTCTTCGCCCTGACCAGCGGCACCGACCGGCCCAAGGCCACCCAGCCCAAGGAGACTGTCCGATGAGCGCCCTCACCCTCGCCGTACGCGACTCGAACACGATGCTGCGCCGCAACCTCCTGCACGTACGGCGCTACCCGTCCCTCACCCTGAACCTGCTGCTCACGCCGATCATGCTGCTGCTGCTCTTCGTCTACGTCTTCGGAGGCGTGATGAGCGCGGGCATCGGTGGCGGCGGCGCCGACCGCGCCGACTACATCGCCTATCTCGTCCCGGGCCTCCTGATCATGACCATCGGCTCCACCGTGATCGGGGCCGCGGTCTCCGTCTCCATGGACATGACCGAGGGCCTCATCGCCCGCTTCCGCACGATGGCGGTCTACCGCGGGTCTGTGCTCGTCGGGCACGTCGTCGGCAGCGTGCTGCAAGTGCTCGCCAGCCTGGTCCTCGTCGGTGCCGTCGCCGTGGCCATCGGCTTCCGGTCCACCGACGCCACGGCCCTGGAGTGGCTGGCGGCGTTCGGCCTGCTCGCGCTGTTCACCCTGGCGCTCACCTGGATCGCGGTCGGGATGGGCATGGCCAGCCCGAACCCCGAGGCGGCCAGCAACATGGCAACGCCGCTGATCCTCCTCCCGCTCATCTCGAGCGCCTTCGTCCCCATCGACGCGATCCCGGGCTGGTTCCAGCCGATCGCCGAGTACCAGCCGTTCACGCCCGCCATCGAGACCCTGCGCGGCCTGCTGCTCGGCACCGAGATCGGCAACAACGGGTGGATCGCGATCGCCTGGTGCGTCGGCCTCACCGTGCTCGGCTACCGCTGGTCGACGTCGCTGTTCAACCGCGACCCGAAGTAACCGCCATGACAGCGCGGGCCGCCTCCCGCAGCTCGTCCCGCTCCAGGGCGGCGTACTCCGACACCGCGTCGGCGTACGTCGCCCTGGCAGCGTCCCCGGCGGCCTCGACCGCCTTCCGGGCGCGGTCCGCCGACATCGTCGGCTGGAAATCGCGCATCACCCGCAGCCGTTCGGCCAGCGCGATCATCCGTACGGCACCGGCGTCGCCGGACGCGAGCCCGGCCATGCCGAGCGCGTGCAGCGCCGTCCCGAGTACCGGGAGCTCCATGGGCGAGCCGGACGGATCGGAGAGCATGGTCCGCAGCCCCTGCCGCAGTCGGTCGACCGGCTCAGCGACCAGCTCGAGACGGCCGGCGTGCGCGTGTGCCGTCACCGCCACCGCCAGGATCTGCAGCACCCACCGGTCGAAGAAGGGGTCGCCGCCATGTATCGAGCCGGCTGTGGGCAGCGGCTGCACGGCGCTGCGCCACAGGCCCAGCCCGACCTCCGTCAGTCCGCGGGCGAGCGCGATCTCGGCGCGCCCGAGGAGCTCCATGCCGTAGTCGTCCTGCGTGGTGTTGGCGCCCTCCGCCTGCCGCAGCCAGTACTCGGCCTCGTCGGGGTCGCCGCGCTGGAGGCAGGCGAGGACGAGGCCCCAGCGGACGCCGATGAGGTCGACGTGCTCGTCGCCGAGCCGCGGCAGCGCCTGGAGGGCCGCCTTGAGGTGTCCGTACGCGGCCTCGCCCTGCTCCGTCTGCAAGCACAGCTCGCTCAGCCGGGCGTGGCTCATGACCTGCAGGAACGGGTTGTCGACCGGCGCCAGTGCGGCGGTGATCCGCCGAGCCGAGGCGAGCGCGCGGTCGATGTCGTGCTCCGACTCCCAGACGTAGGTGGCGACGCACTCTGCGATGCCGGCGAGCAGCGGTTGCTCGCTCTCGCAGAGCTTGTGCAGCACTTCGTAGTCGGGCGGCAGCATCTCGGGGACCGCCCTCAATACTATCGCGATGGCGCGCAGCAGCGTGTCCGGCGGGGCAGGGGGCAGCCGCCGGAGGGTGACGAGCTGGCGTGCGGCGCTCGGGCCGTAGCCCATGAACAGGTTCGTCGTGCACAACACCGCGGCGGCGCGGGCGACTTCGACGTGTTCGGGCTCGGGGTAGTAGTGCGACAGCGCCGGGCCGGTGTCCGCGGCGAGGGCGACGAGGCGAGGGTAGTTGGAACCGATGGACCACAGGGCGGCGAGGACGGCGGTGAGGGCGGCGATGGTGGGGCCGCCGTCCGTACGGGCCAGGGCGTGCCGCAGGGCCAGCACGAGGTTGTCCTGCTCGGCCCTGATCCGTTCCGAGGCGGCCAGCGGTTCCGAGCCGAAGAGCCAGTCGTGGTACGCGATCCCGAAGTCCCGCGCCCAGGTGAGGAACCGGCCGACGGCCTCCTCTTCCTCGCCCGCCTCCGCGCGCCGGGCCGCGCTGAACTCCCGTACGGTCTCCAGCATCCGGAACCGCACACCGACCGGGGTGTCGACGACGGTGAGCAGCGACTGATCGGCCAACTGCTCCAGCAGCATCAGGGCATCCTCGCCGAGCACCTGCTCCGCCGCTTCACCCGAGAAGCCGCCTGGGAAGACGGACAGCATGCGCAGCGCCGCCCTCGCGTCCTCCGCGAGCAGGTTCCAGCTCCAGTCCACGACCGCGTGCAGCGTGCGGTGGCGCTCCGGCACGTCCCGCACCCCGCCGCGCAGCAGCGCGAACCGGTCGCCCAGGCGGCGGGCGATCTCCGGCACCGACATCACCCGCACCCGCGCCGCGGCCAACTCCACCGCGAGCGGCAGCCCGTCGAGGTGGCGGCACAGCCCGGCCACCGCGTCCGGCGGCAGCTCCACGCCGGGCCGGGCGGCCCGGGCTCGCTGCGTGAACAGCTCGACGGAGGTGGCGAGTTGGAGTTCCGGCAGCGCGTACACCGCCTCCGAGGTGAGGCCGAGGGGGGCCCGGCTGGTGGCGAGCACCCGCAGGTCCTTCGAGGACGAGACCAGGGCCCGTACGAGGTCGGCGGCACCCCCGATGACCTGCTCGCAGTTGTCCAGGACTAGCAGCGCAGGCCCGGAGCCGAGCACGCCGAGGATGCCGGACACCGGGTCCGCCGGGGCGTGACCGCTCATGGCGCCGGCCCGCCCCTCGCCCGCGCCGAGCGCGGAGGCCACCTCCGCGGCCACGTCCTCGTCCGTGGTGACGCCGGCGAGCGGCACGAAATGCACCACGCGCTGCTCGGCCCGGCGGCTGACGGCGTACGCGAGCCGGGTCTTGCCGAGGCCGCCGGGGCCGACCACGGTGACGGCGCGGGAGGCACGCAGCAGCCGCTGCACCGCCGCGATGTCCTCGTCCCTTCCCAGCAGCGGGTTCGGCTCGTGCGGCACGCCGTGCCGGACCGTGGGCGCCTCGCCCCGCAGCAACTCCTGCTGTACGGCCTTGAGTTGAACCCCCGGATCCGTACCGAGCGTCTCGCGCAGCTCACGCCGGTACGCCTCGTACCGCGTCAGCGCGGCGGACGGGCCCGCCGTCGCCGCCTCGCCGCGCAGCAGCTCGGCGAGCACCTCCTCGTCGCGCGGATGCTCCGCGGCGGCCACGGCCAGCGGCCCGACCGCCTCCGCGTGCCGTCCGAGGCGGGCGAGCGCGAGCGCCTGCGCGCGTACGAGCGCGGCGCGGACGGGGGCGCGCTCGGCTCTTAACGCGGCTACGGGGTCGTCGCTGTCGCCGCCCCCATCGGGGGTGCCCTCCCACAGCGCGAGCCCGGCCTCGGCCGCGGTCAGCGATCCCGCGTGGTCCCCGGCCCTGGCCCGGTCCGCGCTCGCGGCGGCCTGCAGCAGCAGGGCGGAGCTGTCGACCTGGTCCTCGGCGAGGGTGAGCCGGTATCCGGTCGGCGTGCTGACGACGACGTCGGCGCCCAACTGCGCCCGCGCCCTGGACACCAGGACCTGCACCGCCTTGCCCGGCCGCTCCGGCAACTCGTCCGGCAGCCACAGCCCTTCCACAAGCCGCTCGATGCTGCAGCCTGTGCGCAAGTCGCCTGCGAGCAGCGCGAGGAGGCCGCGGAGCCGGGGCGCGGTGACCTCCTGCCCGCGATAGGCGACACGCGGCAGAAGGGTCAGGTCGGTGGTCACCCGTGCAGATTAGGTTGGGCGGGGGCGCCTATGGGGGTGGGGGCTCGGTTCGTTGGCGGCTGCGGGTTGAGTGTGGCTGGTCGCGCCGTTCCCCGCGCCCCCGGGGTGGGTGGGGGGTGCGGGGTCGTGGGCCGGTGCGTCAGCCCGTCGCAGGGCGGGCATACGACCCGGTGTTGGTACAGGGTGCTGGTTCTCCGAGACCGGAGCTAAGCGACGGGCATACGACGCACCGGCCCACGCCCCCTCCCGCCGGTGGGCAAGGGGAGGGTTTCGTCGTGGCTGGCGAGCATGGTGGCTGCTGAGCATGATGACGGCCGGTTCCGGGAGCGCCCCATCAGGGGCGCGGGGAACTGCGCGACAAGCCACAACGCACCCGCAGCTTAGAAACCACCTCACCCAGCGGAGCGCCCCCGCGTTCACCGCGGTGACGATCCGGCCGTCCCGGGCGCGGGCTGCGGCCGCCATGGTGTGGTTGTCGCCGCGGCAGCGTGTGCGAGCGACGTGTGCTGCGGCCTGGATGAGGTCGTGGTCGACGGGGTGGGTTTGCGTGGTCATCTTCTCTGCCTTCGTCGGATGTCAGGCGACGTTGGTCGGCGATCTTCGCCACGGGCATGCCCTGCGCGGACAGCAGCACCATCTGCGCCCGCCGCGGACCTTAGCGCCGGGCCAGCGCCAGCACACTCAGACCGAACATCAGGACACCCAGGGGAAGATGGACCGACGGGACGTGCGCGATGCCGAGCACGACCTGGACCGAGGCGAGTACGAGGAAACCTGACGCGTGCCAGACAGGCCGGGGCGAGCCGCCGCCCGGCTTCCACGCCAGCACCGCCGCGAGCATGTACAGCATCGACGCCCCGTACATCACACGGGCTCCGACACTGTGCAGCATCTCTCCGTAGGGCGAGGTCAGCAGCAGTCCGGCGGAGACCGCCTGAAGGAAGATGGTCAGGGTCTGCAGAGCGATCGCGATCTGCAGGAACGAGGAGCCGCGCTGTGCGTTCGCCGTCGCCGTCACCTGAGTGGCCATGTCGCAGTCCCCTTTTCCGCCCTCGGGCAGTAGATCGATAAGGTCTCACCAGCCCGACGACGCGGGCCTGCGAAAGGTAAGGCGAGGGGGGCGGCCGGAAGCATGGGCACTGTCGGAACCAGCACAGATGAGATAACCGGCGAGCGACGCCAACTGATCAATGTCGCTTACCGGTTGCTCGGTTCGGTGACCGAGGCCGAGGACGCCGTACAGGATGCCTACGCACGCTGGTACGGGCTGCCACGAAGCCGGCAGGAGGAGATCCTGTCCCCCGGCGCCTGGCTGACGACGGCGACCGGCCGCATCTGCCTGGACCTGCTCGGCTCGGCGCGAGCCCGCCGTGAACGCTATGTCGGCGCGTGGCTGCCCGAGCCGCTGCCCGACCGCACCGAGTGGGACCACGTCGGCGGCGCCGGGCCCACCGGCCCTGCAGACCCCGCCGACCAGATCGTCCTGGACGAGTCGGTGGCCATGGCCTTCCTCGTCGTCCTGGAGTCGATGACGCCCGCCGAGCGGGTGGCGTTCGTCCTGCATGACGTCTTCCGGTACCCGTTCGCCGAGATCGCCGACGTTCTCGGCCGGACCCCTGCGGCCTGCAAGCAGTTGGCGGCCTCCGCCCGGCGGCGGGTGAGCGTCGCGCGCGCTCCGGTGACGGCGACCGGCCAGGCCGACGTGGTGAGACATGTCAAAGAGGCCTGGGAGACCAAGGACATCGCAGCCCTCGTCGGTCTCCTCGACCCGGCTGCCGTGATGACCGCCGACGGCGGCGGCATGGTCGGCGCCGTCCTTCGCCCGGTCGAGGGCGGCGCGCGCATCGCCCAGTACATGGTCGCCATTGCCGACAAGGCTCCGGGGCTCGAACTCCTGGAGCGGTCGGTCAACGGTGTGCCGGGCCTGGTGGCCCAGCGTGCCGGCGTCGTCATGACCGTAGCCTCGTTCGACGTCTCCGACGGGCGCATCACCCGGATCTGGGCGGTCCGCAACCCGGAGAAGCTGCGGCCGTGGGCGAGGGAGGGCTAGCCCTCCCTCGCTCGGCAGAGCATGCAGTCGCCGCCGGCAGATGAGCGCGCATCCGAGCCGCAGCTTTCGAACCGCCTAACCAGCGGAGCGCCCCCGCATCCACACGTACACGGGAATCCCCGCGAACAGGAACAGCACCCCCTGGTAGACCGCCGCGTACCCCGCCCCCGCGATCAGCCAGAACGAGAAGGCGAAGGACAGGACGGCCACGATCAGATCGCGGGCCAGCCCCGCAGGACGTACCCGCTCGCGGCTGCCCTGCGCGAGCCAGTACAGCTGGGCCGCGGCCGACAGCAGGTAGGGCACGCAGCCGGTGAAGGTCGTGATGAGGACGAGGACGCGGAAGGTGGTGTCAGGCCCCGCCGTGTAGTTGAGGGCGATCAGCAGTGTGCCGAGGACCGCGCAGGCCAGCACGCCGAAGCCGGGGACGCCGCCCTTGCCGACGCGGGCGAAGGGCGCGGGGAAGAGCCCGTCGCGGGCGGCGGCGTACGGCATCTGGGCGCTCATCAGGATCCAGCCGTTGAGGCAGCCGACCATCGAGGCGACGGCGACGGCGGCGATGAGCGTGCCGCCCCAGTGGCCGCCGGCCATCGCGTCGACGGCGTCGGCGAACGGTGCCCCGGACTCGGCGAGTTCACCGTGCGGTACGAGGCCGAAGACGGCAACCATGCCGAGCAGATAGACGAGCGCGGAGCCGAGCGTGCCCAGGACGCTCGCGCGGCCCACCGTGCGCTCCGGGTCGCGGACCTCGCCCGCGCTCATCGCGGCCGACTCGACGCCGAGGAAGCTGTAGAGGAGCAGCGCGGCGGAGGCGGCGAGAGCGCCGGGCACGCTCTCGCCGGAGGCGTTGAAGGGGCCGAAGTTGTCGGTGTCGATGAAGAAGAGGCCGACGGTGGAGACGAGGAGCAGCGGTACGAACTTCAGGATCGTCGAGACGATCTGCACGCCGCCGACCCAGCGGGTGCCGGCGAAGTTCGCGGCGGCGGGCAGCCACAGTGCGGCCATCGCCACCGCCGCCTGCAGCGCCTTGTTGTCGCCCAGCGGCAGCAGCACGTCAGCGTATCCGACGGTCGCGACGGCGAGTGCGGCGATGCTGACCCAGGTCATCGTCCAGTACGACCAGGCCGAAAGGAAGCCGGCGAACTCACCGAACGCGTCGCGCGGGTACACGTACAGGCCGCCGGTGACGGGACTGCGGCGCGCGAGCTTCCCGAAGAGCAGCGCGAGCAGCACCGCGCCCACGGACAGGACGAGGAAGGCGAGCAGGCTGATCGTGCCGTACGGGGCGACGGTGGCGGGCAGGGCGAAGATGCCGCCGCCGATGATGTTGCCCATGACGAGGGCGGTGGCGGCGGCGAGACCAAAGCCCTTGGGGCGTATGGACGCCGGCGTCTCGTCGGTCGGCGACGGGGGTACGGGCTCGGCGGCGTCGGTGGTGTCTGCGGCAGGCATGGAGCGTCCGTGGGGAGAGGGGGAGGGGGAGGGGGAGATGAGGGTTGTGATCGTATCCCCGATCTCACATCGTGGTCGATCTGTTCATGTACTGGACACACAGGGGTGTTTGTGCCCGCTTCGGTTAGCGTCGTTGCATGACCAGTGACGCCCCCTTCTCCGCTCCTCTCCTCGCTGACGCCCTCGCCGCGGGGACGCTCGTGCTCGACGGCGGCATGTCCAACCAGCTGGAGTCCGCCGGGCACGATCTGAGTGACGAACTCTGGTCGGCGCGGCTGCTCGCCGAGCGGCCCGAGGCGATCGCCGAGGCGCACCTCGCGTACTTCCTGGCGGGCGCGAACGTCGCGATCACCTCCAGCTACCAGGCCACCTTCGAGGGCTTCGCGAAGCGCGGGATCAAGCGGGAACGGGCGGCCGAACTCATCGCCTTGAGCGTCGACTTGGCCCTGGACGCGACCCAGGAGGCGCACGCCAAGGGCATCACGCGGCCGCTGTACGTGGCGGCCTCGGTCGGGCCGTACGGCGCGATGCTCGCGGACGGCTCCGAATACCGCGGCCGGTACGGCCTGAGCGTGGCCGAACTGGAGGCCTTCCACCGGCCCCGCATGGAAGTACTGGCATACGTCGGTCCGGACGCCCTGGCACTGGAGACGGTGCCGGACGCCGACGAGGCCGAGGCGATGCTGCGGGCGGTGCGCGGGCTGGGGGTGCCGGCCTGGCTGTCGTACAGCGTGGCGGGCGACCGCACCCGCGCCGGGCAGCCGCTGGAGGAGGCGTTCGCCCTGGCCGCCGACGTGGACGAGGTGATCGCGGTCGGCGTGAACTGCTGCGCCCCCGAGGACGTGGATGGCGCGATCGAGATCGCCGCTCGTGTCACCGGCAAGCCGGTCGTCGTCTACCCCAACAGCGGCGAGACCTGGGACGCCGAGGCCCGTACCTGGGCGGGCAGCTCCACCTTCGCGACCGAGGAGGTACGCGGCTGGCAGGAGGCCGGTGCCCGGCTGATCGGCGGGTGCTGCCGGGTGGGGCCGGAGGCGATCACGTCGATCTCGGAGGCGCTCAGGGCGAGTTGAGGAGCGGAGCTGGTCGGCCTGAGTGACCGACCCTCAGGCGTCGAAGCGGCGGCGGGAGGCCTCGATATGGGCGAGGTACCGGTGGGTCCAGTCGCACATTCCGTCGATCGTGGCCCGCAGGCCCTGGCCGGCCTCGGTGAGCGTGTACTCGACCCGTGGCGGCACGGTGGGGTGCACGCACCGCTCGACCAGGCCGTTGCGCTCCAGCATGCGCAGGTTCTGGGTGAGCATCTTGTGGCTGATGCCCTCGACCTCGTTCCGCAACTCGCTGAAGCGCAGGGTGCGGTCACCGAGGAACTCGATGATCAGCAACGCCCACTTGTTGGCGACGTCCGAGAAGATCTCCCGCGCCAGAGAGTCCGCGCGCATCAGGTCCGCGTCCTCGGGTGAGCCCGTGAACTGCTTGGTCTCCATCTGGTTCCCCAGTCACTGAAAAGTGCGTTCTTCCATGTCAGCGCTCACTCTCCTACGGTTCCTGAGTAACTACAAGAGAGCACGAGCCCTCGGGCTCTCACGACAAGGAGGCGAGCAGCATGGCCGTCAAACTGCTGAACCCCAGCGGACTTCCGCAAATCCCCGTCTACCGGCAGGTGTCGATCGCGACCGGTTCGAAGCTGGTCTACATCGCCGGGCAGGTCGCCTGGGATGCCGACGGGGTCACGGTCGGCGAAGGCGACCTCGCCGCTCAGGTCGAGCGGGCCTATCTCAACGTCGGCACCGCCCTGACCGAGGCCGGCGCGACCTTCGCCGACGTGGCGAAGCTGACCGTCTACGCCGTCGACTGGACCCCCGACAAGATGCCCCTGCTCCTGGAGGGCATCGACCGGGCCTCGGCAAAGCTCGGCGTCACACCGATGGCACCGGCCACGCTGATCGGCGTCGCGGCACTGGACGTACCGGAGCATCTGGTCGAGGTGGAGGCCACTGCGGTCATCGCCTGAGCCCGTCAACCCTCACTCGCTGAACGCCGTAGCCCGAGTCACCTTCTCCCACGCCGCGATCTCCCCCCGTATCCCATCGAGATGCCCGACCACCGCATCCACGGCGTCGTCGCCCAGGGGAAGTCGTAGCGGAGTCTGCTCGGCGTTCAGCGCCGCGAGGATCGCAGCCGCCGCCTTCGCCGGATCACCGGGTTGGCTGCCGTCACTGGAGGCGACCATCTTCCGCGTCGGCCCCACCGTCTCGGCGTACGCATCGAGCTCCGGACTCGTGCTGATGTTGCCGAACAACCCCGTACGGAAGGCGCCCGGCTCGACGATCAGCACCTTGATGCCGTACGGCCGCACCTCGTCCGCCAGCGCCTCCGACATGCCCTCAAGCGCGAACTTCGTCCCGCTGTACGCGGAGAAGCCGGCGAAGGACATCTGCCCGCCCATGCTGCTCAGCTGCACGATCGCCCCGGAGCGGCGGTCGCGCATGTGCGGCAGCACGGCGCGGACCAGGGCGGCGGGGCCGAAGACGTGCACGTCGAAGAGGTCCCGCAGCTCGGTGTCGGTGGTCTCCTCGAAGGCGCCGACGTGGCTGCGGCCCGCGTTGTTGACCAGCACGTCGATCCGCCCGTGCCGCTCCACCACGTCCCGCACGGTCGTCTCGATCCCTGCGGCGTCGGTCACGTCCAGGGCCACCGCCTCCACCTGGTCGGGATGCGCCGCGACCAGGTCGTCCAGTGTGGCCGGACGGCGCGCCGTCGCCACCACGACATCACCCGCCGCGACCGCCGCCTCGGTGATCGCCCGCCCAAAGCCGCTGTTCGCCCCGGTCACCAGCCATACCTTGCTCATCTCAAGCTCCTCGTCCTCGTCAACTCCCTGTGCCGACCAGCCTGTCCGTGAACCCCGTCGCCCGTCCAAGACCTGTCGTGATAACCGTTGGTTATGGACGTGCACGGCAGGGATCTGAGGTACTTCGTCGCGGTCGCGGAGGAGCTGCACTTCACGCGGGCCGCCGAGCGGTTGTACGTCTCGCAGCCCGCTCTGAGCAAGCAAGTCAGGGCGCTGGAACGGCAGTTGGGAGCGCCGCTGTTCGAGCGGGACAGGACGGGAGTACGGCTGACACCGGTGGGCGCGGCGCTGTTGCCGTACGCCCGTCGGGTCCTCGCCGACTGGGAGGAGGCCCGGGACGCGATCGAGCGGGCCAAGGCCGAGCAGGCCGCTGTCCTCGTCGTGGGCATGAGCACCAGCCCCGCGCGGGGCGGCCTGCTCCCGGCCATCCGCTCCCGGTTCACCGAAGCGCGCCCGGAAGCCACCGTGCGACTGCGGCAGATCGGCTGGGAGGACGCGACCGCCGGGCTCGCGGACGGCTCGGTCGACGTCGCGTACGTATGGCTGCCGGTCCCCGCCCCCGACCGTTACACGTACGTCGTGGTCGCCGAGGAGCCGCGCCTGGTGGCCCTGCCCCAGACGCACCCCCTCGCGGTGCGCGAGTCCGTCGACTTCGCCGATCTGCTGGACGAGCCGTTCCTCGCCCTGCCGAAGAGCGCGGGCGTGCTGCGCGAGTACTGGCTCGCCCTCGACGAACGGCCCGGCCGCCCGCCGCGTATCGGAGCCGAGATCGCGAGCACGGACGAGACGTACGAGGCACTGGTGGACGGCCGTGGCGTCTGCCTGGTCGCGGCCGGGAACGCGCCCCTGATCAGCCTGGGCGGAGTCGTCACCCGCCTGGTCCACGGCCTGTCACCCAGCAGACTCGCCCTCGCGGCCCGCGCCGACGACCACCGCCCGCTGGTACTCGACTATTTGCGGGCGGCCCGGAGGGTGTCGAGCCTCGTCGGCTGAACGTCTGAACGTTTACGTCCAGGAAGGTTCACGCCGCATGTCGGCCGCCCTTTCGTCCCGTACGCCTGCGCCTGCTCACCGGCACGATCAGCGCCGCCAGCATTCTCAGGGCCGCCGTGGCCACCCACCACGCGAGCGCAGGACGACGTCGTTGCCGTCGCCGCCGCGGTAGCTGATCCGGTACTCGGTCTTGCCCACCTTGAGCTTGGCGCCTTCCTTCAGGCCCTTGAAGGTGCCGCTCGTCGTCGACTGGACCCCCGACAAGATGCCCCTGTTCCTGGAGGGGCTCGACCGGGCCTCGGCAAAGCTCGGCGTCACCCCGATGGCGCCGGCCACGCTGATCGGCGTCGCGGCACTGGACGTTCCCGAGCATCTGGTGGAGGTCGAAGCCACCGCGGTCATCGACTGAAGCCCCTCGCGATGTGTCGGCGAAGCGTCTTGCTTCGCAGGGCAGCGGTGATTCAGGGGTGCGGGTGTACTGGTCCTGGAGCGGGTCCGGGGCCGTCAGCGCAGGCCCGGTGGTGTCCAGTTGGCATGGCGCAGGATGGTGTGGATGGGAGCCTTCACCCCGAAACGTGCCCACGTTTCGGGGTGAAGGCTCGGCACCGTCGGCAGGCTCAAACACCTTGCACGATGTCCGACCGCGAAGACCAGCTACCTGCCCGCGTCTCGGTCCAGCCGGCGCCAACAGCAGCACGATCAATCGGTTGCGCAGTCAGGAATCGAAGTTGATGCCCAGTCCGGACGAATAGCCCGGACCGCTATCCCCGTTTGACGGACGGCGTACGTCGGCCTCGGGCCAGACACGTACGGCACGCCAGTGGTATTCGTCCTGCTCAGTCTCCTCGGCCGAGAAGGTGACAAGCTGACCGGCGGTCAACTCTCGGAAGCCGCCAGCCTGGATGGCTGAGAAGTGCGCCCATACCAGGTCCGGTAGGGCATCAGAAATGAGGACGCCCCAGCCCTCTTCGCTGTGCCACTCGAGCACATGGCCAGCAAACACATCTTCAGGCCTGGTCTCGGGCATGCTCCCTTGTCCCCTTTTGCGTCATCGGCGCATCGCTGTTCGGCACGAACTGTGGTCAGCAGCGCTTGACCGAATCGGTGGCGACTTTAGCGACACGCCTTGGTCTCATGGGCGAGGGGTTACCGCTGCTGTGTCGCAGCCCTCCCCGGCAGAGTCGCTCAGTGGTCGCCGGTCTGGTGGGCGCACTGGGCATGGCAGTGGCTGACGCCAGTCGCCCAGCGTAGTTAGGAGAAACTGGCGGGCGAGAGGACGTATTTCGTCCCACGCCGGGTCTGTGGCCAGGGCGTTGGCCCAGTTGCCGACGCGGCAGGCGGCATCGACCTCGCCGAGGCGACGGCCGATGGCCTGAAGATCGCGCAGATTCTGGGATTCGAAGGCTCCGCGTTCCGCGAGTCCTTCGGAGATGCGGCAGAGGAGCTCCGCCTCTTCGACGACGGACTCCGTCTCCAGCTCACGCTCACCCAGCCAGGCAAGCTGGTCCTGGGTGTCGGCTGCGAGGAGGGTCATGAATCGCAGCGTCCAGGTGCGCAGTTTCGCGTCGCCGAGGTGGTTCATACGTGCAGGATCGCACCTGGCTCGCCAGGCCGTTTTCGATGGCATGGAAGGGCGGCAATGGCTGGCGCGGCGCCTGCGGAGGTCGAAGCGCGAGTGCTGCTGCCGCAACCGAACAGTGCCAGACAGTGCCAGACCGGGCGAAGAAGCCCGAGCCCACGGCCTGATGAGCCGACCTGATGCCGTCCGGAGCCGTCTCACCCCGGCGGGTGCCCTTGGTTGAAGCAACCCGAGCCGGAGGAGTTCAGTCTCCAGTGGCGGGTGGTGTGGCGACGGGGGTGCTGGCCAGGCTGTTGTGGACCAGGGCCAGGAACTCCTGGTCCGTGAGGCCGAGTTCGCGAGCCTGGGTGATGAGGCTGTGCACCGCCTCGGTGAGCCGGGCCTGGTTCGCGGCGCCGGGGGCCGCGGTGATCACCGCGCCTCGGCCGCGGCGCAGCTCGATGAGTCCCTCGTCACGCAGTCGCTGGTATCCGCGCAGCACCGTGTGCACGTTGACGCCCAGCGACTCGGCCACCTCGCGGGCGGGCGGCAGCCGCTCGCCGGGAGCCGCCGTGCCGTTGGCGATCGCCCCCCGTACGCAGGCAGCGATCTGCTCGCCCAGCGGCACGGGCGAGCCGGGAAGCACCCGGAACAGCATGGCTAGTCGCGCTCCCTTGCCTGACGGTCCACCAGGCCGTTGAGCAGCGCGGCCGCGGTGGTCGAGTCGTCGACAGTGACCACGTATTCGCGTCCACCCGTCGTACGGACCGACAGTGCCTCTCCCGAACGCAGCACCACGCCCCGGCGGTTCGGGCGGATCCGGTAGCCCCAACCGCCGAAGTCGCCGACGGCGTTGACCCGGACACTGCCGGCGCCGACGATGTCGCCGAGCGGCAGGGCGAGCCGTGGCCTGGGCAGTACCGTCGAGGTGACCGCGAGTCCGCGCCGGTCGGCGGTGACCCGGACACCGGCGAATGCGCCGCAGCTCAGGCTGAGGACGAGCAGCAGCAGTCCTGCCCACCAGGGGGCGAACGCCACGGCGAACAGCCCGCTGAGCGCGACGGCGCCGACCACGAACAGCATCGGGCGGAAGACCGTCGTGCGGCTCCAGGCCGCGGCTTCGCCCTCGGCCAGCCGCAGCGAGGGGGCCGGTGGCGAGGGCACCGAGCGCGGCCCGGCGCCGATGAGCCACCAGGCCAAAGCGCCGGTGGACACGCCCAAGAACAGCGGCACGCTCACGTGCCACATCGGCAACCCAACGTCGGCCGGGTCCTGGACATCCGTGTTGACGAGGACGGTGAGGATCAACAGATATCCGAGCGTTACGGCCGTGCCGGCGCCGATCGCCGCGGCCAGCCGCGACCCCGAGCTCTCTTGAGTGACCATGGTCAGCACGGTGAACAGCAGCCCGAGACCGACAAGCAGGCCACCGGCGAACCACAACGCGGCGGGGCGGCTCATGAAGCCGTCAGCGCCGCCACCCCCCGAGAAATGGGTGGCGATCTGCCCAGGCATCCGGTCGTAGTGCGCCACAGAGATCCCGACATAGGCGGCGGTGGCGATGCCGAACGGCACAGCAGTCAAGGCGCCCCGGCGGACGGCGGTCATCTGACTCTCCTCCCTCTCGGATTGTTCGCATTGAAGTAGAACAACTACAGCATACCCGGATCCGCTCACCTTCATAGGCCCTCCATCGGAAGCACCGTCGACCCAGTCACGCGGCCCGCGGTTCGGAACCGGTCGGTGTCACCGTCACGCCGACGTTTCCCTTGCTCGGCCCTTTCGGGGCGATCTCGCTGCCCTCCAAGTGGACGATCCGGTTTGGTGAGCCGGTGCCGACCGATCACTATTCACGTGAGGCGCTGGATGATCCGATGTTCGTGCACGAGATTTCGGACGAGGTCTGGGACGCCATTCAGGACACGCTCACCGAGATGGTGCGCGAGCGCGGCTCGGTATTCCGGTAGATCCGCATCGCACGAGGGCGTCATTCGCTCAGTTTCCTGGAGGGTCTCGACCGGGCCTCGGCAAAGCTCGGCGTCACCCCGATGGCGCCGGGAACGCTGATCGGCGTCGAGGCACTGGACGTTCCCGAGCATCTGGTGGAGGTGGAGGTGGAGGCCACCGAGGTCGTCACCTGAAGCCCCTCGCGATGCGCCGACGAAACGTCTTGCTTTGCAGGGCAGCGGTAATTCAGGGGCGCGGGTGTGCTGGGCCTGCTGGAGCGGGCCCGGGGCCGTCAGCCCAGGCCCGGTGGTGTCCAGTTGGCGTGACGCAGGATGGTGTGGACGGTCGCGCGGGAGGGGGTCAGCCGGAGAGCGGTGTTGCGTGCGGCGATGGCCAGGGGGTGCGTCAGTTGTTGACCTATCCGGCCGGCCTGGCGGGCGGCGCGTGCGACGAACTGAGTGGCTGTTGGGGCCTGGGTGTCGGGGGAGGCGGTATTCCGGAGAGCGAGAGCCGCTCTGCATACCCCAGTAGCGTGGCCTCCTATGACCGACGCCGAGATCGAGATCACCGCAGGCCTGGTCCACGATCTGCTGCAGGAGCAGCATCCGGACCTTGCAGGGCTGGCCATCCGCGAAGTAGCGGGCGGCTGGGACAACCAACAGTGGCGCCTCGGGGACGAGTTGGCCGTGCGCATGCCGCGTACAGAACGTGCCCCGGATCTTCAGCGCAAGGAGTGCCGTTGGCTGCCCGTCCTGGCCCCGCGCCTGCCGCTCCCGGTCCCGAACCCTGTACGGATCGGTGAACCGTCCGCGCGTTTCCCGAAGCCCTGGACCATCATGACGTGGGTCCCCGGCGAGCCACTGGACTACACCTCGATCAGCCGCGGCAACCACGCGGCCGACACTCTGGCGGGCTTCCTCAGGGCGCTCCATGTGGAGGCGCCCGCCGAGGCACCGACCGCTTCGGACCGCGGTGCACACCCCAAGAAGTGCACGGACGGCTTCGAAGAGTTCTTGCAAGCCATTGCCCCCGGCGGCATTGCCGCCGACGTCCGGGCCGTCTGGGACGTCTGGGACGATGCTGTTGCGGCCCCCGAGTGGGAGGGCCCGCCGGTATGGGTGCACGGTGACCTTCATCCCGCGAATGTCGTCGTCTCGGACGGGACACTCTCGGGGGTGATCGACTTCGGTGACATGTTCGCCGGCGATCCGGCGTGGGACCTCGCGGCCGCGTGGCTGCTCCTTCCCGCAGGCGCCGCCTCACGGTTCTTCGACGTGTACGCAAATGCGGACGAGGCGACGATCCGGCGCGCCCGCGGGCTGGCCGCTATGAAAAGCCTGTTCCTCATGCTGATGGGCCAGAACGGAGACCGGGGCCTTCCTGGAGGCAAGCCAACATGGGGCCCCGCAGGCCAGGCGGCGCTCGATCGTGTTCTGAGAGGCGCTTGATGTAGACATGGAGCGACGAGCCTCAGAGGCCCCCCGACGGCAGGATGCGATCGGCACGCGGGCGGCATCATTCGGGGGCCGGCGTGCACTCAGACCCGCGGCGCCGGATGTTGCTCGACGACCAGTGCGAACCGCTGCTTGGGGCGCAGCTCGTGACCGCACCGTCAGCCCCGCCGGACCGCCCCGAGCTGGGCCCGGTGCAGGCCTGGGGCGGTGAATCGCTGCGCCACCGTGCGCAGGACGCGGGCCATCGCCTGGGCGGGTGGGGTGGCGGGGCGTGCCGCGGCGCGTGCGAGGAGGATGCGGCGGGTGGGGGCAGGGACGTCGGAGGCGAACGGCAGGAGGCGTACGTCGCTGCGTCGGCTGGTGAGGGCCAGGCGGGGTGCGAGCGCGATGCCGAGACCGGCGGCGACCATGGCCTGCGCCTCCTGGTAGTCGTGCGATGAGTAGGCGATGCGCGGCTCGAATCCCGCCTGGCGACAGCTTCGGCGCAGGACGTCGGCGACGGGGTGGTTGTCGGCGCGGATGATCCACTCCTGGTCGGCGAGGTCGCCGAGGCGCACGGAGGGATGTGTGCGCAGGGGTGAGTCGGCAGGGACGACCAGCACCGTGGGGTCGTCCAGCAGGTGGGTGAGGGCGAGCGCCGGATCGTCGAAGCGGTTCCATTCGTAGTCCCAGAGCAGCCCCTGCTCCACCTCGCCGGTGTGCAGCATCTCCCTGAGCTCCGCGAGGACTCCGGCGCGTACCTCGATACGGATGCCGGCGTGGCGACGTCGGAAACGCGTGAGCGCCAGCGGCAGCAGGGACGCGCTCGCCGTGGGGAAGGAACCGAGCCGCAAGGTGCCCTGGTCGAGGGCGGTGAAGGAGTCCAGGTCGGCCTGGGCGGCACGCAGCTCCCTGCGGATGGCCTGACCGCGTTCGGCCAGCGCGGCACCCGCCGGGGTGGGGCGGATGCCGCGTGGCAGCCGCTCGATGAGGGGCTGCCCTGCCTCCTGCTCCAGCAGGGACATCTGTTGGGAGGCGGCGGAGGTGGTCATGCCGAGGGCTTCCGCCGCGGCAGTGAGTGAACCGCGTTCGGTGGCCTCGGTGAGCAGCAGCAGACGGCGCACGTTGAGCATGCCGCCGACTTTAGCTGAGCTAAACCCAGGTGAAGCGAACTGCGATTGTTCCGAAGTCATGCCTCTGCGAAGGTCTCCGCAATCGCCGAGCGGTTCACCGGCCCGCAATGCGTCCGTAACCGCTGCCGCGGCCCTTTTCCCTCCCCTCCGTTGCCCCAGGAAGAGCCTCAGACGTGCACATTCCCGCGACCCTGGTACGTGGCGGCACAAGCAAGTGCTGGCTGTTCAACCAGGTCGAAGTCCCTACCGACCGTGGCGACCTCGAAAGGCTGCTGGTCGCCGCATACGGCGCCACCGATCCCGTGGAACTGGACGGGGTGGGCGGGGCGACCCCCACCACCTCGAAGGCGGCCGTGGTCAGCGCCTCGTCCCAGCCTGGCGTCGACGTCGACTACCTGTTCGCTCAAGTCGGCATCGGGACGGGCTCGGTGGAGTGGACGAGCAACTGCGGCAACTGCGCCACCGGCGTCGCCCTGTACGCGGTGAGCAAAGGAATGGTTCCGGTCACCGGCGACCGGACGCGCGTGGTGATGCGCAACACCAATACCGGCGCGGTCCTCGAAGGGACCGTCGACACCCGCGGAGGCGTGGTGCACCACTTCGGCCGCCAGACGGTACCGGGCACCCGTGCCGGCGGGGTCGCGGTCGGCCTCACCTTCCGCAACCCCGCCGGCACCACTGCCTTACTGCTCCCCACCGGCCGGACCGCCCAGAACCTGCGGGTCGGCGCCGCCGAGCCGGTACGCGTGAGCATGGTGACCGCGGGAGCTCCGGTCGTCCTTGTCGACGCCGCCAGTGCCGGGCGTACCGGTGCCGAGTCACTGGAGCGGATGAGTGCAGACGTCCCCTGGCTGCGCACCGTCCGTCATACCGCCGCGCCCCTGATGGGGCTGCTCCAGCCGGGCGAGGAACCGGGCGACGCGGTGCCCAAGGTGGGCCTGGTCGGGCCGCCGGTGCCGTACACCACCACTCTCGGTGAACCGATCGGCGCCGAGGACTACGACATCTCGGTGCGCATGCTCACCATGAACGCCCCGCACCCCGCGATCGGCCTGACCTCTGCCGTCGCCGTCGCGGCGACCGGGCTGCTGCAGGGGTCCGTGGTCTCCCGGACCACGGGCGGCCCGACCGACGAGTGGTTGCGCCTCGGCACGCCCGCCGGCGTCGTCGCGGTCCGCTGCACCGATGTGAGGGACAGCCTGCCGCACCGGGTCACCGTGCAGCGCGCGGCCCGTCTGCTCGCCGACGCCCGAATCTACGTACCGGAAGCAGGCAGCCCGCAAGCCGCCTGAGCCGCGACGAACATCCCCTCGGTCAGGCCGGCTCCCAGCCGTCCGCACCGGGATACCCTCGCGCACCCGTGGCGCGCCCTCTCCCCCTCCCCAAGGACAAAGATGTCTGCTGAAGTGATCTCCATAGGCGCGCTGCTGGTGATGTTCGTGGTCGGCACCGTGCTGCCGATCAACCTGGGCATCCTCGCCTTCGTCGCCACCTTCGCGGTCGGCACCGCCTCGCTCGGCCTCACCGAGGACGAGATCTTCGAGGGGTTCCCGGCGAAGCTCTTCGTCACCATCGTCGGAGTCACCTACCTGTTCTCCGTCGCCCGCCGCAACGGCACCATCGACTGGCTCGTCGCGGCCGGGGTGCGGCTGGTACGCGGCAAGGTAGAGCTCATCCCCTGGGTGCTGTTCCTGGTGGCAGCCCTGCTGACGGCGTTCGGTACGTTCACCCCGGCCGCGGTCGCGATCCTCGCGCCGATCGGCATGAACTTCGCCTACCGCTACAAGCTCAACCCGCTGGTCGTCGGCATGATGGTGATCAGTGGCGGGCACGCGGGCGCGTTCTCCCCGCTGGCTGTCTCCGGTGCGCTGGTGCTCGGCCTCGTCGACAAGACCGATCTGCAGGTCTCCGCCGTGGCGCTGTTCAGCGCCAGCTTCGTGATCAACCTGGTGCTCTCGATCATCACCTACGCCCTGCTCGCCAAGCGTCCCGCCCCGCTGGTCGAGGGCGCCGCGGAGGCAGCCGACGACGAGGACCTCGCCGTCTCGGGCAGGCCCGACTGGCGGCAGTGGCTCACCCTCGCCTCTCTGGTGGCCCTCGTCGTCGGCGCGCTCGGCTTCCAGTTGGAGATCGGCTTCCTTGCGCTGGCTGCCGGCGCGCTGCTGGCCCTGGTGGACATGAAGCGGCAGGAGAAGGCCGTGGACGGCGTCAGCTGGTCCACCCTGCTTCTGGTCGCGGGCATGATGACGTACATCGCCATGCTGGAGAAGGCCGGCATCATCGAGGAGATCTCCGAACACGCGGCGGGCCTCGGCGCCCCGGTCGTCGTCGCCCTGCTGCTGTGCTTCACCGTGGCCATCACCTCCGCCTTCGCCTCCTCCACCGCGATTCTCACAGCGATCATCCCCATCGCCGTACCGCTGCTGCTCTCCAGCCACCTCAGCGCCGTCGGACTGATCGCCGCTCTCGCCGTCTCCACGACCATCGTCGACACCTCGCCCTTCTCCACCAACGGCGCACTTGTACTCAGCAACGCCCGCGGAGTGGACCCCCGCCGCTTCTACCGCCAGGTCATCGGCTACACCGGCGGAATCGTCGCCCTCGGCCCTGTCGTCGCCTGGGGCGCCCTGGTCCTGCCCTGGTCATAGCGCAAAGACCGACGACGGACAGCACCGACGACGGACAGCGGAGGGCGCCGAGCACGACCACGCGCGGCGCCCTCCGTACTCGCGCTTACGGCGTGGCGCCTTCGATTTCGATGGCGAGGGCGCCGAGCCTTTCCTTTTCCGGTGGGTAGATGGCGCGGATGTTGGCGAGCTGTTGGTCGCGGGTGGCGGTC
>NZ_JNWJ01000109.1:0-12049 GCF_000716805.1 Streptomyces yerevanensis | reverse complement strand
GCGCGTCGGTCAGTTCGTGTCGCCGCACCATAAGACGCGCCTGCCCGGCCCCAGCACTGATCCACCCACCCCAACAAGAGACATCAGAAGCGCCCTAGCCGCCCCAGCGCATGCAGGGGCAAGTTGACGGTCAGCCACTACCTCGAGCAGGCCATCCCTCACCTTCCGCACCGACGGCCCGGCGGCCGTACGGCCCACCTTCGACTCGGCCGAGAGGTTCCTCGTGGATCACGACGTCGACGTCGGCTCACGCCCGCAGCAAACCACGGTCACCCTCCAGAACTCCGGCGTCATCAAGTACGGCGAGACAGGCTCCGTACATCGCGATGTGCGGGAAGTTTTTACTTGGAAGATGACACATCAGCCTTCTGCGACAGGTCAACCACTTCTGCAACCGCGACGGCACGTCGCCTTCGATGTCGCCGCGCCCATGGCGTGCCCGTCATAGCGGACAACCGCGGTCAACAGCGGTACGAAGCCGCTCACGTGCGGCTCCATCCGAACCGCATATGCACAGCTCAAAGGCGACTGCACGAGTTCACACTGGTCGTTTCTCAGCGGAGAACCCACCGAGACACCTCACTGGTGTCGCACGGTGACATCGCGCGGCAGTGGCTCGAGGTCGCGCCGTGCTTCGCGGGCCCGCCGGGACCTATGTCGGCTGGATCAGCCTGCCTGCGTCGGGCGGCCGGAAGGTATCCGCTCCCGGGGTCATGTCGTCGTCGGATTGATGGGGAAGTTGTCGCGGAAGACGTTTTGCGGATCGTAGGCGCTCTTCACCTGGCGCAGCCGCGCCAGGGTGACCGGCGGGAACGCCTTGGTCAGGGCGGCAGCGTGGTCATGGGTCTCGAAGCTGAGATAGAGGCCGGTCGCCGGGACCTTCTCCCATTCCTCGGCCGCCTGTTGCTCGTGGCCCTGGCGGACCAGGACGGACAGGGAGAAGTTCTGCGTGCGGTGGGCGTAGGCGGTGGCGTCGGCCGGCACATCGTTGATGGCTCCGCCCACTGCGCGGATCTGGAAGTAGCTGGTGTCCCTGCGGTCGAACAGGCCTGTCACCAGGGCGGCAGTGTCGGCGTCGATGTGGTCCACCAGTGCGCTGCGGCTGCGCATCAGGGACTGGCCGTCGTGCTGGTCGTGCGTCGGTGCCATGACCGCCGCGTACGGGACGAGTTGCGCGCTCTGCTGCAGGACCGGGGCGATGGGCAGGAGGCGCTCCAGCGCCCGGGCCGCCCGTTCGGTGTCGTCGCCGGCCCAGACGGCGTACGTCTGGGCGATGCGCCGGCCTCCCTGATGGACGACGATGAGGAACGCGGTCAGCTCGCGGGGGCTGTCCTCCACCACCTTGCCCCACGTTTGGAGGAAGCCCGCGGTGTCGGTGGCGTCGTGCAGGATCTGGGCGAAGGCGACATCGCCGAGCTCGGTGGCCTCGATGTCGAACGAGGTGACGATGCCCATGTTGGCGCCGGCGCCGCGCAGGGCCCAGAACAGGTCGGGGTGGTGCTCGGCGTCCGCGCGCACCAGAGAGCCGTCGGCCAGGACGATGTCCGCGCCCTTGAGGTGGTCGATGGTGAGGCCGTAGGAGCGGCCGAGGAAGCCCTGGCCGCCGGCGGTGGCCAGTCCGCCGACGCCCACGCCGGCGTAGTCGCCGGAGCTGATCGCGAGACCGTGCGGGGCAAGCGCGGCGGCCACCTCGCCCCAGCGAGCGCCGGGTCCGACGCGCACCAGGCGCCGCTCACGGTCGATGAGCTCGATGCCGTCGAGGGCGCCGAGGTCGAGGACGATGCCGCCGTCGTTGGTGGAGGCGCTGCTGATCCCGTGTCCGCCGCTGCGGACCGCGATCGGCACGTGCTGGGCTCGGGCGTAGCCAAGCGCCTCGGAGACCTGCCGCGGTGTGGTGGGGCGCAATACCAGTCCCGGCGAGCCGGACCACACGTATGTGGAACGGACCTTGTGGTACTCGCGGTCTCCCGGCTCCACTGCTCGGTCCGCTAAGTCCGCGGGCAGGCCGTCGTAGTCGATGCCGTCGCGGCGCTTGGCCAGGGCGGCGGCCGGGCGGACGCCGCCGGTCGGCGTGCCGACGGACTCGCGTTCGGCGGCGGCCTGCTCGCGCAGGGCGGGAGCGACCTCCTCGGCGAAGGTCTGGAGCGTCACGGGGTCGTCGGAGGCGAGGATGAAGGTGCCGATGCCGTCCTCCAGGACGAAGGGGAGGAGCTGTTCCACCCACTGCTCGGCCGGACCCTTGATGAAGTCGCCCGAAGTGCCGAAGTCTCCCTGGATGTTGAGCAGACGGCGGATCTCGCGCGGGTCGCGGCCGTGCCGTGCGGCCGACTCGTCGATGATCTCGTTGCCCTCGCTCAGGGTCGGCGAGGACAGATAGCCCAGACTGGGCAGCCAGCCGTCGGCCTTCTCGCCGATCAGCCGGAGCATGCGGGGCTTGTAGGCGCCCAGCCAGATCGGCACGTCATGGGCGGGTGCCGGGCCTCGCTTGGCGCCTTTGACCTTGTAGTACGCGCCGTCGATCCGCAGGGCGCCGCGCTCGTCGACCGCCCAGATGCCGCGGATGACGTCGATGGCCTCGCTAAGCGCCTGGACACTCTCGCCCGGTGTCAGCTTCCGCCCGCCCATCGCCTCGATGGCGTCCCAGAAGCCGCCCGCGCCCAGACCGAGGTCGATCCGGCCGCCCGACAGCAGGTCGAGACCGGCCACCGAGCGGGCCAGGACCGCGGGCTGGCGCAGGGGCAGGTTGGTGACGTTCCCGGACAGGTGGACACGCTCGGTACGGGCGGCGACCCAGCTGATCAGCGTCCAGGTGTCGAGGAAGGCTGGTTGGTAGGGGTGGTCCTGGAAGGTCACCAGGTCCAGTCCCACCTGTTCGGAGTGCACTGCCAGGTCCACCACTCGCTGGGGATCCTGGTTCTGAGGTGTGAGGAATGATCCGAAGCGCAGGTCGTGACCGTAGTCGGTCATGAGAACCGCCCCCTGTTCCTTGCGGGCTCGATCGTGGGAATCACTAGATCGTTGAACATTACCAACGATCGAATCATTCCTGTCATCGGTGACAGTTGATAGAATCGCCTCGTGATCACCAACCGCGTCAGCTTCGTCCTGGCCCGCTTGGGCCGGATCGCCGAGACGGAACTCCGGCAGGCGCTGGCCGAATTGGGGCTCAAGTTCAGTCACGCCCATGTGCTGGGGCTGCTGGCCGAACGCGAGCGCTTGAGCCAGCAGGCGTTGTTGGAGGAACTGAAAGTCGACCCCAGTGTGCTGGTCACGGTACTCAACGGCCTCGAGAACAACGGGCTGGTGGCCCGACGTCGCGATCCCGCCGACCGACGCCGCCATGTCGTCGAGATCTCCGACCGCGGGACCGCACTGGTCGTCCGGGCCGACCGCGCCGTAGGCGCGGCCGAGGCAGAGCTGTTCGCCGGCATCGAGGAGCGGGAGCTGACGGAGCTGCGGCGCCTGCTGCACCGGATCAAGACCGGGGATGCCAGCGCCTGCGAGGAATGACGCCCTCGGGGACCGACGCGGACGTGAGACCGACGACGGCCTGTGACGGATCACAGACCGAGGGGATGGACCTGCACCGCAGCCGCTCGTGTGCTGGTGCGATGTCCGGTGGTGGGGTAGGTGTTGGCGCCCGGCTCTCGACCGGTGATATCAGCGCCGGCAGCACCTGGGAGTGCGCGCACAACTGGTCGTCCTTGCCTGCGAGGACCGACTCCTGCTCCCCTGTGAGCAACTGCGGCTCATCGGTTCCGGGACGCAGGAGTGGACTGTCGTCGTCAGCACTCTCCTGGGCGGGGCGACGCCACCGGCCTTCTCGACCTCGCCGGCACCGCGCCGACAGGCCGCCATCGACGAGCAGGCAGACGCCGTTGACGTAGGCCAGCGTGTCACCGGCCAGGACCGCGGGCGGCCCCGTGATCCCACCAACAGCAGAATGAGCGAGGTCTGGCGCCCCTCACTGCAAACACAGCGAGGGACAATGCCACGACGCCTCCTACGCGTGTCGAAACCGCTGGGTGGCTATCAGTGATCAGCCGAGCCGGTCAAAACATCTCACCTCTGCGCTCAGGCGTCATAGGTGTAGAAGCCGCGTCCGTTCTTGCGGCCGAGGTGGCCGGCGGCGACCATGCGGCGCAGCAGGGCGGGTGGTGCGTACAGGGGCTCCTTGAACTCCTCGTACATGGACTCGGCCACCGCCTGGGCGGTGTCGAGGCCGATGAGGTCGAGCAGGCGGAGCGGGCCCATGGGGTGGGCGCAGCCGAGTTCCATGCCCTGGTCGATGTCGTCGGGGCGTGCGGCGCCGGACTCCACCATGCGGACCGCGCTGAGCAGGTAGGGCACGAGGAGCGCGTTGACGACGAAGCCGGAGCGGTCGGGCGCCTGGATGGCCTGTTTACCCAGTAGCTCGGCGAATTCACGGGTGCGCTGCACGGTGGCGGGCGAGGTGATGAGCGCGGGGATGACCTCGACCAGCCGCTGCACGGGGACAGGATTGAAGAAGTGCATGCCGATGACCCGACCGGGTCGCTCGGTGGCGACGGCGAGGTCGACTATGGGGATGGAGGACGTGTTGGTGGCCAGGACGGCCTCGGAGTCCTCAACCGCCTTGTCCAGGGCGCGCAGCACGTCGGTCTTGATGTCGCGGTTCTCGGCGACGGCCTCGACGACGAACTGGCGGTCGGCCATCTCGCTGAGATCGTGGGTGAAGGAGATCCTGGCCAGGGTCTGGTCCCGCTGCTCCTCGGTGAGCTTGCCGCGCCGCACGCCTCGGTCGAGGGAGGCGGTGATACGGCGGCGGCCTGCCGCTACGGCGTCGGGGGTGGCTTCGGCGACGCGGACGCCGAGGCCGTGGCGGGCGGCGACTTCGGCGATGCCGGAGCCCATGAGGCCACAGCCGACGACGCCGAGACGGGTGATGGGTTCCACTTGAGGTCCTATCTGTGCGGGAATGCGGGCGTGGCTGCCGGTGGGTGAGGTCAGACGTTGCGGCGGTACTGGCCGCCGACTTCGAAGAAGGCGTCGGTGATCTGCTGAAGCGAGCAGACGCGGGCGGCGTCCATGAGTACGGCGAAGACGTTGCGGCCTTCCATCGCCGCTTCCCTGAGGGCGGCGAGGGCGGTGTGCGCCTCGTCCCGGTGGCCGGTCTGGTAGGTGCGTACGCGCCCCAGCTGGGACTGCTTCTCCTGCTCGGTGGCGCGGGCGAGTTCGATGGGGCCGGGTTCGGTGGTGTCGGCGTGCGGGTTGCGGAAGGTGTTGACGCCGATGAGGGGCAGCGTTCCGTCGTGCTTGCGCTGCTCGTAGAGCATCGACTCGTCCTGGATGCGGCCGCGCTGGTACCCGGTCTCCATGGCGCCGAGCACACCACCGCGCTCGCTGATCCGCTCGAACTCCTGGAGGACGGCCTCTTCGACGAGGTCGGTGAGTTCGTCGATGATGAATGACCCCTGCAGGGGGTTCTCGTTCATCGCCAGGCCCCACTCCCGGTTGATGATCAGCTGGATGGCGAGGGCTCGGCGGACGGAGTCCTCGGTGGGGGTGGTGACGGCCTCGTCGTAGGCGTTGGTGTGCAGGCTGTTGCAGTTGTCGTAGATGGCGATGAGGGCTTGCAGGGTGGTGCGGATGTCGTTGAAGTCCATCTCCTGGGCGTGCAGGGAGCGTCCGGAGGTCTGCACGTGGTACTTCAGTTTCTGGCTGCGCTCATTCGCCCCGTAGCGGTCCCGCATCGCGATGGCCCAGATGCGGCGGGCGACCCGGCCGAGGACGGAGTACTCGGGGTCCATGCCGTTGGAGAAGAAGAACGACAGGTTGGGCGCGAAGTCGTCTATGCGCATGCCCCGGGCGAGGTAGGCCTCCACGTAGGTGAAGCCATTGGCGAGGGTGAAGGCGAGCTGGCTGATGGGGTTCGCGCCGGCCTCGGCGATGTGGTAGCCGGAGATGGACACCGAGTAGAAGTTGCGGACCTTCTGGGCGATGAACCACTCCTGGATGTCGGCCATCATTCGCAAGGAGAACTCGGTGGAGAACAGGCAGGTGTTCTGGCCCTGGTCCTCCTTGAGGATGTCGGCCTGCACCGTGCCGCGGACGTTGGCCAGCGCGTGCGCCCGCAGCTCCGCCGCCTCCTCGGGCGACGGGTCACGGCCCTCGGCGGCCCGGAACTTCTCGAGCTGCTGGTCCATCGCGGTGTTGAGGAAGAACGCCAGGATCGTCGGCGCGGGCCCGTTGATCGTCATCGACACCGAGGTGGTGGGCGCGACCAGGTCGAAGCCGTCGTAGAGCGCTTTCATGTCCTCCAGGGTGGCCACCGACACGCCGGAGGTGCCGACCTTGCCGTAGATGTCGGGGCGTTCGTCCGGGTCGCGGCCGTAGAGGGTGACGGAGTCGAAGGCCGTGGACAGCCGGGTGGCGGGCTGCCCCTGGGAGAGCAGCTTGAAACGCCGGTTGGTGCGGAACGGGTCGCCCTCCCCCGCGAACATCCGCGCCGGGTCCTCGCCGTCCCGCTTGAAGGGGAACACTCCGGCGGTGAAAGGGAAGTGGCCCGGCAGATTCTCACGGCGCCAGAACCGGACCAGCTCTCCGTGGTCGGTGAAGCGGGGCAGGGCGACCCGCGGGATGCGGTTCCCGGAGAGGGACTCGCGGGTCAGCTTGGTGCGGATCTCCTTGTCCCGGACCTTCACCACCTGCTCGTCGCCGGAATAGGAGGCCACGATCGCGGGCCACTTCTGGATCTGCTCACCGACCCCGTGCGGGAGCTGCCTGCGGGCGTCGTCGAGCAACGACTCGACGTTCTGGGCGTCGGAGCCGGCCTCGGCGAGTTCGTCCCGTACGGCTTCCAGACGCTGCACACGCCGGGCCGCCTCGGAGAGCTGGTCGGTGTCGGTGTGGTAGTCGCGGACGGTGTCGGTGATCTCGGCGAGATAGCGCACCCGGTCCGCCGGGACGACCTGGCGGATGCCGGAGGAGTGGCGTACGTCGACGGGCGCCAGCGCGCCCTCGGACAGCTGGAGCACCTGCTCGGCGAGGGACGACTTCAGGTGCTGGTAGAGGGCGGTGACACCGTCGTCGTTGAAGGTGGCCGCCGAGGTGCCGTACACCGGCATGTCCTCGGGCCGCTTGTCGAACGCCTCACGATTACGGACCAGTTGGCGGGCCACATCGCGCATGGCGTCCTTGGCACCGCGCCGCTCGAACTTGTTGATCGCCACCACATCGGCGAAGTCGAGCATGTCGATCTTCTCCAGCTGCGAGGCGGCACCGAACTCCGGCGTCATCACATACAGCGACGTGTCGACGAACGGCACGATCGCCGCGTCGCCCTGCCCGATACCCGGCGTCTCCACGATCACCAGGTCGAACCCGGCGGCCTTCACGACGTCGATCACGTCGGACAGGTGCTCGGGGAGCTCGCGGCTGCCACGGGTGGCCAGGCTGCGGAAGAACACCCGGTTGCCGTCGAGGGAGTTCATCCGGATCCGGTCACCGAGCAGCGCGCCACCGCCCCTGCGCCGGGTCGGGTCGACCGCGATCACCGCGATCCGCAACTTGTCCTGCTGGTCCACCCGCAAACGGCGCACCAACTCGTCGGTGAGGGACGACTTTCCAGAACCGCCGGTACCGGTGATGCCCAGCACCGGCACGGGCCGCGTCGCCGCCGAGGTACGCAGCCGCTCCATGAAGTCCGGCGCCAGCTTGCCCAGTTCGGCACCGGTGATGGCGCGGGCGACGGCGAACCGGTCGCCCGCGAGGACAGCGGAGGCATCCGCCGGCTTGCCGTCCCACAGGTCGAAGTCGCAGTCCTTCACCACCGAGTTGACCATCCCGGCCAGGCCCAACCGCTGACCGTCCTCCGGGGAGAAGATCGTCACGCCACTCCCCCGCAGCCGGGCGATCTCCTCGGGCACGATGACACCGCCCCCGCCGCCGACGACGCGGACGTGGTCCGCGCCCTGCGCACGCAGCGACTCGACCAGGTACTCGAAGTACTCCACGTGCCCGCCCTGGTACGACGACACGGCCACGCCGTGCGCGTCCTCCTCCAGTGTCGCGTCCACGACCTCCTGCACCGACCGGTTGTGCCCCAGATGGATCACCTCGGCACCCTGGGACTGAAATATCCGCCGCATGATGTTGATCGACGCGTCATGCCCGTCGAACAGGGCCGAAGCGGTGACCAGGCGAACGGGGTGCACGGGGCGATGCAGTTCAGGCATGGGGGCCTTCCCGGACGGGGCAGGGGGACGGTGACCTCAGAGATACTAGGACGTCCTAGTAAATGACAGGAGGTGATCGCGGTGTGACATATCCCGCGTGGACAATGGTGCGGGGGCCCTGTGTGGCGAGACGTACCTCCAGCACGGCTGCCGCCTGAGCGCCCCGCCATGCGGTTGCGATGGAAAGCGCGTGGCCGTGCGCTTGCCGACCACCAGGATCGGGTGAATGCCCGCACGCGGGTCAACGCGAGTGGAGGCACTGCCGATGACGCCCTTCCCGTCGGGAAGTGCCACCTTCAGGCGTATGCCGTTCATCGGACCCGACAGCGACGCGCTGGACAGGCCGCTCGGGCCGAGCGTGACCTCGTAGCCGTACTCGTAAACCGGGATCGTCGGTCGGACCCGGCCGCAACGCGTTCGCGCCTGCGGGGGTCTGAACCGTCTCACCGGGAGCGGCGGAGGCCGCGTGAACACCGCCGCGGCGGCGATAGTGGGAGGGCATGGCGGGAATCACCGTGAACCCAGAGTAATATGACAGATCAACTATTGATGCGCCAATCACCCACTCAACGCCCCACCCGGGGCGGCTGGCCGGTGCGTTACGACATCAGGGACGATCCGCCTCCAGCCGGCCCAGGATGCGCTCACAAAGCACGGTGAGCATGTCGAGTTCTTCGAGGCTGAGGGGGTCGATGACCAGCCGGCGCACGGTGGCAACGCGCCGGGGGGCGGCCGTCTCGATGGCCGCACGGCCACCAGGGGTGACGACCACGTGGACACCCCGCCCATCCTTGGGGCATTCCTCCCGGGTCACCAGGCCGCGTTTGGCCATGCGGCGAAGATGGTGGGACATGCGGCTCCGCTCCCACTGCACCGTGCTGGCCAGGTCCCGGAAGTGCAGCCCGTCGGGTCCGTCAGCGAGGGCCACAAGGACGACGCAGTCCGCGATGGACAGGTTCCCGCAGTCCTACAATGCACGCGCCAATACACCAGGGAGCCCCTGATGGACGCCGACGACGGCGCGCCAGGCGCGCTGTTCGGGTGGAGTGAGCCAGCGTGTTCTTACCTTCACGCAAACCAACTTGAACCGATAGTTGACGCATCACCAATGATGCGTAATAGTTGAAACATCAACCGAACGCGGCGCACCAAGTACCAAGTACCTACGCGTTCGACGCACTGGAGGAGATCCCGTGAGCGAGTCCCCGAAGACTGGCCTGGACGCCCTGTTGACCCCCGAGGAGAGCGTCCTGGTGCTGATCGACCACCAGCCGTTCCAGTTCGCCAACCTGCACAGCCACGAGCCGACGATGATCGTCAACAACTCCATCGGGCTGGCCAAGACCGCCAAGGCATACGGCGTCCCGACGATCCTGACCACCGTCATGGAAGAGCGCGGCGGCCTCATCATCCAGGGCCTCCAGGACGTCTTCCCCGACCAGAAGCCGATCAACAGAACGACCCTCAACTCCTGGGAGGACCAGCGCGTGGTGGACGCCGTCAAGGCGACCGGGCGCAAGAAGCTGATCATCGCCGGCCTGTACACCGAAATCTGCGTGGCCTTCCCCGCCCTGCAGGCGGCCGGCGAGGGCTACGACGTCTACGTCGTCACCGACGCCTCCGGAGGCGTGTCGGCCGAGGCCCACGACATGGCCGTACGCCGCATGGTCCAGGCAGGCATCACCCCGATCACATGGATGGCCGTCCTCGCCGAGTTGCAGCGCGACTGGGCCCGCACGGACCTCGTCGCGCCCGAAGACCTGGCGACCCTCATGGGGTACTCCGGCGGCGCCGGTGTCGCGTTCGCCTGGGAGATGCAACTCCTCAACACCCCCGTTCCCAACGAGACCACCCCCGGGATGTAAGGGCCGGACCGACACCACGGGGCGGCACCGGCGCCGGTGCCGCCCCGTGCTCGGGCCCGGAGACTTTCACGCATCCCTCCCGGCGCGGCTCCGTCGACGGCGCGGTGTCAGGCGGCCATCGACCAGAGTGAGACACCCCTGTTCCACAGGGCACCGGACCACATCTGCTCAGACCGTCGATCCAGAAGAGTGCCGCCATGACAACCACCCCCGCCGTACCTCCCGTTGCCCCTCACTGAACGACTACTTCGGCGCGATGCAGGCCCTGCTCCCCCACCTCCGCCCCGAGGACGTCTACGCCGGCAACTACCTGGGCATGGTCGAGCCGACACCGCGGTCGACGCACTGATGGCCGTGCCCGGGCGGGCGCGGTGGGCGTACGGCCGCTTCCACTTCGACACCTCCTGGACCACCAGCGGCGAGGCCGACCGGATCCGAGCGGCACGGTTCAACAGCGACGACCAACTCGTGACCATGCAGCTGGCCCTGGACCTGCCGTCGGACAATCCCTCCGCCGCCGACGCCGCCCTCGGCCAGGACGCCGACTCCGGACATGATCGACAGGCAAGACGCATCAGCCATCCGCAGTTCGCCGACGAACAGCCGCAGGTGTTCCACGGCCCAGCGCCGAGTCCTCGCCTCCGCCGGGTCACCTCGCACGGAGACATTCACCAGTTGACACATCACCCACAAAGCGCTTCTCTTGGGTCACACGTCAACGCCACGGGTTGTGCGGAGGCACATGATGCAGGCACAGCAGCAGATCTCGCGCCGAACCGTCGCCCGGATCGAGGACGGGACGCATCTCGGCCCGGACGCTCAGGTCGACGACAAAAGCCTGATGTTCTCTCCGCAGGCCCCGGAACTGACCGACCCTTTCCTCGTGCTGGTCGACGACCTGTTCTCGGAGCCCGGCTTCGAGTGGCACCCGCACCGGGGCCTGGAGACGGTGACGCTGGTACTGGACGGGGTGTTGGAGCATGGCGACAGCATCGGGAACAGCGGCACACTGACCGCCGGGGACGTCCAGTGGATGACCGCCGGTCGCGGGATCATCCACCGCGAGCTCGCCTTCCGCAACGAACGCGCACACATACTGCAGTTGTGGGTCAACCTGCCGGCCGACAAGAAGATGGTCGACAGCCGCTACCAGGACCTGCTTGCCACCGGCCGGCCGACCATCGACCACGACGGTGCCCACATCGACCTCATCTCCGGCGCCGCCGGCGGCCTGACCGCCCCGGCACTCACCCATTGGCCGATCTCCGGCTCGGTGATCACCATGGAACCCGGCCGAAGCCTCGATCACGTCCTGCCCGGCCAGGACCGGGCGTTCTTCACCGTGCTCGCCGGCGCCGTGAGCATCGGCGGCCGCAACGTGACCGCGCGGCAGACGGCCTGGTCCGATCCTCTGCCGGACGCGGACGCGCACCTGTCCGTCATCGGGCTGCGGACCGGTGACGGAGACGCCCTCACCAAGGTCCTGACATTCAGTGGGCCACCCATCCGACAGCCCGTCGCGATGGGCGGGCCAATGGTCATGAACACCCGGGCCGAGATCGAGCAGGCGTTCCGCGACTTCCACACCGGCAGGTTCGGCGCCGTCCCGCGCCAGGCCCGGTTGCAGTACCGATGACGTGTCGCGTCCTTGGCGGCGGCGTGGAACACCAGCGGGCCCAGCCACTTGACGCAGGCGATGACGTCCATGCCCTGCCACATCAGGTGGGAGGGGTCCATCTCGGCGCCGACGTTCGTCAGAGCCCCCTCGTCGACCAGCCGCTTCAAAGTCACCGGCGAGAACACCAGGTTGTGCGGGTGCATCTCGATGGCGACCCGGACGTCGTTCTCCCGGGCCAGCGCGTCGATCTCCTTCCAGAAGTCGACGGCCACGGCCCACTGGTAGTCCAGGACGTCCATGTACACGCCGTCCCACGGATTCACCACCCAGGAGGGGTACTTGGCATCCGG
>NZ_JNWJ01000108.1:0-27328 GCF_000716805.1 Streptomyces yerevanensis | reverse complement strand
GCCTCAAAACCCGCACCACCTACGACGAGGCAACCGCGTGGTCACACCACGCCTACCCCCAGCCCGCTTGACACCCCAACGACATGGGGTGTCTGACCGCATCGCCCCGTACGCCGGGCACCGAAAGGGTTGTGGGGAAAGCCAGTGACATCCCTCACGGGTCCGGTCCCCATCAACGTGCCGCGATAGTACGTAGCGTGTGGCCGACATAGGCGGATCTGGCATATGGAAGCAGGCATACGCGGCACCTCGGCAGGGGTCACCGGCCCGGGGCGCCGGCTTCGAGCCGCGGACCGCCTCTGCCGTCCTTCTGACGGAGTGTGAGGCGCCGTCGGCGTCCGGCGCGGCGGCCCGGCATAATCCCGGGCCGGATTCAAGGGTGCCCTCGCCTACTAGGCGAGGTAGTGGAAGCCCCCGTTGCCGTGCCCTCACGCGGCTTTTAACAATGACGGCCCCGCAAGGCGTCCCCGCAGGTCAAGCGCAGTGTCTGTGCGAAACCGAGCCCGCCGGAGGCGCAAGGAGAGTCGACCGAACGAGGTCCGCATGAGGAACCACCGGAAGCACCGCAGGAAGACGCGCCGCCGGCCCATAGCCGTCGCCGTCCTGGCGATGAGCGCGGTGGCGGTGCCGTCGGCCGCCATGGCGTGCATGGGCGACGGAGGAGCCGAGGCCATCACTGCCGCGTCCAGCGGTCCCTGGACGGACGGGAGGAAGACGTCCTGGGACGGGCACCGGGGGCGGGGCATCCGGACCGCGAAGCCCACGGCGACGGCTTCGCCCTCGGCCTCGCCGACGACCTCTCCCGGGACTGCGGCGCTCGCCCCGGAGAAGCCCAAGGCGCCCGTCTCGAAGACGACTGCCCCGCCCGCCCCGACAAGGACCACCGCCGCGCCGAAGCCGACCGCCACCACGGCGGCCCCTGCCGTCGCCCGCGTGGTCGCCCTGGTCAACAGCGAGCGCGCCAAGGTCGGTTGCTCCCCGGTCACCCTGAACGCGAAGCTCTCGCAGGCCGCCCAGGCCCACAGCGCGGACATGGCGAGCCATAACACCATGTCACACACCGGTTCCGACGGGTCCGACCCGGGACAGCGGATCACGCGCGCGGGCTACCTCTGGAGCACCTACGGAGAGAACGTCGCGTACGGGTACTCCACGCCCGGGCAGGTCATGGCGGGCTGGATGGCCAGCGCCGGTCACAAGCGCAACATCCTGGACTGCGGCTTCAAGGAGATCGGTGTGGGGGTGGCGCAGCCCGGCAACTACTGGACGCAGGACTTCGGCACGGTCCGCTGACGCTCACGGGGCCCACGTCCCTCACGGCCCGCCGACCATCACGCCGGCCGCGGCCGCTCCGCTCGCTCCGGAGCGGCCGCGGCGGGCGTGGGTGCCGTTCTGTCCAGGGCGTAGGTGCTGCGCGAGTCCGGGTCGCCAAAGAAGAAGTAAACGTGAGGGCCGTGATGGTGGGCACCGAAGAAACCCGGCTGGTCGTGGTTCGCGGCAATAGCGCCTCAGAGAAGTCGTCCGTCGCGGCCGGCCTGCGTGAGCGGTTCGGCCGCGGCCTGGCCCTGGTCGGCCACGCGGGGGAAGAGCGGATAGCGCCGCCGCCACTCCTCAACCGCCGGTTCCTGGACAGCCGGCCGGGACCACGGGCACGTAGCGGTGGAGGCGCTCGTACGCGGTCAGTTTGGCGGCGAGGCGTTCGGGGCCCATGGTGGCCCGGTCGACTTCCACGAACGCCCGCAGCATCGACCCGTTGTCGCCGTGGGCGGGGCCGCTCCGGTAGTACAGGAGGGCGTCGGGGATGACGGCCTCGCCGCTCCCGATCGGGTGGTGGACCTCGCAGATCCAGTCCAGCGGCTCGCACACATCGCCGCGGCGGCGGGCGTCCTCGAGGAAGGAGGGCGCGGTCTCGGTCAGCGTGTGGCCGGCCTTCAGCCGCACGGCGGTCGGATCGGAGATGGTCCTGGAGGGCCGGTGCCCGCGCAGCTCGGGTCACTCCAAGGCGAGTTGCACGCCGTACTGGGTGGGGAACCGCACCCGGGTCCGTCCGGCCTGCGGCAGGGTGATGCGGTCGGCCAGCCCCTCGGCGCGCAGTCTGGCCAGCCGCCGCCGGGTCTGCTCGATGCGCACCGAGGGGGCGATCCCCCGGTGCATCTGCGCGGTGGTGGCCATCCGGTACTGCGTCAGCACCGCCAGCGCCATCCGGTCCCCGCTGCCCGCGTCTGCGCCGATCATCACGGATCTGCTCGCTTCCCGTCCGGTGCGGCGCCGTCCTTGCCGGCACCGCGCGTACCGGTCACGGCAGCAGCCGGCCCCGACCACGAAGGCCCGACCAGGAAGGCCCGACCACGGTCACGAAGCGACAACGCCTCCGTGGACCAGGCCCACATCTCCTCCGGCAACCGTTCGCGCCCTCTGCCGGGCCTGCCCGCGAATCCGCAGGTCACCACGCTGGTCCGGGCGTGGTCGGGAGGCCGACATCCCCTCTGCGCCCCCGAGTCCACGCCCCACAGCAGGAAGAACAGAGAAGTGGGTGGGACAGGCCCCGGGCGGCGGGCGAGGGGATCGGGCGCCGCTGGTGTTGCTCGCGCGACGGCGGGGCCGCCGCGCCAAACAGCCGCCGACGGAGCGGCGGCGGATTGCGGGGAGTGGTGTGGCCGTCGGCACGCTGGCTACCAGAGCGGTTTCCCGGCGTCGGCAGCAGCCGGAGCCGGCCTTACTCGGTGGCCGCGGCGCGCTTCTTCTTCGCCTGCCGCTTGGCCGGCGGTGGTGGTTCTTCGCCGGAGGCGCCGTTGTTCATCCGGGCACTGGCTTCCAGGACCTGGTCGGTGATGCGGCGGCGCATCTCGCTCTCGGGGTCCTCGCCCAGGTTTTGGGCCAGGCGCTCCGCGGTCAGGTAGTAGCCGGTCAGGACCGGCTGCTCGAAGTAGCGGTTGAGCCGGCTCAGCGTCTGCCCGTACATCTGCAGATAGGTGCGGTTGAGGAAGGCGGAGAGCGCCGCGGCGACACCCGCGATGGCGGCGACGAAGACCTTGGTCTGGCCGTTGGCGAAGTACAGGCCGGCGGCGAAGCAGCCCACAATCACCAACAGGCCCAAGGCCATCGCCCGTTGCGAGGACCGGAAGGACCGGTCTGCTTGATCGGTGGCGATCCGGTGGTGTTCGTCGATCTGGGACTGGTTGAGTTCCAGGAGCGTGGCCAGGGGCGTGACGGTCTTGAGGTCCGCGAGCTTCTGCGCGTCGGTCTCCTTCTGCAGCTCGGCTGCCTCTTCAGCCGCCTGTGACTGGAGATCTTCCCGGCGGATCTGTTTGACCAGCAGGTAGATCGCGATCCCCGAGACCGCGGCCACTGTGACGCCTGTCAGGATCCACAGCCATAGCGGCACCGCGGCACGCCACCTTGGCCGATGCCCCAGATCACCACAGCCGCAATGATCAACAAAGGGAAAGGGGACGGTTGGGAGCCTGGTCGGCGGTAGCGGCCGCCGGTTGTGCGTGCGCTCGGCAAGGAACCCCCTGGACTTCTGCGTACGGCGCCACGGCCGTGCAGTGATCAGTTCAACCGGGTGAGTGTGGCAGCCCGCCATCGTCCCGCCCAGCATGTGACCAGCCAACTACGGCCGCACAGAGGCTGAACCGGCCATGTCGGCGGGGCACACAGATGGCCGCTGCGTACGCAGACGTCGACCGCCAGGTGCTCGAGGAAGAGCTTGGCCACTTCGCCGCGATATTTTTCGGAGTTCGGCGGTCTGCGGATGTCGAGAACGTGCCACCGGCTCCGTCCCGGGGACATCAGCGGCCACCACCGGCCGCACGAGGAAGAAGGAGGAACCGGCATGGCGATTCAGCGGATGGACAACGTCGGCATCGTCGTCGAGGACATGGATGCCGCCATCGCGTTCTTCGTGGAACTCGGTATGGAGCTGGAGGGCAGGGCGGAGGTCGAGGGCCTCGTCGCCGACCAGTGCACCGGACTCGACGGCGTCCGCTGTGACATCGCGATGGTCCGGACTCCGGACGGTCACAGCCGGCTCGAGCTGGCGAAGTACCGCAGCCCCGCGGTGATCAGCGCCGGGCCGCGCAACCGGCCGCACAACATTCTGGGCACGCACCGCGTCATGTTCGCCGTCGACGACATCGAGGACACCGTTGCCCGCCTGCGCACCCACGGCGCCGAACTCGTCGGCGAGATCGCCCGGTTCGAGGACAGCTATCTGCTCTGCTACGTCCGCGGCCCGGAGGGCATCATCGTCGGACTGGCCGAGCAACTGCGCTGAGAACGAGATCATCGAGGTTCTGAACCGCCCGATCAGCCAGGGGCTGCTGGCCCGTGACGTGACCCGCCTGGCCTACGTCGCCAAGGACGGACCCCGCGCAACGTACCGACCGCCTTCACCTGGAACGGGTCGCACATCGTCATGTGTACGACGAAGAACGCGCCCAAACTCCCGTGGCCACCCTCGCGCACAGGCTCCTGAAACGACGGCACCAGTAGGTGAGACACGTCTGAGTGTCGGGAGAACCATCGACCTTGATTTCGTAGGCCCATGGTCCCGTCGGCAGCTGCTGCACGGGCCGGGCCAAGGCGACGTCTACGGGCCACTCCACAGGATCAGCCTGCGCTTTTGGGACACCGGCCGCCTTCTGGGCTTGGGTTATGCGCTGGTGAGCTGTCTGCGGGCAGTTGATGTCAGATGCCGGGGGCGCCTGCGAGGGCGGCGGTCAGACCGAGAGCGGCGCAGATGCCCAGGGTGCGCAGGACGCTCCAGCGCAGCCGGAAGATCAGGACGACGGCGACGAGCGCGATGCCGAGGGCGACGGGGCGGAAGGTGGCGAGGTCGGGCACCGCGAGGTGCAGCGGGCCGAAGGTGTGGTCGTCGACGGTGGTGAAGAGGGTGTGTTCGGCGAAGTAGAGCGCGAGGTTGGCGATGACGCCGACGATCGCGGCGGTGATGCCGCTCAGCGCGGAGGAGACGTGCCGGTTGCCGCGCAGCCGCTCGATGTAGGGGGCGCCGAGGAAGATGAAGAGGAAGCAGGGCACGAAGGTGACCCAGGTGGTCAGCAGCGCGCCCAACAGGGCGGCGGCCCATGGGTCGAGCGCGCCGGGGTCGCGGTAGGCGCCGAGGAACGCGACGAACTGGACGACCATGATGAGCGGGCCCGGCGTGGTCTCCGCGAGTGCCAGACCCCGCACCATCTCGCCGGCGCTCAGCCAGCCGTACGTCTGCACGGCCTGCTGGGCGACGTAGGCGAGCACCGCGTACGCCCCGCCGAAGGTGACCAGTGCGGTGCCGGAGAAGAACAGGCCCTGGGTGGTGAACACGCTCTCGGTGCCGGTGAGTACGGCGACGGCGGCGACTGGGACCGCCCACAGCAGCAGGCCGGTCACCAGGATGCGCACCGTGCGGCGGCGGCTGGGGCGCTCGTGGTGCAGCGCGTCGTCGGGGATCAGCGGGGACGGGCCGTCGTCGCCGGGGCCGTGCGCGGCGGACTTGAACACACCGGGTCGCCGGCGGGCGATCAGCCACCCGGCCGCTGCGGCGATGACGATCACCACGGGGAAGGACACCTGGAAGAAGGCCAGGGCCATGAAGGAGGCCACTGCCAGGCCCACCAGCAGCGGGTGGGTGAGGGAGCGGCGGCCGACCCGCCACACGGCCTGGGCGACGATGGCGACCACGGCGGGGGCGAGGCCGGCGAAGAGTCCGGTGACTGCGGCGGTCGTGCCGAAGCCGACGTAGAGCGCGGACAGGGCGAGCAGTGCCACGACGCCCGGCAGGACGAACAGCGTCCCGGCGGCGAGACCGCCGCGGGTGCCGTTGAGGAGCCAGCCGGTGTAGATCGCGAGCTGCTGGGCCTCGGGGCCGGGCAGCAGCATGCAGTAGCTCAGGGCGTGGTTGAACCGCTGTTGGCCGATCCAGCGTTTCTCCTCCACCAGGGCCCGTTGCATGACGGCGATCTGTCCGGCCGGGCCGCCGAAGGTCTGCAATGAGATGGCGAACCAGGTCCGCAGGGCCTGGCGGAACGGTATGAGATCACCGAGGTCGGGCTCGGCCTGGGAGGCCGGGGGGTCGGTGGCGGTCATCCGCGGAGGTCTCCGTCCTTGGGGTCCAGCAGTAAAGTGCAACCATGGTTACATCATGATGTTGCGAGACGGAAGGGAGCGCGGCCTCAGTGGAGACGAAGAGTTCATTGCGAACGCCGCTCACGACCCGGCAGATCCCGCGTCGTACCCTCGGGGCGATGGGAGACCAGCAAAGCCCGGGAACGCCTGCGTGACCGACACCCAGCCGCCCCTGGTGGCACCCGACCGTCCGGGCCGGTGGGTCCTGCTGTCCTACCGGCTGCCCCGCGAACCCTCGACTCCGCGCATCACCGTCTGGCGCAAGCTCAAGCGCCTCGGTGTCGCCCAGATCAGCGACGGCCTGATCGCCCTGCCTGCCGACGCCCGCACCCGCGAGCAGCTGGAATGGATCGCCGAGGAGATTACCGACTTCGGCGGCACCGCCACGCTGTGGATCGCCCACCCGGCCGCGATCGCCGAGGAACACAAGCTCGCCCAGACCATGGCCGACGCCCGGGCCGCCGAGTACGAGCAGGTCCGCGCCCAGGCCGAAGAGGCCCGGCACCAGCCGGACGACGAACGGCTGCGCACCCTGCGCCGGCTCCGCGCCGAACTGCGCCGCATCAACCGCCGCGACTACTTCCCCCCACCCCACCGCCGCACCGCCGAAGCCGCGGTCGAAGCGCTACACCCCAACAAAACCAAGACCCCCGCTCCCGAGGAGAACTCCGCATGAAGTGGGCCACCCGCGCCAGCATCCACATCGACCGCGCCGCCTGCACCTGGCTGATCCGCCGCTTCGTGGACCCCGAGGCCGCGTTCGTGTTCGTCACCGACCCGGCCGCCGTTCCCGCCGACGCCACCCCCTTCGACATGCGCGGCGTCGAACTGGGCCACCACCACGGCGACTGCAGCTTCGAGACGATCCTGCGCCGCTACGACCTCACCACCGACCCAGCCCTCCAGCGCATCGCCGAGATCGTCCACGAGGCCGACCTGGACGACGAACGCTTCGACGCGCCCGAGGCCCCAGGGCTGGACGTCGTCTTGCGGGGCCTGTCCATGACCGGCGACGACGAGCACACCATGGCCGTCACCAAGCCGGTTTTCGACGGCCTGTACGAGTTCTACCGACGCGCCACCTTCCTCGGACGCGAACCCGCCTGACCAGCCACCGGACCACGATCAATACGGCTGCCCGTTCCCATCCTGCGGCGGCGTGAGGGCGGCACCCACGACCTCCACCACGATGTCGCGTGTGGCGGGCGTGTAGGTGTCGCCGGTCTTCGTGAACGCGCGCCCCGTCTTGGGGACCAGACGCGGGCCGACGACAGATGCGAGCGTAGTGGCAAGCCGCTGGGACAGCGCAACACGTCCGTCAGGGAGCTGTACGGCGAGGGCCTTCGGGTGCCGGGCCGTGCCGGTGAAGCCGACCACGGTGGCGTCGACTGTGTCCGTGTGCCTGACCTTCGCCCACACGCGGCCGGCCTTGTAGGCCGACCGGAGCGGCCTGGCCACGATCCCCTCAACGCCGGTGCCTTCGAGCGTCTCGCGCCAGAGCAGGGCCTCGTCCAGGTCGGTCGTCGACCACACCGGCACGATCGGCGGGCCGACGTCGGCGAGCACGTCCAGGAGGACCTGGCGGCGCTCCGCGTACGGGCGCGGGCGCAGGTCAGGATGGCCTGCTGCAGGATGGGCCAGGACGTCGAACGCCACGTACGTCGCCGGGTGTTGATCGGCGAGCTCCCTCGCGCGGGACTGCGCCGCGGCGAAGCTGATGTGCGCGGTGCCGTCGTCGGCGGCGACGTACACCACGGCCTCGCCGTCCAGGATCACGCCGGGCGGCAGGCTCATGGCGGCCACGGCCAGGTCCATCCAGAGCGCGGTGACGTCGCGGCCGGTCCGCGACTGCAGCCGGACGCCGTCCTCGGTGCGCCACAGCACGGTCCGGTGACCGTCCTTCTCCAGACTTTGATGTGTCTCATCTGATTCCTCCGTGGATATCCCCACCTTCAGGCGGGGGAGGAAACGGACTCCTGCGGAGCAGGGCAAGGGGCTGCGAGTCGCCGTCAGGGAGGATCGCAGTGCTCTGACCCGGAGGTTTGATCTTTACATGCAGTCTCACTAGTTTGTGAGCATGACCGTGAGCCACGTGAAGCGGGCGTTCAAGTACCGCTTCTATCCGACCGATGTGCAGGCAGCCGAGCTGTCGCGCACGTTCGGGTGTGTGCGGAAGGTCTACAACCTGGCGCTCGCCGCCCGCACCGAGGCGTGGGTGCGGCAGGAACGGGTCAACTACAACGCCACCTCCACGATGCTGACCGCGTTGAGGAAGACCGAGGAACTGGCCTTCCTCAACGACGTCTCGTCGGTGCCGCTGCAGCAGACGCTGCGGCACCTGCAGACGGCGTTCACCCATTTCTTCGCCAGGCGGGCCAGCCCGAAGGCACGAAGCCGTCCACCGTGACCGTGTCGCAGGACCCGGCGGGACGGTGGTTCGTGTCCCTGCTGTGCGAGGACCCGGCCATCAAGCCGCTTCCCGCCACCGATGCGGCGGTCGGGGTCGATGTCGGCCTGGACCACCTGCTGACCCTCTCCACCGGGGAGAAGATCACCAACCCCCGGCACGAGCGCCGTGACCGCACCCGTCTCGCCAAGGCCCAGCGGGAGCTGTCCCGCAAGGTCGGCGGTGACGGAGCCAACCGCCGCAGAGCCCGGCGCAAGGTCGCCAAGATCCACGCCCGGATCGCCGACCGGCGCCGTGACCACCTGCACAAGCTGACCACTCGTCTCGTTCGTGAAATCCAAACGCTCGTGATCGAGGACCTGACCGTGCGCACCATGGTCAAGAACCACAGGCTCGCCCGGGCCATCTCGGACGCGAGCTGGAGCGAGTTCCGCTCCATGCTGGAGTACAAGGCCGCCTGGTACGGGCGGGAAGTGATCGCCGTAGACCGGTTCTTCCCCTCCTCCAGGCTGTGCTCCGCCTGCGGCACCTTGCAGGAGAAGATGCCGCTCAGCGTCCGCACCTGGACGTACGGCAGCTGTGGCACGGCCCATGACCGGGACGTGAACGCGGCGAAGAACCTTCTGGCCGCCGGGCTGGCGGTGACAGTCTGTGGAGCCGGTGTAAGACCTCAACGAAGTTCTCCGGGCGGGCAGTCGGCGGTGAAGCAGAAAACCCCACGGCGCGAGCCGTAGGAATCCCCCTCGTTCACGAGGGGGAGGAAGTCAAGAGACATCGGCTCGCTGTCTGGGCCACTTCAAAACCGGCGCATGATCGGCAAGCAGCTCAACATCGCCGAGGCCCGCCACCGCCTGGCCCGGCGGATCTTCTTCGGCCAGAGCGGCGAACTGCGCCAGCACTACCGCAAGGGCATGGAGGACCAGCCCTTTGTCCGCCCCGCGCAGGCCGGCCGCCGACCTCTGCGCCAACCGTCGGCCGATGAGGACGCCAGCGAGGCGTAGCGGAGCGTTGCCCAGGGCAGAACAGTTCACGTTCCGTAGCGGCCATGGTGCGCGCGTGAGAGGGCGGCGGCGCCCTGGCAGGCGAGGGTGGCGGCATCGTCTGCGTACTGGGGGATGTCGTCGGGCCATTTCGAGGTCGGCTGGAGGATCAGCAGCGAGACGGCACCGTGCAGGCACGCGCAGATGGCCCGGGTCAGCGCCGTCACATCGCCGTGGAGCACGCCGGCGTCGGCGCATCGCTGCACCGTTTCCCGTAGGAATCGGAAGCAGGCGTCGGCGACCTGCTCAGTGGCGGCTGTCGCGGGTCCGGTCGCGACCAGGCGGTAGCGCAGGGGATGGTCGAGCCCGAACCTGATGTAGGCGACACTGCGCTGGTGGAGTTCGGCGAACGGGTCGGTGGTCTGGGCGCTGATGCTCAGCATCCGACGGCCGAGCTCGTCCCAGACCCCGAGGCACACGGTGTGCAGCAGTTCCAGTCGGTTGTCGAAGTGCAGATACACCGAGGGGGTGCTGACCCCGACAGCCTGTGCCACCGCGCGGATGGTCACGCCGTCCTCGCCGGCGTCGTCGAGCAGCGTGCCGGCCGCTTTGATGAGCTCGTCCCTCAGTCGGCCGCCGTGGCCTCGCTTGGCGCGACTGCGCCGACGGCCTTCGGTTGTGCTGGCGCGGCCGTCGGCCGTGGTCTGGCCGGGTCCCTTAGTCATGGCGCCTCCGGAGGGCGACGAGTTGAGTGACGCGGGCACAGAGCCGGTCCTTGTCATCCCTGATGTCGATTTCCACGGCGACCGTTGACTTGCCGACGTGCAGCGGGCGGGAGGTCGCGAAGGCGCCGGTGCCGTGTACGGGCCGCAGGAAGTGGGTGGTGGATTCCATGGTCGCGGGGACGGTGTCGGCGGTCCCGTTCAGCGTGGCGCACACGGCGCCGGCTACATCGGCCAGCCCCATCAGTGCCCCGCCGTGCATCGCGGCGCCGACGGTGGACTGCTCGGGCGTGTAGGCGAGTTGCGCGGTGACAGCGTCGGCCTTGAGGGCTGCGAAGCGTATCCCGAGCGTCCTGGCGAACGGCGCCAAGGTGTAGACGTCTTGCTCGGTGATGGTCATCGCGGGCCCCTCAGGTTGTCGCCGTTAAGTTAACGGTGACATGTTATGTGGGCGTCACGGTTCGTGTCCACGCCTGTGGCGCGAGGCTGCAGGGCTGTGCAGTCTTCCGGTGCCGGTCAAAGGTGTGCTGGGCGATGCCGAGCTGTCACTCGGATGAGACAACTTCGAGTGTCTGGAGAACCGTCGACCTTGATTTCGTAGGCCCATGACGGGCCTGTCGGCAGCTGTGTCACGGGCCGCGCGAGGGCGACGTCTACGGGCCACTCCACTCCCTCAGCCTGCGCCTGTGGGACGCCAGCCGCCTGCTGGCGTACTCCCGCACTGCCAGCAGACGGCCCGGGCGACACAGCTGCTGCGGTACAGCCGTCCCGCCACACGGCGCGAGCCCGGCCGCGCTACGCTGCGCGGCCGGGCTCTGAAGTGGTCTGTGGTGTTCTCGACTTTCTGCTGAGCGTCTCGCCGAACCGCCCGGCTGTCATCACCCACACGGGTGGCGCCCGCTCACGCCGCGGCGGCCTCCTTCTCCTGCTGCTTGGCCTTCACCAGGGCGGCGAGCGGGGGCGCCGGCCTTTCCCGACGCTGCGCAGCTTAGGAACAGTTGGACTGTCTCAGAGGTTGTGCTGTCTCACCTGAGACGACGGCGTCGAGGCATGATCACCGACTGGACCACTCAGTGATCTGTCTCAGAAAGAGTTGAGCAACTTCATCACTTCGTGGCGGAGTCGGGGGTACCGGGTTGACGAAGTACAGCAACCAGTTCACCCACGAAGTTGTTGGAGGTGCCGGAGGGCAAGCGGCTCTCGGAGCTGGAGTCGGCGGCGAGGCCCTCGTCGACGCGCTCGCCACCCTGGCGCCCAGCCTCGACTGGGCGCCGGTCGCCGCCACGGCGCGGCAGGCCGAACAGGACGGCACCCTCGACGGCTGGATCCAGGCCGGGGCAGTGGACCCGCTCGCCCGCCTGTCGGCGGCTGGCGCCAAGGAAATTGCTGCCGCGCGCTGTACGGCGCAGCTACTCGCCGACACTGGCGCCCTGTACCTGATGCACGGCCTCGGTAACCGGTCCGTCTCATCGTCATCCGGTCCGCACGCGGCCCGGATGCTGCCGCCGGCCCTCCCGAACATCGATTTTCCGATCAGCTTCCGGCGTGGGCCCGCGCTAGAACGGTAGGACAAACTCAGCACGTCTCGCGGTAGGGGATGCCTGGCAGGTGCTTCTTCCAGTCGGCGCGGGAGAGTCCGGACTTTACGCGGTCGCAGATCTGGGAGACCAGCATGCTCGGACCGATGTCGTACTTCTGGAGCGGGACGTGGGTGCCCGCGGCGTAGAGCGTGTGGCCGTCAGGACTGAAAGCAAGCGAGAGAAACGAGTCGCCGAAGGCGGGGAGGGCGGAGCCGAGCAGTCGGGCGGACGCGACATCCCACAGATGTATGGTGCCGGACTTGCCGGCGACTGCCAGGGTGGCACCGTCGGCGGAGAAGGCCAGCGCGCTCACAGCGTTGGTGTCCCCCGAGCGCGCGCCGACGTAGGTTCCGGGCAGTACGCCACGGCGTTCGTGTGTTCCTCCGTCCCAGACGGTGACTCGGCCCAGTATGTCGCCGACAGCCAGGTGCGCCCCGTCGGGGCTGAAGGCGAGCACGGTTGTTGAGTCCTCGCCCAGTGTGCGGTGACTGACTCGCCCGGAAGGCAGATCGGCGACCATGTCGTACGAGGTCACCAGCTTGCCCATGTCACGGCGGAGGGCCAGCTCATCTCCGCCGATGCCGGTCAGCGTCCTGGTTTTCCTCCCCTGGCGTACGTCCCACAGTTGTACGGACTCTCCCTGCAGCCCGGTAAGGACTAGCAGCAGGGTGTGGCCGTCGGCGCTGAGCCTCATTCCGCTGATGCCGGTCTGGTTCCGCCCGCCAGTCGGGATGTCGACCGTTGCGTGCCTCCGGCGTGCTGTGACGTCCCACACCGTGATCCGCTGCCGTTTCGGTGAGTTCCCGTCAGTGTCGCTCCACAGCTGGCCGTAGGCGAAGTATCTGCCGTCGGCGCTGAACGCCATGAGATTGGCGCAGTTGCCGTCCCAACTTCCCGCTGGCGCAGCGTCCGGTGCTTCCGCCCGCGGTCGTTCCTTGTCGGAGTCCGACGGATCGAGGGGGCAGGGTGCTCCTGGCAATGGGGACGTGACATGCCCGCTGCGGGTGCTCAGCAGTTGGAAACCGTCTGTGTCGCTCGACCTGTGAACGGTGGCAAGTGTCCGGCCTCCCGCGGCCAGTTCTGCCTGGCGGACGGGGTGTTCCTGCCAGCGTCGGGTCGCCGCTGGTCCCAGACTCAGCGTCCTGACTGCCGTTGCGTAACCGTTGAGGTACCGCACGGCACCTCCGGCGAGGTCAAGTTCGAACTCGTCGGGGGTCTCATTGATCAGAAAGTGACGGAAGACCGGTGCGTCGGGGGCCGAGAGCCGCCACAGCAGAATCTCATGAGTGCTTGTGGCCGCGATGAATTCTGCGCCGACCCGGATGCCTTTCAGGCCCGCGCCTTTCAGCTGGGCGGACTCCTCGCCGGAGTGGAAGTCGAAGACGCTGACGCCCTTGGCGGTGAGAAATGCGATCTTTCGGCTATCTGGAGTGAAAGCCAGGCTGTCGGCCCGGCAGTTTCCCTTGAAGTTGGCCGACTGGGGAAAGGAGAGCTTGCGCCGTTCGCTGATCTTCCAGATCTCCAGCAGCCCAGTGCTCGTGCACAGCCCCAGCCACTGGTCATCAGCGCTGACGGCCAGGTTCCGCACCTCGTCTTTCCTCCACGGAAGCCCCATGAGCAGGCGCCGTCGCTGCAGATCCCACACCTGCGTGACCTCGGTCGCGAACTCGTCAACGACGAGGGTGTGGCCGCTGGCGCCGAACATCGCGACCACTGGATCGTCTACCGGGAGCATCCCAGTCACCCGCCCGGTGCGTACGTCCCACAGCCGCACTCCGTCTTCTTGCTCCAGCGCGAGTGTCTGGCCGTCCGGACTGACCACGGCCGACTCGTCCTCGCCAAGCAGTTTGCCGACTCCCACGTCGGAACGCGTCCGGCGGTGGGTGATCACGTCCCATGTCTCCAGCCTCTTCGACGTGACGGTGATCAGAGTCCGGCCATCCGCGGCAAGTTCAAATCGGGTTCCGTTTCCGTCGAAGACCGCTTCGGGGAGGGCGGAGACGTCCTCTTCCTTCTGCGCCATCGACCCCATCAACGCCGACTTCGTCTCCACCGTCTCCGCCAGTCGCCAAGCCGCCACACTCAGCCGCCTAGCCTTCATCGGATCCGAGAACCGCATGTTCTCCGCGACGGCCGCGATCCGCCGGGCCTCCGCCTCCACCCGCCGCCGGTCGCTCGTGCGGCTCTGTTGCCAGGCGACGACACCGGCGACAAGGGCGAGGACCAGCAGTGTGGCCAGAGCAGCGGCAAGGGAATGACGACGACGGCGGCTGCGGGTACGGGCGGTGCGGGCGGCGTCCAGGAAGGAACGTTCCAGCGATGTGAGGGCGGCCTCGTGCTCCGCGGCGGCGAAGAACTCGTCGGCGGAATCCAGGCGGGTGCCCCGGTAGAGGGCACCGGGATCGCGGCCGAGATCGTCCCAGGCCTGGGCGGCCTCGGTGAGGCGCCGATGGGCACGCAGGCGCTCGCGGTCCTGCTCAATCCAGCCGCGCAGCCGGGGCCAGCCGGTGATCAGGGCCTCGTGAGCGAGGTCAACGGTGTCCTCACCGAGGGTGATCAGACGGGCGCGGGCCAGCCGGTCGAGGACCACGGCGACGTCGTCGCGGTGCTCGGCCAGGTCGAGTTCGCTGCGGGCGGCCGGGCGGCGGGTGTCCGGGGAACCCTCCCCCGGGGAGATCAGCCGGAGCAGCACCATCCGGGCCAGCTCCGCCTGCGCCGCGGACAGCCCGGTGTGGACGTCCTCGGCGGTCTGCGCGATCGCGCCGTGCAGACCGCCCGCCGCCTCGTACGCCTCCACGGTCAACGCCCGTCCCCGGCGCCGCCGCCAGGTTTCGTGCAGGACGTGCGACATCAGCGGCAGTCCGCCCGGTTCGCCCTCTACCTCGCGGACCAGACGGGCGGTCAGCTCGCGCTCGACGATGAGCCCGGCCGTCTGCGCGGGCTTGACGACCGCCTCGCGCAGCTCGGCCGGGCTCATCGGCCCGACCAGCAGACCGGAGTCGGACACCACGTCGGCCAGGACGCGGTGTTCGGCGAGGCGGCCGTAGAAGTCCGCCCGTACGGCGATGACGACCCGCAGCCGGCTGACTGGTTCCCGGGCGGTGAGCAGCCTGTCGATGAACTCGGCGCGCTCCGCCGAGTCGTGGCAGAGGGTGAAGACCTCCTCGAACTGGTCGACGACGATGACGGTGTCGCCGTCCCCGGCGGCCGGCCGCAGCGCCTGGGCATGAGTCCGCGAAGGACGGTCGCCCGGCGTGAGGATCCGGATCGCGGACACCTCACCCGCGCCGTGCAGGCGCAGCGCCGGTATCAGCCCGGCCACCGAGACCTCCACCTGCCGGGCCATCTGCCGGTAGGTGATGCCGCCCGCTTCCTGACGCAGCTTGCGCAACTCGAACGCAAACCGCTGCACCGGCCCCCGCCCCGGATCGAGGTCCGCCTCCGGACGCCCCATAGCGCTTCCCTCCCCCGTGCCGCCCCCGTGACCAGCAGCGGCGTCTCATCCCAACACGCGCCCCACCAGCGTGAAAGACGCCATCTCGCCAACCCGGGCTTGTGACCTGCTTTGTTTCACGCCCGGGACCCGGCTGTGCAACAACCCGAACTCCGGTGAACTCGATGTTGTACGCCGGCACGGCTCCGGGCAGACCGCCGTGCCGCTCAACCAAGCAGGGGGAACACCATGAAGGTACGCAAGGCGCTGACCGCTGCCGGTGCCACGGCGGCGATGGCAGCCGGCCTCGTGCTGGCCGGACCGGTCACCCAAGCCCAGGCGGCGAGCACGCTCGCCTGCGCACAGGTCTCGGGGAATCCTGCCGGGGCCTGCATCTATAACATTGAGTTCAGGCGCTATCGGGTCACCGTGTGGGACAACAAGTGCGACGGGCACCGTGTCTATGCCGAGTACCGCTTCAATCCGCTCGGCAACCGCAAGTTCGCCCCGGCAACTGCCTGCGGGAACAGCTACAGCTACTCGTTCAGCAACGACTTCAACGCGCCGTACGGCGGCTCGATCAGGGTCTGCATCGAGGACTGGGGGCCGAACACCTGCTCCGGCTGGAAGGAGTGGTGACGACCGCGTTCGGCAAGTACGACAGGCTCTGCAGCGACTGGAAGTAGCAAGATATCGCTCATCGGTCGAGGGGCCTGTGTGGTCCGTCCGCGAGGGCGCCAAACTTCACGTACAGGGGGAATTTCCATGCACGTTCGCACCAAGGCCGCCGGCTTACTCACGGCGGGTGCCCTGCTCTCCGGCCTGTTCGCCGGCGCCACGAGCGCGTCCGCGGCTCCGGCCGGTGCCACGGCCCAGGAGGCGTCCGTCTCGGCCGCCGCGGCGGGGTGCCAGCTCAGGGACTTCATCGGCTGGTACTGCGGCTACGAGGTCCTCAACCCGTACAGCGACCGAGGGGACCGGGGCGACAAGGTACGAGAGATCCAGGCGCTGCTGAGGTTCCACGGCGTGTCCATCGGATCGTCGGGCGTCGACGGCAGCTTCGGCGCCGACACCGAGCGCGCCGTGAAGACCTTCCAGGGCCGCAAAGGCATCGCCCGGGACGGCAAGGTCGGCCCGAACACCTGGTACTACCTCCGCACGCCGGGCGCCTGACCGGGGTGATGTCCGTTTCTGGCTGAGGTGGGAGCAAGGCCGCTGGTGGAGGTTCTGTCGGCTATTGCTTCCTGGCGAAGTTGCCGCTGTCGGCCTCGGTGAGGATCCCGAGTTTGACCAGGCGTTTCAGCTTGGCGCGGGTGCCTTCGACGTTCTTCGGCAGTAGTTCGTGGCCGAGGGCTTTGCAGACGTCCTTGGCCCGTAGCGGCGTCTCATCCCAACACCCGCCCCACCACCGCGAAAGACACCATCTCGCCAACCCGGGCTTGTGACCTGCTTTGTTTCACGCCGGGGACACGGCTGTGCAACAACCCCCAGCCCGGTGAACTCGATGCCGAACCAACTGAACGGCACGCCCCGGGATCCGGTGGCGTGCGGCCGTGGGCACAAACCGTGCCCGTGAGTCGAAGGAGAGATATGCGGCACATGCACAAGACCGGTATCGCGGCGGCAGGCGGGTTGCTCATGCTCGTCACGGGCGTGGGCACGGCCGACGCAGGACCGGCGGCGTCGACGGCCTCGAGCTTCGCCCAGCAGGCCGAGTCCGCGCACCTGACCAGTGCGCAGACCACGGCGCTGCAGGCGGACGTGGACCGCTACCTGAAGAAGATGGGCGGGACCCAGGTCGCGCTCAACAAGATCGACCTCAACGGCAAGGGCGAGGTCCTCGTCGCCCTGCCGGGCGAGGCCCACCCGCGCGACTTCGCCTCGGGCAACGGGATGCGCATCGCAGCCGACCCCTGCCCGGGTGTTCCGGGGGTGTCTGGGAACTTCTGTGCCTTCCAGCGCAAGGAGTTCAGGGGGACCTGGATCAAGATGCGCCAGTGCAACACGAAGTACTACGTGTCCACCTGGGGCAGGGGCGGTTCCTGGATCAACGACCAGACCCGCAACCTGGAGAGCCGCCGGGCCCGAATGTACAAGCCCAACGGCACCTTGGAATACAAGACACCGCGGGCGTACAGCTCGGACCTCTACGCCGACTGGAACCCCGTCCGCTACGTAATCCCCTGCGTCTAAGAGGACATCTCATTTGGCGTGTCCGATAGTCTGCGGTCGTGGACATCGTGGAGCGTCTGGTGCCGGATGAGCTGTGGGAGTTATTCGCGCGGGTGGTGCCTCCGGCCCCGACACGGCCTCAAGGTGGTGGCCGGCGGCGGTATGGGGATCGCGAGGTGCCGGCCGCGATCGTGTTCGTGGCCACGTCAGGGTGCACGTGGAAGCAGTTGCCGCCGTCCTTCGGCCCGTCGGGTCCGACCGCGCACCGCCGGTTCAGCGAGTGGAGCCGGGCCCGGGTCTGGGCCAAGCTGCACCGCCTGGTGCTGGACGAACCCGGCGCTCGCGGAGACCTGGACTGGTCGAGGTGTGCGATCGACTCGGTGAACATGCGGGCCCTGAAAGGGGGGACCTGACGGGTCCGAATCCTGTCGACCGGGGCAAGAAAGGCTCGAAGGTCCACCTGATCACCGAGCGGACCGGTCTGCCCATCTCCGTCGGCATCTCCGGCGCGAACCTGCACGACAGCCAGGCCCTGCGGCCCCTGGTACGCGGGATCCCGCCGATCCGCTCCCGCCGCGGCCCACGCCGACGCAAGCCCGCCAAGCTGCACGCCGACAAGGGCTACGACTATGACCACCTGCGTCGATGGCTGCGCAAGCGCGGCATCACCCACCGCATCGCACGCAAGGGGATCGAATCCTCCACCCGGCTGGGCCGCCACCGCTGGACGATTGAGCGCACCATGGCCTGGCTCGCCGGCTGCCGTCGGCTCCACTGCCGTTACGAGCGCAAGGCCGAACACTTCCTCGCCTGCACCCTCATTTGCTACCGCCGACTCACCAAATGAGACGACGTCTAAGGCGAGAGACCATGCAGCAGCACGACGAGCCGGTCACGCTCAGCCTTGCAGGCGTTGCACGGCTCGCCAGGGTCGGTCGTGCTGCTGTAAGCAACTGGAGGCGGCGTCACACAGACTTTCCGGATCCTGTTGGTGGCACGGATGCCAGCCCGAAGGCGTCGGACTGGGACAACCAGCGCTACCGGCTGCCGGCCGCGTGGTTCGCGGCGAAGGTCCCGGCCCGGGAGACCCGGTACGCCGGTGTCGAGTTCTGGGGCGGACAGGCCCTGCACCGGGTCGTCTGACCGGTGCGCGGCCGGGACTCGGAACCCACCGGCCCCATGGATTTCCTGCGCACCACAGCTGAGTACCGCGACTCATGCCCCGGCCGCGCCATGCCCCGACGATGTTCCCTATGACACGACTGCGCACTCGGCTCACCGGGCTACCGAAAGCCGTCACCGCGATGATCGCGGTCCTCGTCCGGCGCCGGGAAGATCAATGGGCCTTCGGGTAGGTCGTCTTGGGGCGCGGCCGTTGTCGGAGGGGGTGGCTACTGTCCGGCGTATGCCGAAGAAGAGGAAGAAGAAGCCGTCGTCGCGGGCCCGGCGCACTGGCGAGGTTGCCCCGCACGAGCAACTGCCCTCCGTGATCAAGCTCGGTGGCCCGCGGGTGCCGTCGCGTGGGTGGACCTTTCAGGCGTTGATCGACGCGGGGCGGGAATCTGGCCAGCCGTTCTTGGAGTTCACGGCGCAGCCTCCCGACGGATACTCATCCGATTTCGTCCCGCAGGTCGATTTCCCTCGGGCGCCGCTCCAAGCGGGGTGGTACCTGCGGTCCGACCTGGCCGTTCCGGTCTACCTTTGGGTGTTTTCCGAGAGTCAACTCGCCGATGATTCAGGCGCGTTGGATCTGCGGCGACGGGGATTCGCCTTCTATGTGGCGCACTCGGTGTGTACGCACGGAGGAAGTGACGGCGCTTATGCCAGCGCGGAGGACTTGGAGGCGTGGACTCCGATTGTGGCGCCGGACCCGAGCGTCGTGGACGCCGACAGGTATGGCCACGCGCCCGTTTATCGCACGCCTGCGGTACGGCGGCTGCTCCCAGGATCTCCCCGCACGGTGGGAGTGCTGGATGTGGACTATGCGCGGGTAGAGGGCCGGAGCCTGCCCGAGCGTTGGGATATCGACGTCGTCGGCTTCTTGGTGATGGAAAGACAGGACGCCGCCGACATGCCGGGACAGGAATTCTGGCGGCAAATAGCCTTTCACACGTTCCGAGATCAGAATCTCTCGGACCTCCGTGCCGTGGCCGGAGAGGTCGACCTGATCATCGGCCACAATCTCTTCGACGGCGACTACCGATGCCTGCGGACCTACGGCGACGTGGTGGACGTCGGCGTGCTGGCCGCGAAGACGGTGGACACGCTGTATGCCGCCCGTCATGTGGTCGGCGGCGGCGCATCTCGTGCGGCGCGTCTGGACCTCACCACCTTGGCGGGCGCCCAGGGACTGCGGGAACGGGCGAAGACAGCGTCCCGGACCGAGGCTCACCGCGGCATCCGCGCCATCCATGACGCGGAGGAGCGCTGGTTCTTCCAGCCCATTTCTGATGACTGCGAACTGATGCTGGAGCCGCAACTCGCCCCGGACACCTTCACGAACCTGCTGACGACGAAAGGCACCGTCTACCCGCTGCAGGGAGCGGCGCGCAATGAGAGCGTGGCCCGGATCCACCGCGAGATCGAACAGCAGCGGGCCGTCGGCACGCTGGCCAATCGCCACCCCGCCGCCGCGCACCGCCAGCGCTGTATGGCACCCAGCGACACGGGGGGGACGGCAGTGCGACCAGCTCATCGAGGCGACGCAGACGTATTGCCGTGCCCATCGCACCAAGCGGCGCTGCCGAGGGAATCCGGCCCTCAACGACGCCTGCACCGCCATTGTCCACGGCGATCTGGCGCATTGCCGCTGGCACCGTATGACCGCGCTCTACGTGCCACAAGGGCAGCGAATCGTCGAGGACTTCACCCTCGCTCTGCCGCTTCGCGGCTGGGAACGGGGCAGTGACTGGGGATACGACACGGGGACGCGTTCGTTCTTCGCGAGGCTGTACCGCAACGAGGCCGACTTGTCCGGCTCACCGACCGTATGGCTTTCGGGCACTGATCCCGACCTCGGCAACGTGGTCGCGCTCACGGACGCCGTGCAGAAAGCGACCGGGGCGTCCCGGCAGGACGTCGTGGCAGCCCTGACAGCGGATCGAAGGTCACCCCGAGAGCGCGCCGTGATCACCCAGGACTGGGAACCGGCCGGGTGCGACCGTCCCTGCCCGTGCGGCGCTGCGGACTGTGGCCACGGCGCACCGTGCCCGAACGACGAGTGCAGCGGTCACGACGTCCATACGATGCGCAACCCTCGCACCGAAGCGGACGTGACAGCGTGGCAGGACCATTTCGACTGCTGCGAGGGCTGCTCCGGCAGCTTCCTGGACATCTCACTCCCGGAGCGCCCCTGGGGCGAGATTCACGACGACGGCACCGTGACCGTGTACGCCGGGGTGTGCCACTACGAGCTCGGTGTCTACCCGTAGCCGCGTGCAGTCGTGGCGAACCAGTGCAGCGAGCCGGGGCCTGCGGGTGTCCGCGACCGAGCTGAACGGCGGGCCGGCTGGGCCCGGACGCTGTTCGCTGAGTGCGGCAGGTCAGTGGTGGCGCCAGGTTTGGCGCAGGCGCAGGACTTCGGTGGCCCAGTGGGCGGGAAGGTCTGGTTCGGGTATGCGTTCGCGGCCGAGGCTGAAGCGGACGTGGCGGTAGAGCCAGTGCAGCGAGGCGTCCGAGCTCGCGACGAGTGTGGACAGCAGCGGTTCACCGACCGGTGTCTCCCGGTCGACGGCGACCAGGAGTTCGCCTTGGTCGTCCGGGTGCAGGTGGGGCAGCCCGCCCGCCATCCGCAGCCGCAGGTCACCCCACGTCAGAAGTGAGCCGCCGCTGCGCGCCGCGTCCTTGAGGACGTCCCGGGCGATGGCGGCCAGCTTGTCGATGGTCTCGATCGGCAGACGGTCCGGGGGAGACGGTGCGGTGGCCTTGGGACCGGGGACGGCCGTGACCGGGTCCGCCGCGCGCGGTGCGGCACGACGCGGCGCGCTCGAGGTGCAAGCCTTGAGCTGGCGCTTCCACCGCTTGACCTGAACCTCTTCGAGCACCGGTAGGCGCCGGTCCAACTGACGGCGCAGCGAGCTGATCTCGTCGAGGAATGCGGCGAGTTGCTCGGTGGCCAGGCCGTTGCCGGCACGGCCGAGTTCGGCGAGGACTTGACGGATACGGCGCAGGATCGGGTCCGTGTTCGGATCCTGTTCCTGGCACCACGCTTTCACCTCGCGCATCAACGGCGTGTAGGTGGCACGGTCTTCGGGCGACAGGCGCCGGCCGTAGATGGGTCCGGCCAAGTGGCGCGCGGTCTGGACCGCAGCCAGGTCGCCGGCCTCCTGCGCGGCACGGATCTCCTTCACGAGCCAGGCGAACTCCGCTCGGGCTTCTGCGAAAGCGGCAGACTCGGAAGGCGGCGCGCCGCTGGGTGACGGGTAGGTCGCCGACGGGGCTCCGTCGTCTGGAGTCACCGATTCGCCGTTGACCTGGGCTTCCAGGCGGGTGAGCGCCGTGTGGAGGTCCTGCGGCAGGGGGCCGGGGCAGCGTCGTTTGAGAATCTTCGAGTGGGCCAGGGCACTGCGCAGGGCGAGAGACGTGGGGGCGGGGCCGGCCGTCGCGAGGTCGGCGAACAAGGTGCGCAGAGCAGCGTGGGCGGCTGCTGCTTCACGGCTGTTGATCCAGGTCTGCAGGTCGGTGCGGAGCAGTAGGAGGTTCTGCCGTGGCTCACTGGACAGGCGATCCGTGGCGATCTGTGAGACTTCCTTGCGGATCCGTCTGGCCTCGTTCAGGTCGTCGGCATCACGGGCCTGCTTGAACAGCTGCGTCAGACGGGCGATGTCTGCTGTCGCCTGCGCCCGGAACGTGCGCTGGTCCTTCCCCGGCGAGACGGGGCTCTTCGCGGCGGCGGGCGGGACGGCGGGCGTGCTCTTCTTCAGAGGAGCAGGCGCTGGCAGAGGGTGGCCAATGAGGCGGTCGAGGTCGTCCAGGAGCCGCTCGCTCTCGCGTTGCCACGCGCGCAGCTCCTGCCTGCGTTGCCGGACAGTCTCGTAGAGCCGTTGGTGCTGTTCGCCGTCCTTGACCGTGGTGGTCAGGCGGGCGGCGCGACGGCCGGTGGCGTGGGGCAACGTGGCACGGCCCACAGCCAACTGGGCCTTGAGGAGGGTCAGTTGTTCCTGGGCGGCCCGCGCTTCCGCGGGGCGGGGCGCCTCCGCAATGGCAGCCGATGCCGGTAGGGGAGGAGTGCGGTGGCCGTACTCCGTATGCGCAGCGCGGATCTGCTCGTCGCTCCACCGGTACAGCGCGGACTCCGAGGCCGGGGCGGCGGCTTGGAGCAGGCGCAGTACGGTGGCGAGATAGGACAGGGGACGGCCGGAGGGCGCGCGGACCAGGACGCACAACAGCGACCGGTTCCGATCTCGCGGCTTGTCGACCTCCACGAGGAGGTCCCTGCGCTTGGGATCGGGCAGGTGCGCGAGATCCAGGCCGATCCGCTCGGCCAGCTGATTCCACGTGGTGGTGGCTCCCTCCCGCGCCACGTCTTCGAGAGCCCGCCGCAACAGTGTGGCGGTGCGGCTGCCCTGGGACTGCACCGGAACGGTGGGGGCCGGGGCGGGCCGCATGGCGGGCTTCGGCGCGGGCAGGGGCTCGTCCAAGGCGACGGGGGGACGCCACAGGCCGGTACGTTCCGCGTCCAGGCCCTTGAGCTGGATGAGGCTGTCCGCGCGCACCGCCCAGCGGGTGTTCTCACCCGGCCGGTCGGCTTCGGTGACCAGCAGGCGCACCGCGCCCGCCAGCCGGTACACGTACTGCTCGGTGGGGCGGGGTGTGTCGTGGGGCAAGGAGAGCTGGGCCTTGAGGATCCGGTGTCCGGCCGGTTTGATGAAGCCGGATATCAGGTACCGGCCGCTCTCCACGAGGGGCGAGTCGGTGTCCGGCCGGGCCTCGCCGTCGATCGCGAAGACGATCTCGGCGCCGCGCAGCGGCAGGCTGCCGGCCACGGCGTCGTGGCGCGCGGCGCCCTCGCGGATCAGCCCGCGGTTACGCAGTTCGTCGAGGTCGGGGGTGATGAGGCCGTCGCCGGTCATCCGGCACTGCTCGAGCGGGGACCAGGCGACGGGGCGGTTCTCGGTGACGGTGCCGATCAGAACCCGGCGGCTGTTGCCATCGGTTTCGCACCGCACCCGCAGGGCGTAGCCGTAGCGGGCCGTCATATCCCGGGTGATGGCGCTCTCCAGCCCGAAGACCCACTCGACGTGCCCTTCCTTGGCGGCCAGGCTGTCCGCCGCTCCACGCCAGCTGCGGTAGTCGTTGGGCCGCAGCTCGAAGCGCAGGCGTTGATTCGTGGCACGCAGCACGAAGTCCACGGCATCCCCGGGGCCGTGCCCGAGGCTGCACAACTCGGCCTGTGCTGCGTGCCCCTGGCCCGCTAGCCACTGCGTCACGTGCGCCTTGATGAACAGGTGATCGGCGCTGTCGACGCCGTTGGCTGTGCGATGACAAGCCGTCCGGCTTCCGTCGCGGTCCGGGAAATGTGAGAAGTGACAGACCTTCGTTTCGTAGCGCTTGGTCATCAGCCGCTCGCCGCAGCCACCGAGCAGCGTCCCGCACCAGAAGTCGTCCTTGCCGAACTGGCGGCGGAACTCATCCAGATTGTGCGGCTCCTCGGGCAGGATGACCGGCTGGTCCGAATCCCGGCCTCCCATGACCGCGGTCTGGACGAGACGGAAGTCAATCTGCGCCACCAGCAGTTCCTCCGAAAACAGTCAGCACCCATCCACCCAAGGAGGCACACACCCCGGCGCGGACATCGCGCCCCGGAGCACCCCTGGCGCCTGCGCAGTCACACACGCCCCGACGGTGCAGCGACGTCTTGGGCCGCCAGATGAGATTATCTGTTAGAGACGGCATGCGCCGTGATCTAACCCTTCGTAACTTCTTTCCCTACCGTGCTCCAGGAACTGGACAGAGCCGTGGCGTCTTGAAGAGGGCGATGCTGAACCCGAGGCTCTCTTCGAAGGAATACAAGGAGACCTCACGCGCCGCTGGACGAAGGCGATCGACCCAAGGGACACGACATGTCGTTACTGCGGGCCGCCGCAATCCGAGCTCGGACCCGTGGGTTCAAGGCCAGCCGCTCTGGAAGCCAGGTTTCTGGGTGAGGACGCGCGCTCACTATCTGTCCTACGGTGAGACCGCTGGCCGTGCGGAGGTCAGTCCCGTAGAGGTTTGCGCCACGGAGCTTCGCCCGACGGAAGGCCGTGTTACGGAGGTCCGCGCACATAAGGTTGGAGCCACTGAGGTCAGCGCCCTCAAGAGACGCCCGGACGAGGAGCGAAGACTCAAGGTCTGCGTCTGTGAGATCTGCGCCGGCCAGGTCGGCGACCCTAAGGTCAGCGACATAGGCGTCCACACCACGGAGGTCCGCGTCAGTGAGCTTTGCCTGGTTAAGGACCGCATGTTCAAGGTCTGCGCCGCGGAGGTCCGCGCTGCGGAGGTCCGACCCGGTGAGATCCGCGTAGCGGAGGTCCGATTCGGACAGGTTTAGTGCATTGCTGTCTTCGCGCCGGAACACCGAGAAGTTGGTTGTCCGTAGGTCCGCCCCGTGTAGGTCTACAAAGGCAGTGCCGTCTTTCCCGGGAGGCCGCGTAACGAGGACTTCGAGGGCTGCGGTGATGTCCGCCGCTGGGCCCCCTTGCCGGTGGACGCCTCGCGTCTTGGCTGATGCTGGGGCGTGCACACGAATGAAGGCACTGAGGACCCGTATGACGGTGGGCTGGTCGCGGGCGGAGTCGTTCATGATGCGCTGGAGTGCGTAGATGCCCCCCAGACGCATATCTACGGTGCCGGAGCCGAGATTGGTCACGGCGTCGTTGTACCGGCTGGTGATCTGCCCCTGCTCGCTGAGACCTATCGTGTCTTGCGTCTGTTGAACGGTGACGAAAGTAAAGATCAGCGCGACGACGGCAGCGATTCCCGGCAGGCAGGTCGCGGTGACCATGGCCCATTGCGTTCGCAGCATCCGGCGTTCACGCGCTTCCTCTGCGGCGTGAGCGGTGGCTGCAACTACTGCTGGGTCGGGTGGGGGAAGTGGGGGTGGTGGCCCGAATGGTGGTGGGACGCTCGGTGGCAGCGTACTCATGTATCCCCCGGTGCCTCTGAATCCAGCACAGTAAGTCAGGTACATATTTTGTACCTGACGCCGCCTTCCGTGACCTATCTGTCCAAGTTATGGCACACCATGCCTCTTCCCGACGTATCGGAAGCGCCCTACCTGGTCCAGCAGCCCCGCGGCGGACTCACCAGCAAAATTCACCTCGCTGCCGACCGTGAGCGCCGACCGAGCCGACTCGAAGTAGGCCGGCTAACGTCGACGGGGTCGGCTGGCCGCCCTCGCCGACTGGGCGCATACCGGTACGGCCGCGCCGCAACAAGGGCATGCAGATGTGGCAGGCCCTCCGGCTCGGTGCGGGCTGGGGCATCAGCAGCGAGCCGTGCGACGACGGTCACTGGACCGAACAGACCTGGCGGGTCTTCGAGGCCGTCGATTACCGGTGGAGCGGAGACCTGGAGCCGGTCGCCCGACTCGGCCAGCTGGTCGGCCGCCACGTCGACAGCGGCGGCCAGGACGCCGCATCGCCGACGACGACGCGCTCCTCCGCCGGGATCTGGCGTGGGCGCAGCAAGTGACACTGCCCACGCGGGAGTTCCGTGAGCTCTGAGCGGCGTGTTCGGATTACCGGAAGGCGCTGGCCTCTCTGGGGGGTTACGGCGTCGTATGACCTGATTCCGTAACGGCACCCTCGATCTTCGGCGGCCAGTGCCGGAGCACCGTCTTCACACCGTGTGCTGCTCCGGCGATCCGGGCGCCCAGCGAAGGGTTGCTGTTGCGCTGCCGGAACGCCGTGTCCAACTCCAGGACCGCAGCGGCCAGCACCTCCAGCTGCCGCAGCCGGGTGAGGAGCTGGGCACGGGCGTGCTCATTCCGACCGGCGGCGATCACCAGGGCGCGCCACTGCAGGGCCTCCAGCTTCAGCTCCAGATCCGACTCGTCGACGAAGTCGCCGTCAACGATCGCGCGGGAGCGACGGATCGCCTTGCATCCCTCCAGCACCTGAACCGCCAGCTCTCCCTCCGGGCTGTCCAGGTCACGCCGGATCACGTAGCTGTGATGCAGGCGGCGCAGCACCTCCGCCTTGGAGGTCATGCCGCGCACCACCGCCTTCCCCCGGCTGGGAACGGCGTCGTTCCACAGCGGCGCGTTGTCGAAGGGCGTGCCACGCCCGTACCGGACCCGGTGCAGAGAGTTCCACCGCTCGTAGGGCAGGTCCGGGTCGAACATCACCGGGTCCTTGTCCAGGCGCCGCGCGTAGTCCGGCAGATACAGCTCCACCAGCTCGTCCAGCGCCGTCCCGGACTCGGAGGCCGCGTTGTTCGCCGGCAGTACGGTGTCCTGCACCTCGGGCTCGCTCCGGTGCGCCGGGGAGTCCTCGACGGCTTCCCCGTCCAAGCGCGCCAGCACGCCGTTCGTCAGCACCCGGGCCGCCGCCGACAACTCCCGCGCCCGTACGGCATCCGGATGCTCGGCCGCCGCCTCCAACAGCCCTGCGGCCATCCGCCGCAACCCGCGGATCAGCTCCTCGACCCGCGCGTCGACATCCCGCTCACTCATGTGTTCCCCCTGCGTACGGCTGCAGGCAGTGTGCCAAAGGCAGACACGGCATCCTGCGTTGCCCCCGGGGCTGCCGCGTCCCGCGCCCAGCCAGGGCGCGGGACAGATACAGAAACCCCTGTCAACCGAGGTCCGTTCCGAAGCTTGGCCGACCCAAGCGCTGGCCTCCTGACCGGCCACGCGCCGGCGCTGTGCCGCTTCCGTGACGGGTGTCACGGGACAATATCGGGTTTGCGCTGATCGCCGTTATCGTTTC
>NZ_JNWJ01000107.1:0-12373 GCF_000716805.1 Streptomyces yerevanensis | reverse complement strand
TGGGAGATGACCTCGGCCGGGTGCCGGTGCCCCTTGTACGACGGTGACACGTTCCCCACGGACAGCCTCCTCCAGCATGAGCAAATCGAAGATCATCCCACCTCGGTCAGCCAACGTGACAGTGCCCTCGTGGAGGATGCGGTCCTGCCGCAGAGTCTGCATCGACAGCCCGGTTCCCTTGAAGTGAGTCGCTTATGGGTGACCGGTGAGGAATCCGGTGACCGCCCGTCGGTACACCTGTGGCTGTTCGGCGTCGATGATGTGTCCCGCGCCCGCGATGGTCCGGAGCGTGGCGTTCGGGAGGACGTCGCGGTACTCGCGTGCGATGGCGGGGTTCTTGTAGTCGCAGGCGCCGCGCAGGATCAGTACCGGGACGTGTACGCGGCGCAGCGCGGGACGTGGGTCGGGGACGGTGAGCTGGTCTTCGGTGGTGAGCTGGTTGGAGTAGAAGCCGGGCAGCGAGCCCGGCAGGTTCTTGAGCGGTCGGCCGGGATGGCAGGTGGCCGCCGGGGCGGCGATGGCCAGCAATTTGGCGAAGACGGGGTCGAGTTCGGCGTCGGAGACCAGGGCGTGGGCGGCGCGCGGATCGGCGTCCATGAGCAGCGACCAGGCCGCCAGGCGGGAACTGGCTTCGAGGGCGTCGATCCCGCGTTCCTGCGCGGGCGTGAGCCGGTCCCAGATGTCGCCCTCGTCGCGGCCCTGCCATGCCGGTGCCCACAGGACGCCCGGGGAGGTGAGCACCATTCGGGTCACCCGGTCGGGGTGCGCGGCCAGGTATTCGGCGGCGAGCGTGGCACCCCAGGAGGCGCCGAGCAGTACGACGCGGTCGGCACCGATCCGCGCCCGTACGGCCTCCAGATCGGCGACCTGACGGGCGACCGTATAGCCGGTCGGGTCGGCCAGCCGGTCCGAGCGTCCGGAACCGAGCTGGTCGTAGGCGTAGACGTCGTAGCCGCGCGCGGCGAGGGCGCGCTCCACCGGATCGGGGCCGTCTCCGGGGGTGCCCGGGCCGCCGTGCAGGACGATCACCGGAGTGGGGCGCGGGGTGCCCTGGGCGCGCTGGAGGGTGTAGGCGAGCCGTGAGCCGGTCGGCAGGTTCCAGTAGCCGGTCGGCTCGGACCGGGGCTGCGGGGCGGCCACATCGAGTGGCTGAAAGACCGTCAGGAACGCGGTGAGCGAGGTGATCAGCGCCACGGCCGCGGTGACGGCGGCGGTCAGGCCCTGCCGGCGCACGGCCCCGTACACCGGCAGCGCACAGGCCACGATCAGTGCTGCCAGCGCCGCGGCGACGAGAAGCGGGACACGGGGGGGTCACCGTGGCGGTGACCAGAAAGGCGGCGGCCGCGGCGACCGGTCCCAGCACGACGCCGAACGGGATCAGGACAACGGCCAGCAGCACACGGCCTCGCCTGGGCTTCACCGACACTGCCTGGTACGGAAGTTGAGTTGTCGTCATACGGCGATGCTCGGCCCGGCACACGACAAGGCGCGTCAGCCGGTCCGGGCGGGCCGGTCCCCGTCCGGGTGGACCCGAAGTCCACCGCGAGGGGGACGGCCGCGCACGTTCGCGCCCGTAGCGTGGCCTGCGTGGGGGAGATACGTACGCGATGGCGGCCCGACCATGATGTCGACCGCGGCCGGCTGTGGGTGCTGCTCGACCTGATCACCGCCTACCTCTCGGCGGTCATCGCCATCGGGCCGTCCGACCACACCGCGTCGATGCTGAACGGCCCGGTGGTCGAACGGGTCTGCGCGGTGGTGTGGTTCGCGGCGATAGCGGGCCGCCGGTACGCACCCGGATGCGCGCTGTGGGCCGCGGCATCGGCCACCGTGGCGGCGTCCGCATCCGGGGCGCCCGTCACCAATGTCTCGTTGGCCACCGCGCTCGCCCTGACTCTGGTCGTGCAGGGTCGTCCGCCCCAACGCACCCTGGAAATCGCGGTGTTGCCGGTCGCCGCTGCGCTCGCCGTCCTCGCCGGCGACTCGGACGCCTTCGTCCCGGCCGTCGCCGTGCACGCGGTGGCCTGGCTCGTCGGTCGCGCCGGGCGGTCGCGCCGGGAGACCGTGCAGGCGCTGCGGGCCCGCGACCGCGAACGGGCCGTGACCGCTGAACGAACTTGGATGGCAAGGGAACTGCATGACGCGGTCGGACACGCGGTGACCGTGATGGTGACCCACGCGGGCGCGGCCCGCCTCACCCTGGGCGAGGACCGGTCGCCGGTACGGGAGGCCCTGTCCCATATCGAGGAGGTGGGCCGCGGCGCGATGACGGACCTCGACCGAGTGCTGGGGCTGCTCACCGAGGCGTACGACTCCGAAGCGACGCTCCGCGCACTGGTCGACCAATTGCCACCAGGCGTCACAGCCGATCTGAGGCTGCCGCCGGACCCGGCCCGGCTGCGCGAACTGGCTCCCGCCGTCGCGGAGACGGTGCGCCGCGTGGTCCAGGAGTCACTGACCAACGTCGTACGGCATGCGCGACCGGCCCATGCCGTCGTACGCGTCGATGTCGGCGCCGGTGCGGTACGAGTGACGGTTACCGATGATGGCACGGCCACCGACCCCAGCCCCTCTCCCGGTGGTCGCGGCCTGACCGGCATGCGTGAGCGCGTCACCGGCCTCGGCGGCACGTTCGAGGCCGGTGACGCCGAGCACGGCGGCTGGCGCGTGACCGCCCTGATCCCCTTCAAGGAGCTGCCGTGATCCGGGTATTGCTGGCCGACGACGAGGACCTCATGCGTGCCGGGCTGCGGATGATGCTGGACACCCAGCCGGACATCACCGTGGTCGGCGAGGCGGCCGATGGCCGGGAAGCGGTACGGCTCGCGGCAGCGGCCACACCCGACGTCGTCCTCATGGACATCCGTATGCCGGTCCTGGACGGGGTCGCCGCGACTCGCGCCATCGCCGGCACGGCGGTGAACAACAGTCCAAAGGTTCTGGTCCTGACCACCTTCGAGCTGGACGAATACGTCTTCGCGGCCGTCCGCGCGGGCGCCAGCGGATTCCTGCTCAAACGCAGCTCACCCGAGACATTACTCGAGGGCATCCGCACGCTCGCCGCGGGCGACGCCCTGCTCGGCCCCTCCGTCACCCGCCGCCTGCTCGCGGAGTTCGCCCGCGCCACACCTGCTACGCCCCCGCCCGATGTCGTCCACCGCCTGTCCCGCCTGACCGACCGCGAACGCGAGGTGCTGTTCCTACTGGGCCGCGGCCTGTCCAACGCGGAGATCGCTACCCGCCTCCACGTCGGAGAAGCCACGGTGAAGACCCATGTGGGCCGGGTCCTCGACAAACTCGGCCTGCGTGACCGCGTCCACGCGGCGGTCTTCGCCTTCGACCACGGGCTGGTCCGACCCGGCAGCTAGGGCGCGTATCGGGTCGTGATCAATGAGCGGGTTCTTCCCTCGTGCTGATCTTCGATCCGGTAGATCGTCTTGCGTGACGCGTGCGCAGCTGACCGATGTGGAGTGGGAGTTCATCGAGCCGTACCTGCCGATCGGCGAGTATGGCCCGTACCCCGAGCGGTTGCGCCAGCAGTTCGAGGGCGTGGTCTGGCGGTTCAGGACCGGCGGGCAGTGGCGGGAGATGCCGCAGGAATTCGGTGCCTGGTCGACGGTGTCCAATCGTTTCCGGCCGTGGCGTGACGCCGGCGTGTTCGAGGCCCTGCTGGAGGGCCTGATCGCGGAGGCCGCGAAGCGGGGTGAGGTGGATCTGTCGCTGGTCAGTATCGACTCCACCACCGTGCGGGCCCATCACGATGCCGCCGGGATGCACACGAGCCAGGACGTGCTCGCCGCTTTGGAGAAGGCTGCCGCCGAAGAGGAGGAGGCCAGGTCAAAGGGGGCGGTCCCGAGGGACGAAGCGGGCAGGGCGGTGGCGCCGATCCCGAGCGGGACGAGCCGCGACGCGTCCGGCGCCGACGCAGGGTCCGGCTGAAGGCCGCTCTGCTGGGGCGCTCACGGGGCGGGCAGACGTCAAAGGTCCACCTCGCCGCCGACCGCAGGTGCCGTCCGCTGGCGTTCGTCCTGACCGCGGGACAGGCGGCCGACAGCCCACAGTTCATCCCGGTGCTGGGGAAGATCCGGGTCCGCGGCCCAGTGGGGCGGCCTCGCACCCGCCCGGACGCGGTCGCCGGGGACAAGGCGTACGCCTCCCGTGGCAACCGCGCCCACCTGCGCAGGCGCGGCATCAAGGCCGTCATCCCGGAGAAACGGGACCAGGCCGCCGACCGGAAGAGGAAGGGCCGCAAAGGGGGACGCCCCGTCGACCACGACGCCGAGCTCTACGAGGAGAGGAACACCGTCGAGCGCCTGATCAACAAGCTCAAGGCGTGGCGGGGCCTCGCGACCCGCTACGACAAGACCCCGGAAAGCTGCCTCGCCGGGCTTCAGCTGCGTGCCTCGGTGATCTGGATCAAAGACCTCACCCGAACCAGAGCCGGGAGCCGCGCAGGTCATCGAGGGGCGTAGCTTGTCGGGATCGCAGTTGCAGGCTTTCAGCGGCAGGCGCATTCCCGGATGTCGGGAGGTCGGTGGCCCGCTGCCGCCCGGGGAGCGGGGATCGTGCGCCGCCGGTGCGGGGCCGGCCCGCGGGCTCAGGCGAGGGCGGCGACGAGCAGGGTGAAGGCGGCGATGATGACGGCGACGCGGACGTAGTGGAAGCGGTTCCAGCGGTGTATCTGCTGTTTCCAGTCGGCGGGCCGGTTCTCGGGGGTCCACGTCTTGTTCCGGTTGTTGATCGGGACGAGCAGCAGGAGCGACATGACCACGCTGAGGATCAGCAGCGCGGCGGCGGTGACGACGAGGCCGGTGCCGTCGTGGTGCCATCCGGCGATGGCCCAGACCGCGACGAGGACGAGCGAGCCGATGTACCAGACCGGCATCACGGCGCCGAGCATCCGGCCCCCGTGGGCGTGGCCGAGTTGCCCGCTGTCCTCCGGGATGGCGTTGAGGATCGGGTTCATGACGAAGGCGACGGAGAACTCCACCCCCACCATCACGCCGACGACCACGGTGGTGACGACCTCGAGTGCGTTGAGCATGATGACCCCTCCTGGGATCTAGCGCCGCTAGAAGATAAGGCAAGGCTAGCGCTACTGTCGCTCGATTGTCTAGCGGTGCTAGGATCGAATCATGTCGGTACAGGAACGCAAGGAGCGCGAACGGGCGGGCCGCGAGCGCCTCATCGTGGCCACGGCCCGCGAACTCGCCGAGCAGCAGGGCTGGGACGCGGTCACCACCCGCCGACTCGCCGAGCGCATCGAGTACAGCCAGCCCGTCCTCTACAGCCACTTCCGCGGCAAACGGGAGATCATCGGCGCCGTCGCCCTGGAGGGCGCCGCCGAGCTGGCCGCGGCGGTGCGCGCCGCGACCGCCGCCGCAGACGGCCCGCGCACCCGGGTCACCGCCCTCGCCCGCGCCTACCTCGACTTCGCCGCACGCAACCCGGCGGTCTACGACGCCATCTTCCAGCTCGACGGCGGTCTCCCGTACGCACAGGAGGACACCCCGGAACCTCTCAAGGACGCCTTCGCCGCGCTGCTGGAGTGCCTCGGCGAGGTCGCCGGGGACGGCGTCGACCCGGGGCTGTTCACCGAGACGTTCTGGGCGTCCCTGCACGGGGTGGCGACCCTGACCCGGTCGGGACGGCTGCCGCCGGAGGACACCGAGCAGAGGGTGCAGCTGCTGGTGGACCGGCTCTCCATGGTCTGACGCACCGTCCCGGCGGGCACGTGGCCGAGGTCCTCGGGCCCCGCTGCCTGCCTGCGGTAGCGCTTTGGGTCACTCGCGCCCGCACGGCGCAGCCGCAGATCGCCGGGCCCCGTACCCCGGACGGGGCACCCGCCCCGCAAGCTGTGATGCTCATTGATCACGACCCGATACGCGCCCTAGTGCTGCCCCGCGGAAGTTCGTGGAGGGGGTTGATCAGGCCGTTCGGAAGGTGCTGGAGCCCATTCGGTCAGCGGATTCCGGAGTCGGGATGTACGGCATCCCATTCTTGGCGTGCTCGCGCGATGACATCGCGGTGGTCGGCTGACCAATCCGCGAGGGCTTTCACCAGATGTGTGAGGCTGTGGCCCATCGTCGTGAGCTCGTACTCGACTTGCGGAGGCACTGTCGGGTGCACGGTCCGGGTGATCAGCCCGTCGCGTTCCAGCCGACGCACAGTGAGCGTCAGCATCCGCTGCGAGATCCCGGGTATGGCGCGTTGCAGCTGTCGGAAACGACGTACGCCCTGGGCCAGTTCGACCACGACCAGGACCGACCATTTGTCCCCGATCCGGTCGAGCACCTCGCGGATCCCGCAATCCTCGTGCTCGTCGCCGCAAGTGACTACGGGTTCGGTGGTTACCCCTGTGTGCCCTACTGACATGGAAGTGCCTCCTTACGCTTCGTGAAGCAAACCCGCAGGATGATCCCGGTTACTGAAGAGAACCTACCGGAATGGGAAGACCCTGATGATCCTGGCTACGGGAGCTGCCGGCGCCTTGGGCGCGCTGATTGCCGAGCGGCTGGCTGACCGTGACGACACGGTCCTTGGAACGCGCGATCCTCAGCAGTTCCCGGCTGTGCTGCCTGTCCGCCGCATCGACTTCGACGATCGCAGCACCCTCATCAGGGGCTTCGACGGTGTGGATGTGCTGGTCCTGATCTCCGCGGGCTACGGCGAGGACGACACCGTCATAGCCCGGCACGGCGCCGCCATCGACGCCGCGGAGAAGGCCGGTGTGGGGCATGTCGTCTATACGAGCCTGACCGCCGACGGCGATCACCTCCCTTACGCGCTGCCGCACCGCTGGACTGAGAGGCGGCTCCGGGAGAGCACCATAGGCTGGACGATCCTGCGCAACGGTCTCTACGCGGAGTTGCTGGCCGGGCTCGCGGCGCCGTCGGAGGACGGGCGGATTACCGCCCCGCTCGGCGAGGGCCGTCTGGCAGCCGTTGCGCGGGCGGATCTGGCCGACGCCGCGGTACGGGTGTCGGTGGAGGCACCCGTACATGCGGGACGCATCTATGAACTCGTCGGCGAGCAGGCCATCGGCGGCGCCGACCTGGCCCGCGCACACGGACCGCACGTCACCTATGAGCCGGAGACACTCGGCCAGGCCCGCGCGCGCATCGCCGCTTCCGGCGCCGAACTGTTCCAGGTACCGATGCTGGTGGGTACCTACTCCGCCATCGCTGCCGGATTCATGTCCCGCACCGGTGGTGACCTGCGTCAACTCCTGGGCCGCGAACCCAGATCCCCGCTCGCAGCAACCCTCGCATAGCCCTCAGAACACAGGCCCCGCGCAGCCAGGAAAGTCCTATGCCCTGCGCAACCAAGGCGATTCCGATGGCGGTTGTGGTGGAACTTGCCGAGCCGGTGCGAGCGCGCCTTGGGCGGCTGGCCGCGTCCGTGACCGCGCTGGAACAGGCCCGCTCCGCAGGCAAGTTCACCCCCGTCCATGACGCCTGGTGGGCGGCCGCCTGCAAGGCCCACGGTGACCGGGACGGCACCCGCGCTCTGATCGAGGTCCTGCTGCTGGGACGGCATCTTCACCACGAGTACCTGGTGACCGGCCTCGCCACCGCCCTCCGGGCCGGCGCCCTGACCGCGGACGCGGTCGCACTGGAAGCCCGCAAGGCCGCCGAGACCGACGATGCGCCGGCCACGACGGCAGATCCGGAGCCGGACCGGGCGAGTGTGACGTTCCTGACCGAACGGCGCCTGGCCCACCTGCCGCCCGACAACCGGCCGCTGTCGTCGGTCGCGGCCTACGACCAGCTGCTGCGACCGAGGCGGCCAGCCGACCACTCCGCCGTCGAAGGAGACAGGCCATGACGACGTTCAAACGCCACCGCGGACTGACCGAACAGGCCGCCGACACCGCCGTCGACCAGGCATGCCGGATGCTACGGCTGCCCACCATCCGGGCCCAGTTCCCCGAGCTGGCCGAAGCCGCCGCCCGGGACCAGATGTCGTATCGCGGCTTCCTCGCCGAACTGCTGATGGCCGAATGCGACGACCGGGCCCGCCGCCGTTCGGAACGGCGGATCAAGGCCGCCCAGTTCCCACGCGAGAAATCACTGCGGGCCTTCGGCTTCGAGGCGAACCCCAACGTGGACCCGGCGGTCATCCACACCCTGGCGACCTGCGAGTGGGTCAAGAAGGGCTGCCGCTCTGCCTGATCGGCGACTCCGGCACCGGCAAGTCGCACCTGCTGATCGCGCTGGGTACCGAAGCCGCGATGGCCGGCTACCGGGTCCGCTACACACTCGCCACCAAACTCGTCAACGAGCTGGTCGAGGCCGCGGACGAGAAGGTGCTGACCAAGACCATCGCCCGCTACGGCCGAGTCGATCTTCTCTGCATTGATGAGCTGGGCTATATGGAGCTGGACCGCAGGGGCGCTGAGCTGCTGTTCCAGGTGCTGACCGAGCGCGAGGAGAAGAACAGCGTCGCCATCGCTTCGAACGAAAGTTTCAGCGGCTGGACCAAGACCTTCACCGACCCCCGGCTCTGCGCGGCCATCGTCGACCGGCTCACCTTCGGCGGCAACCTCATCCAGACCGGCACCGAGTCCTACCGCCTGGCCCTCACCCAGGCCCGGGCCGCGGCACAAGACGCCTCCGGGTGACGTCGCACCACCAAGCCCTTCCTCGACAGGAGCCGCATTTGTCGGCTCAGGAGGCTGTCAAGGCGGAGGCTCCTGTTCTTGCCCGTCGTGACCAGCGCGGCGAATGTGCACCGTGCCGGCGTCCAGGTCCACCCGGAGGGGCGGGTCCTCTGCCGGCCTGACGTTCTTGCGCACGCGTTCTTGTTCCATAGCGCGCTTGACGGCCTGGGCCCCGGGGTCACCCCCCTGGATGAAGTCGACACCGATGGACGACAGCCCCTTGGTCTTGCGCCAGTAGATCCATCCCCGTGTCTCCATCGCCAGCAGAACACGATCCGCCAGGAACATCGCGACGCCCAGTGCAACCACTACTCCCGCAGCCACCAACGCTGTGTCCACTGGTCAGCGACCGCGCCTCAGTTGACCGATCCAGCGGCCAGGGCCCCGTCGTGACCGGCGAGAACGCGGCCGAAGCGGCCGACGGTCCTCTGCCCCGCAGGACCGGCTTCGCCAGGGCTTCGCCCCCAGTGATCGTCAGGCGACAGGATCGGCGTCTTGCGCTCCGCCTGGGCTCGGATCTCAACGTGAAATTCGTGAGCCGTGATACGGAACGCCTCCTCATATGAGGCCAAGGCTGCACTCATGGCCCCGCCCGCGAGGCCCCGGCGACGAATACGTGATGCCAGCCACGCAAAGAAGCCCAGGACCGCTGCGAGGATCGCAACCAAGATCAGGAACGGTAAGAACGCACCCATAGGCAGGAGCCTACTTCGCTGATCCTTGACACCCTCCGACGCCAGCCACCACGACGGCACCGAGGACGGGAGCACCTGACCGGTGTCAGTTCGCATCGACATTTTCCGGCCCTGTGATCACCAAGTGCTGCCCAAACTCGGTGATAAACGGTGTCGCACGTCGGATCTGGCACACATTCCGTGAGGCGAACGGTGGGGCGGTGGCCTTGGCACGTGCCCTCGATGGGGCGGTGCGATTACCCCTGGGGTAATCGCACCGCCCAACCACCCTCAGCTACGTTCTGGTCATCGCTAACACCCCCGGAACGAAGGAGCCTCGTGGTGTCCGCTTACGGCTTCGCTCATCTCCGCAGCCGCCGGAATCACTCCGACATCATCGAGTACTTGGAGCGCATCCAGGCGACCCTCGCCCCCTTCGCAGGCCGCTTCGTCATCCACGGCCCGCCGACCGAAGTCGTAGAGGGTACGTGGCCCGGCAGCATGGTGCTGATCGAGTTCCCCAGCCTTGCCGAAGCCCGTGCCTGGTACGACTCTCCCGCCTACCGGGCCATCCTGAGTTTGCGTACCGATCACATCGAGGGCGACTTGCTGCTGATCGAGGGCGTCGGGCCGAACTACGACCCGGCCGAACGAGCTCGCAAGTTGCGAACAGAAGCCTGCCGAGCGGGCCAGTCGACCACGTAGTCCTGCAGCCGCCTCCTCGGGTGCCGAGATACTTCGCGCTCGTTGCCTTTCCCCACTCAGTCACAGTCTGAGCAGCACAGTCATCGGACGGCCGTGAGAAGTACCCGTTTGCGGAGGAGCGGGAGTTTGGCGCGGCCGAACATCTGGCCCTTGACCATTTTGATGTGGTCGACCCGGCCTTCGACGGGACCGGAGTTCCAGTGGGTGGTCAGGCCCTGGACGACGGTGCCCCAGTCCTTCAGGTGCTGGCCGGTGCGGGTGGAGAGGATCTTGCCGAAGTTGCGAACGAGACGGTCGGCCGCCGCGAGTTTCGGGCAGCGGGCGAGGATATCGGTCAGCTGTTTGCCCTCGCTCTCCGAGAGCCGGTCGGGGTGGCACATGATCCACCCAGTGACTTGCCGGATTCCGGGTGGCGCAGGCCCGACGACGCGGACGCGGCGTCGGCGCCGCGTCCGCAGGTAGTCGCTGATGGTTTGGTAGTTGCCGCGGTAGCCGAGCTCTTTCAGCTCTGCGTGCAGGTGAACGGCATTGGTATGGCCCTCAGCCCAGCGCGTGTCCAGATAGGGCTTGTAGGGCCTGTTGCGAAAGCCGCGGACGGGCCTGGACTCGACTGCCCAGGCAAGGCCGTCTGGGAGAAGCTGACGGCCGGGGTTGGCGCGCTGGCACTCTCAGCTCGCGGGCGACCGGGGTGTTCGAGAGCCACCGTCCAAGGATTCCCGCCTTCCGCCGGGAGTGCGGAGGTAGCCTCGGCGCTGTCATCGTCCAACGGGGAGGGGTAGGGGTATGCAAGGGCAGGACTGGATCGAAAGTGCGGGAGAGCTGTTCGAAGCGGCGATGTTCGGCGGGGACACGTCCGCGCTGGACCGGTCCGATGACGTGCTGAACGCAGTCGAGGCGCCGCTTTCCATGGCGCGGGGCAAGGTACTGCACGTCCGCTTCCTCAACGACCGTGAAGAGAACAGCCAGGAACTGGTGCTGTTCGAGCGCGCGGCCGAGTTGTACGAGCGTCTGGGGGACGCGTCGGGTGAGGCGGACGCGTTGTTCTGGGTTGGCTGCTGGCACCAGGTGGTCAAGGGTGACGGCGCCACCGGCAGGCCATACTTCGAGCGGTCCTACGCGCTGGCGAAATCCGTCGACGACCGGATGACGATGTCCTATGCGATTCGCCATCTCGGCTTCGCCGACAAGGACGCAGGCCACTTCGATCAGGCCCGCGAGCGGTTGACCGAATCGGTGACACTGCGCCGGGAGATCGGCTTCAGGCCCGGGGAAGCGGCTGGCCTGGTGGCACTGGCCTACCTCGCGGCCGAAACCGGCGACCCATCGGCGGCGTTCCACCACCTCGACGAAGCGCAGTCGGTCGCCGAGAGTTGCGGTGCCAAGGCCGTGTCGGGGTGGATCGAGCAAGCTCGCACGCTCATCCGCTCCTAGTGATGGGAAAGTGCTGGTCACAGCCACTCGTTGAGGACTGCGACCAGCACGGTCGCCTCGTAGCGGACGGCAAGCTTGTCGTATCGCGTGGCCACGGCCCGGTGGTGGTGTCCCGCCGAGTGGTGTAGTCACCGGCCGAGCTGATTCGGTTCCGGTGGGGGAGGTGGCGATCGTCCTCGCTCGGTTTGGTGGTGAGAAGTTCGGCCATGGAGGCTTCGGAGAGGTAGCGGTGGTCGAAGACCTGCCATTCGTCGTGGAGTTCGGCCAGGACCGCGGCGGCGAGCCGGTCGAGGGCGGCGGGGTCGGGGAAGACCTGGACGACGTCGGCCCTGCGTTTGATCTCCCGGTTCAGCCGTTCCAGCGGGTTGGTGGACCAGATCTTCTTCCAGTGCGCCGGCGGGAAGTCCGCGAACGCGGTGATGTCCGTCGCGGCGTTCAGCAGCATGGTCTTGACCTGGGGGAATTGCCGTCCGAGCAGGTCGGCCACCACGTTCAGCTGGGTGCGCACCTGCTCGGCGGTGGTCTGCGCGAAGATGGTGCGGATGGTCGCGGCGACCATCTCCGCGGACCCCTTCTCGATCACCGAGAAGACGTCCCGCACGAAGTGAACCCGGCACCGTTGCCAGGCCGCGCCGAGGAAGACGGTGCGGATCGCGGCCACCAGCCCGTGGTGGCTGTCGGAGATGACCAGCTGGACGTTCTCCAGGCCACGGGCCCGCCGACTGCGCAGGAACTTCGTCCAGAACGGCTTCGACTCGCTGTCGCCGACCTCCCCCACTCTCGGCTCCGCTCGAGCGGGGGGCCCATGCCCGAGGATCTCGCGGTGACCGGTGGCGGAGATCCCGGTGGCGATGACCACCGCCTGGGACACGATCCGGTGGTTCACCCGGGCCTTGCAGCA
>NZ_JNWJ01000106.1:0-12660 GCF_000716805.1 Streptomyces yerevanensis | reverse complement strand
GTGCTCTCCTCGAGTGCGGTTGATCGCGTGTTGGGGGTACAGACCGGAACCCACGGCGAAACTCATCGCCGCTGGACTCCTGGAGTCCAGCGTGGTCAGCAACACGGCAGGCGGGAAGAAGAGCCTGGCACGCCCATCCACAGGTCTTGACTATTCCTCCACAGAAGGAATCAGAACGGTCGCGACCTGGACGGGCAGGACTGATCCGTATGGCGTCGAGTACGCCTCCATACTCAATGTGAGGCAGAAGGGGGATGCAATGGCATGCGTGCACGGAAGGCCGGTAGCAGCATCGAACCCCCTGTTGACACGCGCTCTCACCGTGGATTCCGGGAGAGCCTGGCAGCTCCTTGCTGCGGGCGAGTGGCGCCTGTCCTCGGCGGACGCCGAGGCGGTAGTGGCTGTCCTCGCCCGTCTCACCGCCCCGCTCCCGACCCGGCGGGGCGCAGCGGCACAGACCCGGGCGACGGACCGAGACAGACGGCTTCAACGCATACTCCGGACTACCGTCCATCACCTCGACGCCGGTGCTGTCAGCCCGCCTGCCGCCGCCCTCCTGGCCGCCGTCGCCCGCGCCCTGCTGCCCTGGCACGCGGCCCCGAATGCACCCATTGCGGCGGCGGCTCCGAGGTATGGCACCGTGCCGGGGACGACGGAACGCACGGCGCCGCCGACCGAAGAGGGCGAAGCCTTGCTCCCCGACCTGGCAGCGTTGTTCACCGCTCTCGCCGCGACGAGCGTGCCCGGCGCCGTCCCGCTCACACCGCCGGTTGAGCCCTGGCAGGCCCGATACGCGGGTAGATTCCGCCGCCACACCAGACCCGCGCCGGGGGTATGGGCAGCCGAAACCGTCGGCTGCCCGGAGTGCGGAGGCAAGGACGGCCCGTGGACCGTGACCTGCGATTGGCGCCGGGCCACGTTGGGCTGCCCCTGTGGGGCGGTGAGTCGCGAGCACGGCCTCGCCTTCTCCGAGATCTGGCTCGTACTGCCGGAGACCTGACTGAGCCAGGCGAACACATCCGCCACGAATAACGCCAACGTCGCCCGCATACGGTTCACTTCATGTGCGTCCATACACCCAACATGCTCCTGATCAGGCCCACGGAAAGACCTAACGGAGTCCTATTAGCGGGTTGAAACCGGCACGGCCGATGGCTGCCACTCTCGCCTGATCAACCCGAACACCCACGAGTCGGATACCTCGCCGTTCACGACGCAGTCTTCCCGCAACGTCCCTTCACGCACGAAGCCGATCTTCTCAAGGACCCCGGCAGACGCGACGTTGCGTGTATCGGTCTCGGCTTGAACTCGATTCAGGTCCAGTGTGTCGAATGCCCACTGCAGCAAGGCGTGCGCGGCCTCCGTCCCGTAGCTGTGACCCCACATCGCCTCGGCGAGGCAGTAGCCCAACGACGCGCTGCGGTAGTCCGGGTTCCATCTGGTCAGACCGCACCAGCCGACGAAGGCCCCGTCTGAAGCACGGTCGATGGCCACCCGCGCCCCGGAGCCTTCGTCCGCCATCTTGCGGCACTTCGCGATGAAGCGCTCGGCACGGGCCCGGTCGTTCCACGGCGGGGAGTCCCAGTAGCGCATCACGTAGGTGCTGCTGTGCAGCGCGAAGAGGGAGTCCGCATCCGAGTCGGTGAAGGGCCGCAGTCGCAGGCGAGCGGTGTGCAGTATGGGGGTGGGCAGAGTCATGCGCACCATCTTGCGTCCTCAGGGGCGGGCGGAACACTGAATATCCGATCCCAGTCCGGTCCTCACGACCAAGGCACCGCTTGCCAGCATGCACGCCTTCAACCAGCATCCCGACCAGACATTCAGGGTCCTCGAACGGCACGACTACTCGTCCTGCCCACCGACATGAACGTCACCCGCAGCCGCCTCGGATACCTCGCCCGCTCCTGGTCGGCAGGGGAATAGTGCTCGTCGTGAATATCTACCTTGCGCCAGTATCCAGAAAGCTCGGGTGCTGCCTTGAGTGCTTCGACGGCACTCCCGTGGACCCCGGCAGCTACCCCTCGACAGACTGCGCCAGGACCGCATCCTCAACGAAGCCTTCGCCACTGGCGACCCGCTCAAGCTCATGAGGCTCTTCGGCATCACCGAACAGACCGCCATGCTCTACGTCGGCACCGCCTACCCGGAGCTGATGAGGATCTCTGAAATCGGCCAGGGACGCTCTTCCCTCCACTTCGTTGCGTCTTGAAGCGTGTGGGGAATGTGGGGAGTGAAGAGCGCGTGTGAGGGCCCAGCGACCGAAGCCGCCGACGCCGGCCTGGCGGCCGTCCAGACCGGCGGACGGGGCGACGTCACGCAGGGACGCCGAGCGGCGGGTGCTCGAGCACGCGGGGCTTGTACTCGACCAGCTGGATGCGGCCGTCGAAGGTGCGGTGCTCGATCATCTCGAGGGCAACGTCCGGATAGCCGTCGTAGATACGTTCTTCGCCCGTGGCCCCGGTGATCACCGGGAACATCACGACCCGGAAGCGGTCGACGAGTCCGGCTCGTAGCAGGGACCGGCACAGGCTGAGGCTGCCGATCGTGCTGAGGAGCCCCGAGCCACTCGACTTCATGGCGCGGACCGCCTCGACGGCGTCGTCGCGGACAAGCGTGGAGTTGGCCCACGTCAGTGGCTCCTCGAGTGAGGAGGAGAACACCACCTTGGACGCTTGCGTGAGCTCGTCGACGGACGCCTCTTCTTCGGGCCTGAACTCGTCTTGGCCCTTCGGGACCTCGCCTGCGGCGAAGCCCGACATCAGGCGGTAGGTGTTCGCTCCCATCAGGTAGGTGGCCTCGGGCTGCTCGCCGAGCCATGCGAGGTACTCCGGGCCCTCGAGGCCCCAGAACCCGGGCCATCCCTCTCCCGATGCGTGGCCGTCGAGGGAGGTGATGAAGTCGACGAGAAGCTCCGACATGGCGGTGTCCTTTCCTGGGGTGTCACGAGCTTGGACTGGCCGGGAGCCACAAACTCATCGGCCGCGCTGTGGAGTAACGAGAAAACCCATGACGCTGCAGCCGATCAGGCCGGCGGAGCGGCACTGCTTCGGAGGGCCCGAGGCCTACATGATTGCGCTACGCACGCAGTCGGGTAATGATCTCCACGCGACTGGGAACGGCGGTTTGAGTTCTGTCAAAGCCCCAGCTCAGCCCCACCCGCGAACGGCCCACCCCGCTCTACTGGGTGATCGGTGAGGCCTCGCTGCCCGACGTCGACAGCGGGTGCTTCATCCACTCACCTGCGACGGCGGCGGAGCACTTCCGTGAGTACGGCCCCGCTCCGAGGTCACCCCGTCCAGCTTGCAGGAGTTCCTCGAACAGCTCGGCCGCCGGATCGCGAACCAGACCTAATCATCGGCCGAGGACAAACGGGCCCCTGCCCCAGGAGGTCATTCCACAACTGGGGAATCGCGAGCAGGTGTGGGGACACCCCTGAGCAGGGGATGGCCAATTTCAAAGAGCGCCATCAGAGCGAACCGCGAAACTGCCCAGGTAGCAGGCCCGCCCTGAGCCCGGTACCGCAGCTAAAGCCCGTGGCGGTGGGGCAGTGGGTCCGGCATCATCCCCGTGTGATGCGGATCGCCGACTGCAACGACTTCAAGCCGGAGGAGGATGGGCCGTGCCCGACCGACCCTCTCGGCACATTCCTGCACGGGCTGCTCACCATGCCCGACCTGCTCGCCGCCGGCGGGTTCCGGGTGACCGACAACGCCACCGACACCGTCTTCGTCGAGCCGGGTTGCTGCAGCGGCCTGGAGACCTGGCGGGACTGGCTGGAGGTGCTCGACGGCACCGGCTGCTCCTACTTCGGCCATGACCCCTCCTCGGTGGCCGAACGCGTCGGCGACACCGTCCGGCTGACTCTCGACGCCCACGCTAAGGAGGGCAGCCCGGTGATCGAGCTGCCAGTAGACGAGGTACGCACGCTCGTCACCAGTGCCCAGCGGGACTTGCAGGACTTCCTCAGCCTCGCCGGAACCTGGGCCGAACAACACCTGCCGGCACATGCCGCCGCCGTCACCGCCGCCCTGGCACGGGCACTGAACCTGAGGCCTACACAATGACCAGCTTCCTGACCCACCGAACGCGCGTGCACGACGCCTGCCTCCCCCTCCGCCGCCGGCACAGCGCGCTGCGGACCTGCATCACCCTCTTTGCGCCATATGGCTTCCGGGCGACGTACCACCACCTCACGCTCAGCGCCGCGATCCCCCGGCGGCTGGAGGCGGATCCGGACGCGCTGGTGCGGGCGGTGGAGGAACTGCATGAGGCGCGGGTGCTGTGGCGCGCGCGGGCAGAGGAGTACGTCGCGCAGCGCCGGGCGGAGAAGCGGGCTGGGCGGCGGGCTGTAGCGAACCCGCGACCGTGGTGGCTGCGGAGCTGGTGGGAGGGCCCGAACCGCGCCTGGTACGAAGACCCGTTTCGCCATCCGTCGCTGCGGCTGTCCGAGTACGTCCGGCGACAGAACGCGATTCTGGACGGCGCCGATCTCCCCGGCTGCCCGGCCTGCGGGGACGAGAGACCGCTGGAGCCGAACTCGACCGGGCACGGCTGGGTCGAGCTGTGCCGTGGGTGCGCGTGGGCGCCGGTGCCATGTCCGTGCGGGCAGCGGCACCGGCTCGTGCCGGAGATGCCGTACGGCTGGAACGAGATCTGGCAGCGGGCGCACATGAGCGATGACGGCATGCCGAACCCCACACTGGCCTGCGGGCTGGCCAGTTGGATGCGGCACGGCGAACGCTCGGGAAGCCAAAGCCCGTAAACCACGGCGAACCCGCGCGCAGGGCCACCACAGCCATCAACTGACATGCAGGTTCTGGCCTCTCAACGCTCAGGATTCCGGGAACCCGCGCGCTTCCGGACGCACGGACGGCAAGGCGTCCTTACTTCTCGCCTTCAACGGCGCCGTCCTCGCCGTTCTCGCTTCCGTCGCCGACACCGACCTGCCGCCCGCCACCAAGGTCTTCGGCGCGGCCGCCGTGCTGCTGCTCCTGGTCGTGCGGCCCCGCCTGCGTGGCGACGACAAGGCGTCCTTCCCGTGCTGGGCGCGGCTCGACGAAGACGAGATCCGCGCCTGCATGCAGGGCGACACCCGCGCCGCACGCATCCGGGTCCTGTCCGTCCTCGCTGTCCGCAAGTACCAGCACCTGCGGCGCACGGTCGACCTGAGCCTCGCCGCCTTGGCCCTGCTCCTGGTGGCTGCCGTCGGCGCCCTGATCTGACGGGCGCCCGCGATGACCACCCGACCCCGCATCGACCGCGTCCGGGCTTCCGTCGGCATTGCCCAACTCGCCCTCCAGCAGATCGAGGACGACCTCACCGCCGACGACCTCAACACGGCGGAACTCGCCGCGATCCTGCGCGAGCTCATCGAGGACACCGACCCGCCCGGCGGGTTCATGGCGTCCGTCGCGCAGTTGCTCACTGTCGCCGCGCGGCGAGCCGAGCAGCTCGAGCCCGACCGCGAAGGCGACGCCTCCTGCCCGCTGCACGAGGTCGCCGCACTGATCACCGACAACGCCGGGCAGCGCCTGATCTGGGCTGCCAACTCCCTTCACCCGCAAGGAGATTCCGCATGACTTCGCTGACCTACCCGGAGCTGCCGGAACACTGCCTGGTCGTCCTTATCGGTGCATCCGGCGCCGGCAAGTCGACGCTGGCCGACACCTGGCCCGCCTCGCAGGTCCTGTCCCTGCGCTTCCTGCGTGGTGCGGTGAGCGATGACTTTTCTGTCAAGTTCAACGTGTTGAGCTGAGCTTGTGTCAGTGGCGGTCAGTCGGCAGCCAACGGTCCAGGTACGTACGCAGGCCGTCCAGATCAGTGCCCCGTGCGACATAGCCCAGGTAGCCATCGGGGCGCACGAGCCCATGAACGACACCTGGCCATGGCGTCTGCCCGTCGAACCGGTGCACAGCGACCAGATCGGCCCGCCCGTCCAGGATTGGGGCGAGTCGTTCGTCGGGCCAGATGGGCGGTGGCCCGGACAGCAGCAGGTGCCAGTCCGGCGCTGCCGTCCCTGCCTGAAGGCCGCGTGGCAGGTCGGGCAGCCGGTCCCCCGCCCGCGGCCCGCTTCTGGGCGGGCGCGAGCCTGCCGTGGTGGCGGGACTGCGCCGATAGTGGATGCCCAGTTCGGAGACGGTTCGGAAGACCCGTCCGCGAAGTGCTGTCGCACGCAGCGCCAACGGTGCCAGGCGGGGGGCGAGTTGGGTACGGGCGAAGCGAATGAGGAGGTTACTGCTGGTGCCGATGCTGAAGGCACGGTCGGTGAAGCGCAGCACGCTGCGGCCGATCGGGGCACGCTCGGCCTCGTACGTCCCCAGCAGCTCTTCGGACGCGGCGCCCCGGCAGACGAGAGCAAGCTTCCAGCCGAGGCTGAGTGCGTCCTGGATGCCGGTGTTCATGCCCTGTGCCCCGGCCGGGCTGTGGATGTGGGCCGCGTCGCCCGCGAGGAAGCAGGGACCGGAGCGGTAGTGGGCGGCACCGCGATTATGGAGGCGGAAGTCGGTCATCCAGACCGGGTCCCGCAGCGCCAGCTGGTCGTCGGTGTAGCTGTCGGCGATCTCCTGCAGCAACGGCAGCTCCACCTCGGCATCCGGGGTGTCGGGTGGCCGCATTGCGAGCATGCGCCAGCTGGCCGGCGAGCCGAGAGGGAAGAAGAACAGCATCCCGGTCCCGCTCATGTATGTGTGCACGGCACCCGGCTCCAGTCCGTCGACCTCCAGGTCGGCGAGCAGGAAGGTCTGTGGATACGCGTAGCCTTCGAATCCGATGCCGGCCTGGGTGCGCACGGTGCTGTGGGAGCCGTCGCAGCCCACTACATAGCGCGCCTCCACGGTCTCCTGCGTGCCGTCGCCGTCCTGCAGCCGGCAGACGGCGTACGCGTCCTTCACTTCAAGCCGGACCAGTTCGGTGCCGCGTTCGATCGTCAGGTCCCGTGCGGCCAGGTGCTCAGAAAGGACGGCCTCGGTCTCGGCCTGCGAGAGGAACAGCAGGAAGGGGTACGCGGTGTCGGTCAGCCCGATGTCGAACAACGGCAGTGCCACCACGCGCCGGGGCAGGTGCATCCGCAGCTGCATCGCGGGGTTACCGCGAGCGAGCAACTCGTCCGTCACGCCGAAGCCTGCCAGCGCCTCCAGGGTGCGGGGCTGGATCGCCAGTGCCCGTGACTCGCGCGCACGGTCGAGGGAACGGTCGACGATCCGGAACCGGGTCCCGTACGCGCGCAGTTGCGCGGCCAGGGCGAGACCGGTGGGGCCCGCGCCGACCACCAGCACGTCCAGCGGTGCCGTCATGAGTCCACGGTAGTGCCGAAGACTCGCCCGAAGGGCATTCATCGGCTATCGTCGATTATCGATGAATGAGCTGACGAGTAACCCGGCTCCGCCGCTGAGCCACGAGGACACGACCACGTACGCCACGTGGTTCAAGGCCTTGGCCGATCCCATGCGCATACGCCTGTTGAACCTGCTGGCCGTCCAGCGGCGGTCGATGGCGGTGGGCGAGATCGTGGAACACCTGCCGGTCGGTCAGTCCACCGTCTCTCACCACCTCAAGGTCCTGGCCGAGGTGCGCTTCGTCCTCTCCGAGCCACGGGGCACCTCGACTCGCTACGCCGTCAACGAGAAGTGCCTAGAGTGCTTCCCCGCCGCCGTACGGGCGATCATGGGACTGGACGCTGACCGTGCAGCCTGAGCCGATACGGATCGCGCGGCTTGCCTTCACCCATGCCGAACAGGCCCTGGACATCTACCGATCGGGTATCGAGGAGGGCAATGCCACCTTCGAGACCGAACCCCCGACCTGGGCCACCTTCGACAAGGCCAAGCTGGCGGACCATCGTTTCGTCGCCACCGACGAAACGGGCGAGCGCGTCCTGGGATGGGTGGCGGCTACCCCAGTGTCCGACCGGTGTGCGTACGCCGGAGTCGTCGAGCACTCGGTGTACGTCCACCCGGGCGCCCGCGCCCGGGGCGTGGCCGCCACCCTCCTCAACACCCTGATCGACTCGACCGAGGCAGCCGGGATCTGGACCATCCAGTCCGGGATCTTCCCTGAGAACACGGCGAGCCTCGCCCTGCACCAGCGGGCCGGCTTCCGCGGCATCGGCACCCACGAGCGCATCGGCCGCCTCCACGGTCGCTGGCGCGACGTCGTCCTCGTTGAACGCCGCAGCCCGCACGTCGGCTAAGCGGCTTTCCAGAAGTTCTGTCGGTAACGGGCAGGGAACCAGGGGCTCGTCCAGGGGGCTGCGGTGGCGAGGTTTTGATCGGGTGAGCGACTTCGGAAGAATGCGTGGATCTGCCGTCTGCGGCCGGGCCAGGACACCGGCGTGTCGGCGATGAAGGTCTTCAGCGCGGCCCAGATCCGCTCGGTCGGGTTGTCGTGCGGGCTGTAGCGGGCGCCGAACCATAGGTGCACGCCCGGGTGGACGGCCAGGACCGCGTCCCGGGTCGGATCTCCGCGGGCGATCAGCTTCGGCCGCCGCCACACGGCTGTCTGCCGCAGGCGCCGATACAGCGTGCGGCGACTGATCCGCGGCCGCCCGAGATGCCGGTGCAGCCTGCGAACGGTCCACGGCCATGGCCGCTCAAGGAGCGTGGTGATCCGCGCGGTCAGCCGCCCCCGCCCAGTCTCGGCCGTCCGCCGCGCGGCCGATCCGCCAGGCCGGCCACACCGGCGGTGTTGAAACGGCCGATCCACCGACGCACCGTGGCCGGGTCAAACTCCAGCAGTACGGAGATCTGTGCTGGTGACAGGCCCTGGAGGGACAGCAGCACCATCACCGCCCGCACCGTCGACCGCCCAGGGCCCCGCAGCAAGCTGCGTAACCTCTGGCACTCGGAGTCGGAGGCATTGGCGAACACGGTGGGCGGGCGCACACTGACCACGACCTCGTCGGGCGGGCGGACGATGCTGACACCTCGATCGAACGCCCGGCGAGGGCCATGTCAACGCCTCCCGCGCCAGACAGCCCCAGCTTGTTCATCAGTCTCCGGCTGACGTGTGCCCGCTGCGGTTGATCGCCTGGCTCGACCCCGACGGGGATGACGTTGTCGGTCAGCGCATGATGGCCGTCATGGAGTACGCGGTCGAGAAGATCAAGGTCTGGTTCCGGTTCGTCCCTCGCGAGGGGTGGTTCCCGCAGGACACCGAGGGGCTGTGGGCAACGAAGCTCGGTGATGACACGGCCAGGGTCCAAAACGCCCCCTTCCTTCAGGACGGGGTAACCGAGGGCGACGTAGTGCGGTACCAGACCGACTCGGACGGACTCCACTGGGCCGTCGGACGGGTCAGCTCTTCCGGCAACTGCACGATCCGTGTGCTGCCTGTGCCCACCGGTCCCCTGGGACGCAGTCCGCAGGCCGTACATCAGCGCTTTTCGGCGTTCGGACTTGGAGGCGAGGTCTTCAGCGAAGACTTCCCCATGGTGGCCTTCACCGCACCGGCAGGCGCCGACTTCGCCGGCATCAAGGCCCTTCTGGTGCAAGGTCAAGCCGACGGATGGTGGCACTACGAGATCGGCTGTGGCTCCGACGAGTGGTGGAACGCCTGAACCTCAACCCTCTGGCTTCGTAGGTGACAACCGACTCCAGTTGTAGGTCTTTTCTGACTCCACGTGAGCGGTTCACAGCCCCGTTCTGTTGGTGAGATTTGACTCCACCTAGGCGTCTCGATTGGCCCGGTCATCGACTTGCCGAGGGTGTGCTTCACACGCTCCACGCGTGCGGTCCGCGTCGCCGGGTTGTTTGGTCGGGCGAACATTCGAGCCCGTGTCGGGCAGCGAGCCTGACGCCGTGTGTCGGTGCCGGAACGTGCCGACAGTGCGGAGCCCTGCGTTCAGCCGCTTGTCCAGTGGGCGGCGGACATGCCAAGATCACCGCTGACTGCGAGCACTCACAGAGCTGGAGCTGAAGCCAATTGGATGCGGGCGAGTTCGCTACTTGAGCCGCCGATGCACCGAATGAATCACCCGACATGCCCCTGTTTGCGGGCCCGGGTGATATCGGCGGCATGTCCGAGTCTTTACATGCCTTCAGAGGGAATCTCCTTATGGACTTCGACGTCCAAAACCATGCGCACGCGCGCCCTGCGTTCCGACGGTCACGTGCGGAACGGACAAGAGCTCACGTTCCGCACTCTCAGAGCCTGTGTCTGAGCCTGGCATGCCAATAACGATCGGCCGATCACGGGCTCACTTTGAGACGTGGCACATGCCGGTAGCCAGGGTGTGGCCGTCCGGGCTGTGGTCATCCGCCAGCGGCTGTTCAGCAGGTCCGTCGGTAGGGGATGTCGCGGATGTGCGTGCGCCATTCGTCCGGGGTCAGGCCTGCCCCGGCGCGGTCGCATGCCAGGGTGGCTGCCTGGCCTGTGGTGATGTCGTATGTCTGCAGCGGTACGTGCTCGCCTGCCGCGTAGAGGGTTTTGCTGTCGGGGCTGAATGCCAGGGCCAGGAGGGCTGTGCCTGGGGTGGGGAGGGCGGAGCCGATGGGGCGGCTGGAGTCGGTGTCCCACAGCCGCAGTGTGCCGTCATCGCCCGCGGCGGCCAGGGTGCGTCCGTCCGGGGAGAATGCCAGTGCCGACACCTGCCTGGGCGGGCCGTCCGTGAAGGCCCGCCTGGGCGGGCCGTCACGGGCCGGAGACGCGGGAAGGATGCCGAGGGGCTCGTGGGCGTCGCCGTCCCACACGGTTACCTGACCGGATTCGTCGCCTGCTGCGAGGTACCTGCCGTCCGGGCTGAATGCCAGTGCCCGCGTCGTGCCGGAGGTGAGTGCACGGCGTGTGATCCGGCCGGACCGCAGGTCGAGGAACTGGCCGTGGTCGGTTGCCAGGATGCGTCCGCCGGGTTTCACCGCCAGGGTTTCACCGCCGATGCCGTGGATTTCGCGGGCCTTGTTCCCGCTGCGCAGGTTCCAGAATTCGAGCCGTTCGTCCTCTGGTATTCGGGAGGTCACCAGCGACGTTTCTTCTGGGTGGAAGGTGAGGCCGTTGACGGCCATTGCGGGAAGGCTGGGGTTGTCGGGGTCGGTTCCCGTCACCGTCAGTGACTTGGTGATGCGGTGGCCCGGAACATCCCACAGGGACAGCTTGTCCGGCAGAGTGGACAGGTCCGGGTGGGTGACGCCGTAGACGAGGACGCGTCCATCGGAGCGGAAGGCCATGTGCACGGGGCAGGGCAGGGGACTTTGCCGCCCTTCGGGGGGAGTGGGGCAGGCGGCCGACGGCAGGCTGGCCATGTGGTTGCCGTTACGGCCGTCGTGCAACTGGATCTGCGCCCGGCCGGTGTCGGTGTCCTGGTGGGCGATGGCGAGTGTGCTGCCGTCCGGGCTGAAGGAGGCCGATGCGGCGGGCTGGCTCTGCCAGCGGGAGTCGACGACGCCGTCGAGGGAGAGGGAGCGCACCACGGTCTGGGACCCTCCGGCGAAATAGCGGATGCGGCGCTCTTTCATGTCCAGCCTGAGTTCACTGACCGTCTCGTCGGAGTGCGGATACCGGAAGACAGGTGCTGCGGGCGCATCGGTCCGCCACAACAGGACCTCGTCGGGGTCCGTGGCGGCCAGGAACCTGCCGTCCGGGCTGAACTCGAGATCTTCCAGTCCCTCGTGCTGGAGCTTGGGGAGTTCCCGCCCCGAAGTAATTTCCCAGCTGCGGATTCCTGCTGGACCCCGCAGGACCACGTGCCGGCTGTCGGGGGTGAACTGGAAGTCTTCCTCGGAGCAGTTAGCGGCGGACGTCTTGGGGGCCCACTTGGTCGGCAGCTTGCGGCGCCGGGGGATGTCCCAGATCTGCAGGGGGGCGCCGGGCAGGCACAGCGCCATCAGACGGTCGTCCGCGCTCACCTGAGCATCGGGCAATGGATAGGTGTTCATCCAGCGCTGTTGGTGCAGCCGCCGCATGGCCCAGTCCGAGACATCGTATGGTTCCCCGGGACCGACCTTGGGCAGGACGCTGTCCATGCGGCGCTCCAGCAGCACGCGCCGGGTCTGCATGTCCCGGATTTGGATCGCCGCCTGGGGTCCCCGGGTGTTGTACAGGACGAGGGTGCGGCCGCTCGGACTGATCTCGGCTCCGTCGTCGGCCGGCAGACGCTGCGCCTCGACACGGCCGGCCCGCATGTCCCAGATCCTCACCCTGCCGTCGCCGTTCAGCAAAGTGAGTCGTCGCAGGTCGGGGCTCATCACGCCGGCGTGGGCAAGGCTGCCGCCGAGCCCGGGTAACGAAGCGGTCCGCCGGTGGCTGCGCAGGTCCCACGTCACGGTCTGCTTCGCGCCGACGCTGACCAGGGTGCGGCCGTCGCCGCTGAGGTAGCGCACGACGGCCGGATCGGTGTCTGGGTCGGTGAAGGCGTCCTGCTCCTTCTGCACCGCGGCACTCATCAACGCCGAGCGGCTCTCGGGGAGATCGGCCAGAGTCCAGGAAGCCATGCTCAGCCGCATCGCGGTGACCGGGTCCGTCGCCCGCAGGCTCTCGGCCAGAGCCGCGATCCGGCGGGCCTCGGCCTGCAACCGCTCCCGCTTCTCGGACTCGCTCTGTTGCCAGGCGATCGCGCCCGCGACAAAGGCGAGCACCATCATGAGGGACAGGCCGGTTCTCAACCGGCGCAGGCGTCGGGTGGTACGGGCCGCAGTGCGTTGTTCCTGGTCGCGTGCGGCGAGGCTGGCG
>NZ_JNWJ01000105.1:0-13337 GCF_000716805.1 Streptomyces yerevanensis | reverse complement strand
GTGGCTGGTCGCGCCGTTCCCCGCGCCCCTGGGGTGGGTGGGGGTGCGGGGTCGTGGGCCGGTGCGTCAGCCCGTCGCAGGGCGGGCATACGGCCCTGGCCCGGTACACGGTGCGGGTTCTCCGAGACCGAAGCTAAGCGACGGGCATACGACGCACCGGCCCACGCCCCCTCCCGCCGGAGGGAAACTGCGGGAAGTTGGGGGTGCGGGCTTCCCCGGGGCGCCCGGGTAGGCGCAGGCTTTTAGGGGCGCGGGGCTGTGTCGATTTGCGGCTCCGCCGCGATGGGGGGCCCCCGCTCTGGGGCCCCCAGGCCCTTAAGGCACTGGGGGAGCAGCCGAGAGTGGGGGAGCGACCAGCCACCACGGACCCGCACCGACCCACGAACTCAACCGGCCCAACCGCCGGAGGTGTTCTACGCCATTTTGTCTGATTAGCGCGTATCGTCGCCGCATGCCCACGCCTTACGGATCCCGCGGCGGCATGGCGTTCGGTGCGGAGGAGCTGCGTGTGCTCCGCCGTGCGCTCGCCCTCGCCCTTCACCCCACCCCCGTTTCGGCCGAGGAGGTCCAGGACTGTCTCCGCCTGGCCGAGTCCGTCGACGAGGCGGCCCGTGAGGGCGCCCGGCTGCGCGCCTTTCTGCTGGCCGACCTTGCCCGCTATCGCGCGGCGCTGCCCGGCGCCGCAGCCAGGTACCTGACGCTCCTGGAGGAGGCGCTCAGTGCCGGGTACCGCCCGGAGCCCGCCGACCTCTCCGCCCTGCGCGCCCTGCGCGGCAACTCCGTGGCGGCCACCCTCCTGGTTCGCGGGAACCGCGCGGCACGGCGTCCCCACCTGACGGCCCTCCCTGGCGGTCTCGCCGCAAACGTCCGCACGCGCGCGCGTGCAGGAGCCGAGGACCCCGAGAAGAAGCCGGCGGAAAAGCCCGCCCCCCAGCCGAAGCCGAAGACCGAGCCGCAGCGCAGCCCCAAGCCCGCGCACCCGAACCGCCCCATCCCCACTCCGGGCGAGGTCTTCCCGCCCAGGCGCAAGCCGCCCACCCCACCGGCCAAGCCCTCACAGCAACTCACGGCCGTCTAGGTCACGGCCCCCGATCGGCCCGCCCGGACACCGTGGCTACTCTGAAAGGCATGGACTACGTCTCCGCGCTTCTGCCCCCCGTAGTGATGGCTGTGTTCTTCACCGGTCTGATCGTGACGATCGTGAAGACTCAGGGCGGCGCCAACAAGGCCAAGGAGGACGCGGTCGTCGACGCCGCCCTCGCGCGCGCCGAGAACACCCGCCAGGCCTCCGGCGAACGTGATCGCACCACCGGCGCCTGAACTCGTACGCCCCTTTTGTGGCCAAATGTCCATCAAAGTCACGTTCGCCATGCCGTGACTGAAATATCCCACTAGGGTGCTAAGCGTGCCTCGCCCCTTGGGAGAACTCGAAGACGCGGTCATGTCGCGGGTGTGGAAGTGGAACCGCCCGGTGACCGTTCGAGAAGTCTTGGAAGATCTTCAGCAGGAACGGTCCATCGCGTACACCACGGTGATGACCGTTTTGGACAATCTCCATCAGAAGGGCTGGGTGCGCCGCGAAGCGGAAGGCCGGGCCTATCGATATGAGGCGGTCTCCACCCGCGCCGCCTACGCGGCAGCCCTGATGAACGAAGCCTGGTCGCAGAGCGACAACCAGGCCGCCGCGCTCGTCGCCTTCTTCGGCATGATGTCCCCGGAACAGCGGGCGGCACTGCGGGACGCCCTCCGCATCGTGGAAGGCCCCGAAACCGCGACGGGCGAAACGACGACCGGCGAAAGCGTGGCCCGCGAAACCTCCTCGGGCGAAACGGCGACCGGCGAAACCGCCCCCGGCGAAACCTCCACCCGCCAGAACACCACGGGCGAGAACCCCGCCGCCACCAAGGGCGACACCGGGCGATAACGTCCGGTCATGCCAGCAGAGCAGCCCGAAGTCACCACCGGTAAAGCCCTCACCGTCCGCCGCGCCAGGACCAGCGATGTCCCTGCGGTGCGCCGCCTCCTTGACGCGTACGTCCGCGGCGGCATCCTGCTCGACAAAGCGACGGTGACGCTTTACGAGGACATCCAGGAGTTCTGGGTCGCGGAACGGGATGCCGTCTCAAGTGATGCCGGGTCGAGTGATGCCGGACCAAGGTCCGAGGTGGTCGGCTGCGGCGCGCTGCACGTGATGTGGGAAGACCTCGCGGAAGTCCGTACTCTCGCGGTGGATCCCGCGCTCAAGGGCGCCGGCGTCGGCCATCAGTTGCTGGGGAAGTTGCTGGAAACCGCCCGCTGGCTCGGTGTTCGCCGGGTATTCTGCCTGACCTTCGAAGCCGACTTCTTCGCGAAGCACGGCTTCGTGGAGATCGGTGAGACACTCGTCGACCCCGAGGTCTACGCCGAGCTACTGCGTTCCTATGACGAGGGCGTGGCAGAGTTCCTCGGTCTCGAACGAGTGAAACCGAACACCTTGGGCAACAGCCGGATGCTTCTGCATCTGTGATCGTCGGCGAAGGAATACGCCCGGCACCCCTTGCCCGGGGGCTCTATGTCCGAAACGCGCACGTTTTCGGTCTTCTCAGGTCAGGTCGGTCTCTCCCGGTCTCTCCCAGGGGTTTGTGTTTTTCCAGCAAAAGCGGTTTGCTTTCGGACGTACTGCAGTAGTGCATTAACAGGGGGCATGAAACAGCGGCATCCGCCGCGGACCCTCGGCCCTGAAGTTATCGATGAAAGGAAATCCGGTGGCACAGAAGGTTCAGGTCCTTCTTGTCGACGACCTCGACGGCGGCGAGGCGGACGAGACCGTGACGTTCGCGCTGGACGGCAAGACGTACGAGATCGATCTCACGACTGCCAATGCGGACAAGCTCCGTGGCCTTCTCGAGCCCTTCGTGAAGAGCGGCCGTCGTACCGGAGGCCGTGCCTCCGGGGGGCGTGGCAAGGCGCGCGTCACTTCCGGTGGGAGTCAGGACACCGCGCAGATCCGCGCCTGGGCGAAGGAGAACGGTTACGAGGTCAATGACCGTGGCCGTGTTCCGGCGTCCATTCGTGAGGCTTACGAGAAGGCCAACGCCTGAGAGCGACCTTGCCGCAGGCGGATCCGGTGGCACTGCGTTGCCATCGTGTCCACGAGTCGTACGAGATCGGGGGCGCCCCCACCGCCCCCGCCGAGCGCCGACAGTGTCGGCAACGCAGGCTCCACCTCGCAGTCCGGCTCTGGGGGCCGCAGCCAGACGGCGGCCCCCTGCGAGCCGTCCACCGTGCTGGTTCGCGTGCTCCGTGTATTTCGCGGCAGCGGCGCCTCGATGCGTCCGCCCGCGCCGATCGCCCTGATGTCCAGCGCGAGAGATCCCCACTCCAGCCAGTCGAGCAGCCCCGGCAGCTCGTCCGCGCTTCCCGCGGCCACCAGCAGCCGCATCCGGTCCGCCTGCACGGCCACCGGAGAACCCGGCCTCAGATGCCGCAGCGCCGCGTAACCCGCCTCCGCGGGTACCTCCAGGACGTCGAAGCGCAGGCCCGTCAGCAGCTCGACGGGAGGTCCGGGCACTGTCGCCCAGCCCAGTTCGTTCTCGTACCAATGGCGCACCTGATCGTCGGTGTCGTCGGCGTTCAGTGGCCTGCGGGGGAGAGGAATGGTGGGGACCATGCCAGGAGCAACCGCCAAAACGGGCTTCGAGTTACGCCGGGTGTTCGCATGTGCGCGCTGCGTGTCCAAAACGGGGGCGTGTGGAAGCGCTCGGCGGCGCAAGGATGTTCGCCCATAGCGGAGGGAATGGGTGCGCGCGGCATGGACTGTCAGTACGTACGGGTAAGACATCCCTAGTGGGAAGGGGCGACACGCAAGGCTCGGGCATCTCACGTTCGCCATCGGCGTACAGGTGGTGAGGGTATCTGCCTGGCCTGCGGGAACATCGTCTCGCACGCTTGAGTTGGAGCAGATGTCGGCGTTCGGCGATTGGGAGGCCAGGGACGGGTGTCGGCAGATGGAATGAGCGGTCCCCGCTTGCGGGACTAAGCTGCGGAAGGACAGGGAGGGGAGCGTCCCCTTACTGCCTGACCGCTCTGAGGAGCGATTAACGATGTTCGAGAGGTTCACCGACCGCGCGCGGCGGGTTGTCGTCCTGGCTCAGGAAGAAGCCCGGATGCTCAACCACAACTACATCGGCACCGAGCACATCCTCCTGGGCCTGATCCACGAGGGTGAGGGTGTCGCCGCTAAGGCCCTGGAGAGCCTCGGGATTTCGCTCGAGGCGGTCCGCCAGCAGGTGGAGGAGATCATCGGGCAGGGGCAGCAGGCCCCGTCCGGGCACATCCCCTTCACCCCCCGTGCCAAGAAGGTCCTGGAGCTGTCGCTCCGCGAGGCCCTTCAGCTGGGCCACAACTACATCGGCACGGAGCACATCCTGCTCGGCCTGATCCGTGAGGGCGAGGGCGTCGCCGCCCAGGTCCTGGTCAAGCTGGGCGCAGATCTCAACCGGGTGCGGCAGCAGGTCATCCAGCTGCTCTCCGGCTACCAGGGCAAGGAGACCGCCGCCGCTGGTGGGCCTGCCGAGGGCACCCCCTCGACGTCCCTGGTCCTCGACCAGTTCGGCCGGAACCTCACCCAGGCCGCTCGTGAGTCCAAGCTCGACCCGGTCATCGGGCGCGAGAAGGAGATCGAGCGGGTCATGCAGGTGCTGTCCCGTCGTACGAAGAACAACCCCGTGCTCATCGGCGAGCCCGGCGTCGGCAAGACCGCCGTCGTCGAGGGCCTGGCGCAGGCCATCGTCAAGGGTGAGGTGCCCGAGACCCTCAAGGACAAGCACCTCTACACCCTGGACCTGGGCGCGCTGGTCGCCGGCTCCCGCTACCGCGGTGACTTCGAGGAGCGCCTGAAGAAGGTGCTCAAGGAGATCCGCACCCGCGGCGACATCATCCTGTTCATCGACGAGCTGCACACGCTGGTCGGTGCGGGTGCCGCCGAGGGCGCCATCGACGCCGCTTCGATCCTGAAGCCGATGCTGGCCCGCGGTGAGCTCCAGACCATCGGTGCCACCACGCTCGACGAGTACCGCAAGCACCTGGAGAAGGACGCCGCGCTCGAGCGCCGCTTCCAGCCCATCCAGGTCGCGGAGCCGTCGCTGCCGCACACCATCGAGATCCTCAAGGGCCTGCGAGACCGGTACGAGGCGCACCACCGTGTGTCCATCACGGACGAGGCTCTCGTCCAGGCCGCGACGCTGGCCGACCGGTACATCTCGGACCGCTTCCTGCCGGACAAGGCGATCGACCTGATCGACGAGGCCGGCTCCCGGATGCGTATCCGCCGGATGACCGCGCCGCCGGACCTCCGCGAGTTCGACGAGAAGATCGCGGGCGTGCGCCGCGACAAGGAGTCCGCGATCGACTCGCAGGACTTCGAGAAGGCCGCCTCTCTCCGCGACAAGGAGAAGCAGCTCCTGGCCGCCAAGGCCAAGCGGGAGAAGGAGTGGAAGGCCGGCGACATGGACGTCGTCGCCGAGGTCGACGGCGAGCTGATCGCCGAGGTCCTCGCCACGGCCACCGGCATCCCGGTCTTCAAGCTGACCGAGGAGGAGTCCAGCCGACTGCTCCGCATGGAGGACGAGCTCCACAAGCGGGTCATCGGCCAGGTCGACGCCGTCAAGGCGCTGTCGAAGGCGATCCGTCGTACGCGTGCCGGTCTGAAGGACCCGAAGCGTCCCGGTGGTTCGTTCATCTTCGCCGGTCCGTCCGGTGTCGGTAAGACCGAGCTGTCCAAGGCGCTCGCCGAGTTCCTCTTCGGTGACGAGGACGCGCTGATCTCCCTCGACATGTCGGAGTTCAGCGAGAAGCACACGGTCTCGCGTCTCTTCGGTTCGCCCCCCGGTTACGTGGGCTACGAAGAGGGCGGTCAGCTCACGGAGAAGGTCCGCCGCAAGCCGTTCTCGGTCGTCCTGTTCGACGAGGTCGAGAAGGCCCACCCGGACATCTTCAACTCGCTGCTGCAGATCCTGGAGGACGGTCGTCTGACCGACTCCCAGGGCCGGGTCGTGGACTTCAAGAACACGGTCATCATCATGACGACCAACCTCGGCACGCGGGACATCTCCAAGGGCTTCAACCTGGGCTTCGCGGCCTCGGGTGACAAGAAGTCCAACTACGAGCGCATGAAGAACAAGGTCTCGGACGAGCTGAAGCAGCACTTCCGGCCCGAGTTCCTCAACCGCGTCGACGATGTCGTCGTCTTCCCGCAGCTGACCCAGGAGGACATCCTGCGGATCGTCGACCTGATGATCGGCAAGGTGGACGAGCGCCTCAAGGACCGGGACATGGGCATCGAGCTCTCCCAGTCCGCGAAGGAGCTGCTGGCCAAGAAGGGTTACGACCCCGTGCTCGGCGCGCGTCCGCTGCGTCGCACGATCCAGCGTGAGGTCGAGGACAGCCTGTCGGAGAAGATCCTCTTCGGCGAGCTGCGTCCCGGCCACATCGTGGTCGTCGACACGGAAGGCGAGGGCGAGACCAAGACCTTCACCTTCCGCGGCGAGGAGAAGGCGGCGCTGCCGGACGTCCCGCCGATCGAGCAGGCCGCTGGTGGGGCTGGTCCCAACCTGAGCAAGGAGGCCTGACCCTCCGGGGTTTGAGCCGAGAGTCGAAGGTCGTAGAAGGGGGCCGGTGCTTTGGCACCGGCCCCCTTCGCGTGCCCGACAGAGGGCTACGGGTGGCTTACGACAACTGCCCGTCGTAGTCCGGCAGCTTGAACGCCTTCTCCGCGTGGCCGCCGGAGAGGTCGGTGGGGGTGTTGCCGATGTTCGCGATGATCGTGTAGCCCTTGGCCTCGATCTCCGCGCGCTTTTCGGTCTTGAACTCGGCCTTGTCCCTGAAGAGATCGCCGAAGTTGCGTACGTACAGGCCCGACACCTTGTAGCCGGCGTGCTTGAGGTTGTGGTCGGTCACGGAGCCGATGATGTCCGGGCGCGCGGTCACGAAGAACAGGGCGACGCCATGGTCCTGGGCGTACTTGGCGACTTCGAGGACGGGCGCGTTGGCCGGGGACGGGTAGCTGAAGCCGAAGTCGCTCTCCAGCGTGGTGTTGTCGATGTCGAAGACGATCGCCTGCTTCTCGCCAGCGGCGGCGTCGGCGATGCGCTGCTTGAGGTACGGGAACGCGTCGTTCATGACCGCCTGGCAGTCCTTCTGCCAGGTGTCGTAGTCGACGTCCGCGGCAGCGGCGGTCGTGGCCGCGGCCGGTGCCGCGGCGGGGGCCGCTGCCGGGCTCGCGGCGGCGACCGGTGTCACCAGGGCGGCGGTGACGGCCGTGGCGGCGGCGGTCACGCCGACGAGGCGTCGCTTCCAGCTTCTTCCTGTCATGGGGGGTTCCTCTCGCGTCTGAGTCGCGTCGCGTCGAAGCATTGAGGGGCGGTGCGGGTCCTACGACGTACATGGGCCGCGCTGCATCGTCACGGGCGTGTGAGGCCACGGGGAGGCCAAGGCATTACCGGCTGGTAACTGTAAGGTGCCCAAGTGGAGTTGGGCTAGAGGTCGGTGCTCGGCTGTGCCGTGAGCAGGGCTACAGCGTGATGTGGCCTTGCCGGATGGTGCGTGTGCCGGGCAGGAGCGCGAGGATGTGTTCCGGGACTTCGGTCGCCTCCGGGGCAAGGAAGAATGAGACCGACTCCAACCCTGGAAAGAAAGCCGGTACCGCCGAGAGATCTTCGATTCCGGTGAATTTGTTGAAGTGAAGGTGCCTAATGCCTGGCAGGACCGGGCCCTCGGTCCACGGGACCGCAGTCCAGTTGAGGCGCAATTGCGTCAGCTCTGGGAGCAGGGCGACCTCTTCGTAGTCCTCGGGGGTGAGGGGTTCGATGAGTGTCGCCAGGCTCAGCGTCTTCACCGAGCGCATATGACGCAGACCGCGCAGTCCGGTGAAGTAGAGAGCACTCTTGGTGAATCGCAGATACGTCAGCGGTAGCTCGGGGAGAGCGGCATCGACGGAATCGCCGTGGAGGGGAACGCCGGTGTCGAACTCGCGCAGGGTGGCCGAAGCCGAAAGCGCGGTCAGCGCCCCCGGCTTCTCCAGGCCCGCCATACGGTCCAACGCCAGCCATTTCAGCGGCATCTCGGCCAAGGGGGCCAGATCTTCCACGCACGGACTATCGCTGATGTCCAGATAATCGAGCCTGCTCAGCCGCGAAACGAAGTTCAGGTCGCGCAGCTTCTGGTTGCGCCACAGGGCGAGCTGGCGGGTTTTGTCCGGCACGAGCCAGGAACTCAGTTCCGCCGGCTCGATGTCCCCCATGACCTGTATTTGAGGTCTGCCGCCGAGGGCGTGCAAGGCGCGAAGCTGGGCGGTCGACTCAACGGCGAAGAAGAGCTCGTCCGGCAGTAGGTGGGCGATGACATCGGCTGCGTACTGCTCGGTGTTGAACCGATGCCAGGTCGAGGAGAGTTGGGCGCGCACCGCAAGGGCCGGGTGCGTGCGGAAGCGGGCCAGGACCGGGACCGCCGCGTCCGTGCCGATGAGCGAGGCCGTGATCACCACCGCCCTGGCCTCCGTCTCGGACAGGCCCTCCGGGCCGGGGAGCAGCTCCAGGACGAGCGGGCCCACCGAGGCCAGCTCCCGGGCCTCCTCCGTCGTACGCGGGGGGAGCAGCGTGGCCGCCTGTTGCTCCACGTCGGCCCGGATCGTCGGGTCGAGCTCTGTGGCGTGTTCGAGGCAGGCGAGGGCGATGAGCCTGATGCGGGCACCGGCGCCGGGGGCGATGTGGTCGCCCGAGGCCGAGTCGAGCAAGTCGCGCAGGAACCCAGCCCGTTCGCGAGGCCGGGCATGGGCAACCGCCATGCGGATCACGTCCGACCACTGAGAGTCGGACGCGTTCCGGACCAGCAGCCCGAAGTCGCCGTCCTCCACCGCCGCCTTCGCGCCGAGGTAGTCCTGGAAGGTGCGGTGGACGAACTCGACGGTCCCCATGGCGGGTTCGCGCAGCAGTCCGCTGCGTACGAGGAGATGGCGGTAGATCGCGGAGGCGTCCCCCTGGCTCGCGACGGCCGGCAGGGACGGCAGGGCGTCGGCGATGATGCGTTCGGCGCGTTCGCGGTCCATCTCCAGCCGGTTGTTGCGGATCAGCCAGTAGGCAAGGCGCTGGAGGAGCTGGATCTGGGGCAGTTCGGTGAGTCGGATGCCGTCCTGCGGCGACTCGGGGAGCATGTCGCGTTCCTGGTCGCGGCGCGCGAGGAGCATGGAGAGGGCGGCGTCGTACAACTCCTGCCGCCCGTGCGGAAGATAGCCGCGTCGGTCGCGGTGCAGGGCGCAGATCAGGCCGCACATCAGGGGGTTGGTGGCGAGTTGGCCCAGGTCCGGTTTGGTGCGTACGGCCTCGAGGAGCGAGGTCTCGTACGCGGTGAGGCGTTCCGGGTCCGGGGCGTCGATGCGGGCCGCCGTGTGCCAGCGTTCGATGAACGCGGCCACGTCGGTGGGGCTCATCGGAGAGAGGGCCAGTTCGGTGAAGCCGTCCGCGGCGAGCCAGTCCTCGCGTACGGCTGAGGGGCGCGAGGTGACCAGCCACTGGTTGCCCGGGTAGGCGTCGATCAGGTCGCGCAGCCAGCGGCGGGTGCGTTCGCGGTCGGGCTCCGGGATCTCGTCGAGGCCGTCGACGAGCAGCAGCCCGCGGCCCGCCGTCAGCACCCGGTCCGGCCAGCCGTCCGGGGCCGCGCCCTGGATGGGGACGCGGGCGGCGGCCAGGAAGTCGGCGGGCGCGGGCAGTCCGTCGGCGCGGCGGACGAGCGTACGCAGCGGCAGTACGAAGGGGACGCGGTCCCCGCGCTCACCCCGCGCCGCCGTCACGGCGAGCCACTGCACCAGCGTCGTCTTGCCCGAGCCCGCCACGCCGCGCAGCAGGACCAGGTCGTGGTCGGCGAAGGCCTCTTCGGCGGGAAGCGGGCTGCCGGGCGAGGCGATGTAGCCGCCGCCTTCGGGCTCCTGGTCGTCGGTGGGGCGCAGGGCCTGGAGGGTGAGGTAGGCGGCGTCCAGGGGCCAGCGGTCGGGCGAGTTGGCCAAGTCGATGCCGTAGATGGTGAGTTGACTGTGCCTGGTCGCCACGTATGAGAGGTAGCGCCGTTCGAAGGTCTCGTCCGCACTGCCCGGGAGCGGGGTTCGGGCGATCAACTCGTCCATCTTCGCCAGGAGTTCGGCCTGGCGACGGGTCTGCTCGATGAGCGTGCGGGGTACGAAGGCCGACCGCTGTGTGAAGAAGTGCAGGATGTGCAGGCAGGCCGTGTCGAGGAGCCGCCTGTAGAAGAGCGTCGCGTCGAAGGAGAGGTCACGTTCGGGGTGGTCGGCGGCCGTGCGGAGGCAGATGGCGAGGGCTTCGTGGCCGAGTTTGACGGCCAGTACGTCGGTCATGGCGAGGTCGCCGAGGGCATGGAGGGTGCGGGCCAGGGCGTGGACCACGGCCTGCTCCTCGTCGGCGGGGAAGGGGCGTTCGCCGCTCTTCAGGGCCCGTCGGACCAGCTCGGCGGCGAGTTTGGTGACGTCCTTCTCGGTCAGGGACCGTTTCTCGCCGGTGAAGGAGACGTACGCCGATATGCGTACGGGCTTGTCGACCAGGTCCGCTCCCGGGCCCTCCGTCACGAACAGCTTTCTGACGAGCGGGCTGATCACGCTCGACGCCAACCGGACGCCTATGGACGCTGGTTCCATGTCTCTCCCCCGAGGGCATGGCGGGTGGGTGATCAGCGTAGCCGGTAAACCCATTGGCTCCGGAGGCACGGTCGCGGGAGGATCCGCGGTGTCCGACCTGCCTTCAGAGGGAGCCACGATGAGCGCCGACGAACCCGAAGTCCGTACGACAGCAGGGGTGTTGCGAGGAGAAGGTGAGTCGGGGCTTGCGGTGTTCCGCGGGATCCCCTTCGCTCAGCCGCCGGTCGGTGAGCTGCGGTTCGGGGCGCCACGGGCGGTTCGGGGCTGGGACGGCGTACGGAAGGCTGTGGCGTACGGGCCGCCGCCTCCGCAGTCGTCGGCGTTCGGGATGGACGCGCTGTCCCAGGATGCGGGTGACGACTGGCTGACGCTCAACGTGTGGACGCCCGACCCCGGTTCGGGCGCCGGGTTGCCGGTGTTGGTGTGGCTGTACGGGGGTGCGTACAGCATCGGGATGGCGAGTCTGCCCGAGTACGACGGCGCGCGGCTGGCCCGCGAGGGCGTGGTCGTGGTGACGCTCAACTACCGGGTGGGGATCGAGGGGTTCGGGCTCATCGAGGGGGCGCCGGCCAACCGGGGGCTGCTCGACCAGGTCGCCGCGCTGGAGTGGGTGCGCGAGAACATCCGGGCCTTCGGCGGTGATCCGGACCAGGTCACGGTGTTCGGCGAGTCGGCGGGGGCCGGATCGGTGGCCGCACTGCTGGCGATGCCGCGCGCGGCCGGGCTCTTTCGGCGGGCTGTCGCGCAGAGTGTGCCCGGTACGTTCTTCTCGGCCGAGCTCGCGGCCGATTTCGCCGGTGCTTTCGCCGACGAGCTGGGGCTACGGCCGACGGTGGCCGATTTGGGCTCGGTGGCGCCGAGTCGGCTGCCCGCGGCGGGGGATGCGGTGGGTGCTTCCATGCGCCGGTCCGTGGAGCGCTGGGGGCCGGTCGCGCTTACGTCGGTTCCGCTCGCGCCGGTCGTCGACGGAGATGTTCTGCCGGTCGATCCGTGGCAGGCGCTGGCCGACGGGGCCGGGCGGGAGATCGAGCTCGTCGTCGGGCACACGCGTGACGAGTACCGCCTCTTCATGGCGCTCGGCGGGATGATCGGCGAGGTGACGGAGGCTCAGGCGACTGTGGCGCTGGAGGCGTTCGCTCCCGGTGGGGAGGAGGCGTACCGCGCCGCCTTCCCGGAGGCCGGCCCCGAGGAGCTGTACGAACTCGTCAACTCCGACTGGCTGTTCCGTATGCCGTCGCTACGGCTGGCCGAGGCGCAGGTCGGGGCAGGCGGGAGCGCGCACTTCTACGAGCTGACGTGGGCCGCGCCGGGTATGGGCGGAGGGCTCGGCGCCTGCCATGGGCTCGATGTGCCGCTGGTGTTCGGCAACTTGGACGGAGGTCTGCCCGCGATGCTGCTCGGCGAGACGCCGCCTGCGGACGCGGAGGAGCTGTCCGCCCACTTCCGCTCCGCGTGGACGGGCTTCGCGTCTGGTGATGGCCCCGGCTGGCCTGCGTACGACCTGGAACGACGGCTCGTCCAGCTCTTCGATACGAGTCCGGCTGTGGCGGCGTATCCGGAGGAGGGGTCGCGGGGGGTTTGGCGGGGGCATGTGTTCGAGGCGTTGCCGCTGGGGGGTTAGTCCGGGGCTTGTCCGGGCTGGTCCGGGAGCAACTCGTGCCGGCGGCACCACTCTTCGATGCTGTGGCCGCCGCCTTCTACAGCTGCTCGCCAGTGTCCGTCGGCGGTGATCGCCTCCTGGAGTGAGAGGTGGATGGAGAAGACGCGGTCGAGTCCGGTGATCCGGAAGATGCGGTGGATACGGTCGCTGTCGATCACGAGCCTGAGTGAGCCCTCGCGGGTGCGCAGTCGCTTGAGGCTGCCGACGAGGGCGCCCAGGCCGGTCGAGTCCAGGAAATCCACGTTCCGCATGTCCGTGATGACGTGGACGACGTCCTTGTCGAGGAGGTCGATGATGCCTTCGCGCAGCGTCGGAGCCGTATAGACGTCGATCTCGCCGGCGACCTGAAGGACGGCGCAGTTGCTGCCGGCGGGGATGGAGTTCAGGTGTAAGTCGCGCACGTCGGTCTCCTGTGTCGGCGTTGGGTCGTCTTCAGTCGGCACTGTGCCGCCGTTGCGCTGTCACTCCATGGAATGACAGCGAGTTGTGTGGAACTACGGTAGGGCGGTCGATGAAGCTTGTCAACGGTGGACTTTCGCTGTCATCATGGAGAGTGACGTAGCGGATTGTGGGGGATGACGCGAGGAGCAAGGGTGCGGGTCGAAGAGGCCATCGGAAAGCAGATCGCGCGCTTCAGAGAGGCGCGACGGCTGTCGCTGACGGAACTGGGCGAGGCGATGGGCCAGTACCTCGACCGCCCCTGGAGTCGCCAGGCCGTCCACCAGGCCGAACGGGGCCGCCGAGCCTTCACGGCAGCCGAGCTGACCGCCATCGCCCTGGCCCTGGACACCTCGGTCCCCGCGCTGTTCCTCGCGGAAGCGGACCAGATCGAACTGCCGGGCCGGACCATCTCGCCCGAGGAGTACCGGGGGATCCTCCTGTACGCGGGCAAGGACGCGCCCTTGGACGGGGTTGACGAGCTGATCGTGGCCCTGCACGACATAGGGGAGGTCTTGTCGAGCTGTCTCTTATACACATCTCCGAGCCCACGAGACCTCT
>NZ_JNWJ01000104.1:0-13965 GCF_000716805.1 Streptomyces yerevanensis | reverse complement strand
ACGACAAACGCGACTACATCTTCAACGGCACCCTGACCGTCACGGCCGTCGTCATCTGGCTCCGAGACATCGTCCAAGAGCCATCAGAAACGCCCTAGCGGCGATCGTGCGTCGGTCGTGGGTCCGGATGCTGTTCACGGCTCGTCCGTGCGGGCCAGGCAGCGGACTTCGCCGTCACGCTGTGGTGTGAGGTCTCAGGACTTAGTTGACTCTTCTGACTCATCAGATCCTTGACAGGCTCAAGACTTACTGGACATGGCCGGGCAGCCGAGGTCCGAAGCCGGTCGGCCGAGCTGGTGGCAGCGCTGTGGTGGACGAGATCAGGGCCCGTCTGGGTCGTCCACGATCGGATCGACGTTCCATCGCCGGGGTAGGTCTGCGTCGCAGAAGACGCAGACGAAGTGGCCTTCTCGCACGATGTTGTGCTCCTGGCAGGTGGGACACCGACGGAAGACCACTGCGTGTGTGAAGCAGTCCGGGTGGTCGAGGTCGGCTTGATCCAGTGCCTGTGCGACAGCCGGCCATGAGGCAACGTCCGGGCAGTAGCCGGTCGACTGGTTGCTGATCTCGTTCACCGCCCAGCGTCCGGCCTCGGGGTAGAAGCTGATTTCGCCAGCGCCCAGCACCCGATCGCCGCTCGCGCAGGCGACGTGTTCACTGCGGCGTGGGGCTAGCCGCAGAGCACCGTCCGTGCCGACGACGAAGGTGAAGGGCTCGTCCAGTTCCTCGGCGGTCCGGGCTGCCACCCAGTCCGCGAAGTCGGCGGCTGTGCGGATCGTGGCACCACCGTCCGCTGCCTTGACGGCAGCGATCACATGGTGAGGCCCGACATAGCGGTAGCCTCGTCCCAACGCGCTCATGTCGATCAACGTAGAACACGCAGTCTCGGCGTGCTCAGAGTTTCGGAGCGTGGATCTTGGCCTTCCAGCGAGTCACCGGGTGCTGGTCCTTGCGGGCGTGCAGCGAGATCTCGGCGCCTTCGTAGGTGACGCGGAAGTGGGTGTCCTCGACGTAGATAGTGACGATCCGGCCCGCATAGGTGCGTCCGACGCGCAGGCGCTGGCGGGCCACCATCACGACGCCGTCGGTCGGGACCTTGCGTTCAACGCTGACCGCGGCCGGGGCCGGCGGAAGCTGCGTCGCAGCGACACGGGCACCGACAAGCCGTGGGCGCTCTCCGGCCGTGAACGGCGACGGCAGGGTTTTGGCTAGCAGACCGTCGTGCACCGCGTGGAGGAGGTGCCCGTCGAGTCGCACGATGATCCGCCGGTTGGCGAGTTCAGAGCCTATCTTCACCCGCTGCCCGGCCAGGTTGATCCAGCCGTTCGGATCCACGGTGCGTTCGACTTCGAGCGCCTGGTGCGAGGGAAGGTCGCCCACGCGGTCGACGGCCGGAAGAGCGGGTGGTGGTCCTGCCGGCCGGGCGCCGCGGAGCTTGAGCTGGTGCAGGTGCTCGGCGTCGAGGTTGGACGGCACGGTCTTCACCACCTCGCCGTTCACGAGGACGTGGACGGTGTTCTCATCGACCCAGATACGGGCTCGCAGGCCCGCCTGCCCGGCGCCGAGGCGGATGCGCTGGACGGAGGGGATGATGCTGACCTGGCCGCTGGCCGGGAGCACGGTGTCGAACTCGACCGCGCCGACCGACGGCGCCAACACCAGTGCAGGCGGGGCCGACTCGGCGGGGACGGGCACGGCCTCGGACCGCTGGGCGGGCACGACCTTGACCGGTTCGGGCTGCGGGTTGGGGCGGAACAGGCTGGCCGGTGTGGCCATGTCGAGGGCCTGGTGCGGACGGAGGTGGTTGTAGGTGTGGACCCACTCGGTGATGGCGGCCTGGGCTGCCGCGAGGATGCAAACGGCCCGCAGTCGTCGAGCAGTTCTCTGCGCAGGGTCCGGTGCCAGCGTTCGATCTTGCCGGTGGTGGTCGGTGAGTACGGCTTGGTCAGCTTGGCGCCGATTCCGTTCTCCCGGCAGACCCGCTCGAACAGCACCTCCGCGGGCCGGGGCCGGGTGTAACGGCCGGTGAACTGCTTGCCGTTGTCCGTGAGCACCTCGGCCGGCACCCCGTGGATCCGCATGGCCCGCACGAACGCGTCGGCCACCGTCCTCCCGGAGGGCACCGCGAGCACCTCGGCGACCACGATGAAGCGTGAGTGGTCGTCGATCCCTGTGAGCATCTTGCACTCGCGCCCATCGGCGAGGTAGATCCCGCCGACGAGGTCGAGCTGCCACAGGTGCATCGGCGTCTCGCGCTGCCACCGCTTGTACTTGCGCCGGTGCTGCTGTTCCTGCGGTCGAACGAGGCCGTTGCGGGTCAGGATCCGGTGGACAGTGGCCCGCGACGGAGCGGACTCAGTTCGGGTCCGCGTGATCTCGTAGGCGATCCGTCGGGCTCCCCAGCGCGGATGGGACCGCCGCATCTCGCAGACCAGGGCCTCCACGTCGGCCGACAGCCTGGTCGGACTCGTCCGAGGTCGACGTGATGCCTCCCGCAAGCCTTCGAAGCCACCCGCGGCGTACTTCGCTTTCCACGTGTAGACCGACTGCCGGGAGACCCCGTACCGCTGGGCGACCTCCGTGATCGGCGAACCGTCGAGCACTTCCAGCACCGCCCGGTACCTCTGCTCGACTAACCAGTCGCCCTGCTGCTGGCTCTCCGCCTCCTGAATCACACGCGAAGCATCTGAAAATCCATCAGAAACTGTCAAGGGTGTCCCGAGAACATCACGTCAACTATGTCCTGAGCCCTCACACGACACGACGCCACGCTCTTCGGTCCCACGGACCCCGTGGGCATCCCCGGCTTCGTACAGAGCAACCGCGGAGCGCCCGGCGACTTCGAGGTGGTCGTGGTCACCCAGGACGGGCAGGCCCACCACCTCACCAAGCACAACAGCGCGCCGTGGACCCACACCCCCGGTCAGTGGTACGAGCGGCAGGTCTTCGGGTCGGGCATCGCCTTTGGGGGCCCTCCCTCGTACAGAGCAAACTCGGCACGACCGGCTCGCCGGAGAACGAACAGGGCGAACTGCACTACGTGTGCACGGCAATTGGCGGACAGCTACTCCATTTCCGCCGTGCCTCGGCCACCATCGGGTGGACCCTGATCGGCACCTTCGGCCAGAACGCGACCGGGGCGCCCTGCCTCATCGAGGGCACATACGGAGCGGGGAACGACGCCGGCATCGGCAACTTCGAACTGTGTGTCCCCACAGCCGACGGGCAGATCGAGCACTGGTGGCGCTACAACACCTCGCCCGGTCCCTGGAACCGCTCGGCGGTCTTCGGCGTCGGCGTACGTCGCGTCATCGGCCTGCTGCAGAGCACCTACGGCACGAACCTGGAACTGATCGCGGAACGCACCGACGGGCAGTACCAGCACTACTGGCGGGATGCCAGCGGCTGGAGCGCGGGACCCATCATCACTTGATCGACGTGCCGGGCGCGGTCCGCTCGGTCCTCTAGTGTGATGCGCCTGAAATCACAGGCTTAAGTCTCTCGCCGATTATCGGTGGCTGGCGGAGTGACTTTGGTGAGGTAGCTGGCGAGGGATTTGAGGATCTCATCGGCGGTCTTGGTCCAGGCGAAGGGCCTGGGGTTCTCGTTCCACGAGTCGATCCAGGCCCTGATGTCATCCTCCAGCGCCTTCACCGAGGTGTGGACGCCGCGGCGGATGAGCTTGTCGGTCAGCAGGCCGAACCACCGCTCGACCTGGTTGATCCAGGAGGAGCCGGTCGGAGTGAAGTGGACATGGAAGCGGGGGTGCTTGCCGAGCCAGGTCTTGATCTCGGGGGTGTTGTGGGTGGCGTAGTTGTCACATCACTGAAGCGATCAGTAAGGAGGCACGGCCCGTGGCGCCCACCGCTGTTCGCGCCGCCGCCACGAATGCTGCGATTGCCGGGTGGGTGCCGCCGCCCGCGCGGAAGGCGACCTTCGAACGGCGGAAGAGGGGCAGCCGGGTCAGGACCACGTCCTCGGGGGCGTGTGCGGTGGCCATCTCCGGTACGAATCCGGCGCCTTGCCCGATGGCGGCCAGTGCCAAGACCGTACGGAAGTCGTTGACCTGATGGCGGATGCGCGGCTGGAATCCGGCCGCCTGACAGGCGCGTACGGCCATCGCGTGACCGGTGGTGCCGTCCCGGGCCGTGATCCATGGGGACATGGCCCACGGTCCGAGCAGCTCCGCCAGCGTGTCGCCGCGGGCGACGCGGCCGGTAGCAGGAGCGCTGTCGGTGGCGCCGCCGGTGGCCAGGTACATCGGCTCCTCCAACAGAGGCACCTGGTCGACTGTGGTGTCCGGTGACGCGGGCACGAAGTCGTAGTCGTGGACGAGGGCCACGTCGAGTTCGCCGGCGCGCAGGCCGTCGGAGACCCGCGCCGAGTCGATCTCCTGCACCATCGGTTCCAGCGCGGGATGCCGCTGGGCCAGTTCGGCCAGCGTGGCGGGCACGATCGCGGGGCCGCCAGAGGGAAACGTCCCGATCCGCAGCGGCCCGCCGATGCCCTCGCGTGCCCCGGCCAGCTCGGAGGCCGCCAGTTCGAGGCGTTCGAGGACGGCATCGGCGTGGGTGACGAGGGTGCGGCCCGCAGGGGTGAGCACCACCCGTCTGCCGCTTCGTTCCAGCAGGGGCACGCCCGCCTCGCGCTCAAGCACGCTCAGCTGCTGGGAGACGGCCGAGGCGGTGAAGGCCAGCGCCTCGGCGACGGCCGCGATGGTGCCGCGTCGGTCCAGTTCACGCAGCAGGTGGAGACGTCGAACATCGAGCATAAGGTCAGCTTACGTATAATCGAAGAAATATGAACTGGATCTACGGGGTTTGTGTCGGTCAGGCTGGGCGCATGAAGCCCGAAGCGAATCTCACCGGCCTGTTTGTCCCCTTGGTGACTCCGTTCACCGACGACCTGCGCCTCGCCCCGGACGTGCTCGCCTGCCTCGCCGACGAGGCGCTGTCGGCCGGCGGCGCTCGGGGACTCGTTGCCCTGGGCACCACCGCGGAGGCGGCCACGCTGACCACCGAGGAGAAGCGGGCCGTGGTCCGCATCTGCTCGGCCGCCTGCCGGGCACACGAAGCTCCGCTGATCGTCGGCGTCGGCACCAACAACACCGCCGACGCCATCACGACACTGTGGGAGCTCGCTCAAAGCGGTGACGTCGCCGCGGCGCTGGTTCCCGCGCCGCCCTACACCCGGCCCGGTGAGGCGGGAACGCTGGCGCACTTCACGGCACTCGCTGAGCACGGGGGTCTGCCGCTGGTCGTCTACGACATCCCGTACCGCACCGGTCAGCCCCTCAGCACCAGCACGCTGAAGGCCCTCAGGCACCTACCGGAGGTCGTCGGGGTCAAGTACGCGACCGGTGCGATCGACGCAGCCGCGATGGAACTGCTCGGCTCGTCGACCCCGGGCTTCGCGGTGCTCGGCGGCGATGACGCCGTCATCTCGCCACTGCTCGCGGCGGGCGCCCGCGGCGGCATCCTGGCGTCGGCCAATGTCCGCACCGCTGACTACGCCGAGCTGATCTCGCTGTGGCAGCGTGACGCTGCCGGACCGGCCCGCAGGCTGGGAACCGAGCTGGCCCGGCTGTCCGCCGCGCTCTTCGCCGAGCCGAACCCGACCGTGATCAAGGGGGTGTTGCACGCCCAGGGCCGTATCCCCAGCCCGGCCGTCCGGCTGCCGCTGCTGGCCGCCTCCGCCGATTCGGTCCGGCGAGCGGCAGACCTGGCCACCGCCAGGACCCAACAAACCCACCAAGAGACCGCGGCCTGACACGGGCCCGTGGTCCCCGGGGAACCTGGTGGACTTCGATTCCAACGAGGCAGAGGTATCAAGCGCCGTACTTGGCTGGCCTCGCGGCCTCGCCCGTGTCCCGCACGTGCACCCTGGTGGATGAGGTGTCACCGCGATGGACAATGACGACTGCTGCGAGGCCGACGGCCAGGCCGAAAGCGGTGTGCGGACCGAACGGTTCGCCGAACATGAGGGCTCCCCAGACTGCCGTGACCGGGGCCATGAGGAACATGAGCGTGTTGACCTTGGTAACTCCAGAGCGCCTCAGGATGAGCCAGTACAGCCCGTATCCGCCGAAGGTCGACAAGGCTACGAGCCAGGTGATCGCGGCCCAGAACGAGAGCTCAGCGGGCGGCTCCGCGACTCCGGCGCTCACGGCAAGTGCCGTGAAGATGACGGCACTGGTGGCGCAGTGGACGGTCAGCGACACTGCGGGCGCGACTCGTACGCGGGAGCGGCTTTCGAGGAACGTGGCCGCTACCAGCGAGAACATGCCGAGGAAGGGGATGAGATAGGCCCACCAGGCCGCACCGGTGTCGGCCGCGGCATCAGCCATGGTGACGATGGCGACGCCACTCACCCCCAGGCACAGGCCGAGCCACTGCTTGCGCGAGACGTATTGACGCAACAACGGTCCGGCAAGTGCTCCGGCGACGAGGGGCTGGACGCCGTCGATCAGAGCTGTGGTGCCGCTGGAGACCCCGAGTTGGATCGCGTAGTAGACGGTGAGCAGATAGCCACTCTGCGACAGCACCCCGATCATGGCCTGCCGGGCCACATCCCGCACTGCGAGGTCCCGCCACGACGTTCTGGAGACGGTGGCAATGACGATCAGGATGACGGCCAGCGGCAGGAACCGCCACATCAGGATCGTGACCGCAGATGCACTGCCCGCACCGAGCTTGGCTCCAATGAACCCGGAACTCCAGCAGATCACGAAGGCGATCGAGAGCAGGAAGTTCACGCCTCACCCTCCACTAAACAGATCGGTATACCCATCGGCTCACTATACAGATCGGTATACTGTTGAGGTATGGGCACTACCGAGAGGCCGCGACGGATCACGATGACGCCTGCCGCACGGCGCGTCCTGGAGGCCGCCGCGAGACTGTTCTACGAGCGCGGCATCCATGCCGTCGGGGTGGACCTGATCGCCGCCGAAGCCGGGGTGACGAAGAAGACCCTCTACGACCGGTTCGGTTCCAAGGAGCAGATCGTCGTGGAGTACCTCGCGGATCGTGATGAACGCTGGCGGGCCTTCCTCGCCCAGTGCCTCGACACCGCTCAGCCGACGTCGGCGGCGCGCGTCCTGGCCGTCTTCGATGCCTCACGCGCGTGGTCGGCAAAGAACAGTTCCAAGGGGTGCAGCATGGTCAACGCTCACGCCGAGATCAGCGATCCGTCCCACCCGGCCTACCCGCTCATCACCGGGCAAAAGCAGTGGATGCTCACCCTGTTCACCGACCTCGCCGGGGACATCACCCCGGACAGGGCCGGTCATCTGGGCCAGACACTCATGCTGCTTCACGAAGGAGCGCTCGTCGCCCACGGCCTGAACATCTTCGCGGACCCCATCAGCCATGCCCGCGATCAGGCGCAAGCTCTCCTTGCCGCCACTGGGAACTCCGCAGCGAAGCGGTGAGGCGACACCCAAAAGATCGCTTCTGCGAGCCGGAAATTCGTAGAGGAAGAGCTCTTCGATAGAAGCCGCCGCCGCTCGACCGGCCGGAGATCTTGCAGCCGCATCCGGTGGACACCGCCGGCGCTGAGCCGGTGCACCACGTGCGGGCGGGACGGGTCGGCGATGACCAGGGGCAGCCAGAACCGCTGGTATCCGCCCAGGGCAGTGCTGGTGGGGATTTCGAAGACGGTGACGCTGGCCTGCTCAGTCAGCCGCAGCCCCGTGCGGCCATGAGGTCGCTGAACGTCGCGTTGCGGGCCGCCCACCGGCCGCGGAACCGGTCCGAGGGCAGTCCGTCCGGGCCGTAGCCGCGAAGCCCCACATCCCGCCAGAGCCGGTAGGTCGCCGGCGGCATCCACTCGATGCGCTCCCCGTTCTCGTCATGCGCGTAGGTCGCCGGAACCGTGGAGGGGCCGGTGGGCCGGATGACCGACCCCATCGGCGCGGGGCGGGCGGCGCGATGTGGGATTGGGACCGCCGCGACGTGTCCCTGCCGCACTGCCCACGCGTAGAACTGGTTGACCAGCGAGACTTCGTGATTCCAGGTGCTGCCCTCGACGCAAGGTCCAGTCTCATCTCGGCGGCGCCACTGATGGAACGCCAGGTGATCCGCCTCAGTGGCAGCCCTCCACGATTTCCCACCGCGCGCGGTATGCAGGAACGTGAAGAACCGGGCCAGGGCTCTGGCCCGGTTGGCGTTGTTGTTCCACGGTGCCGTCAGATTCGCCTGAAGGAAGTACGCGTTGAGCGCGACGTCGTACTCGAACCGCGGCGAGAGCAGGAACGGCAGGCCGTCCGGCAGCCCTTCCTCGTCCAGCCACGCCACCAGGTCACCGGGCACTACGTCCAGGAAGGAACGCGTAGTCGTGGGCACGGGTAAGTCGCGGCTCACGAAGTGCACCGTCCACCTGGGTCTGCTCAACACCCGCGGACCCTAACTGGTCAGTGGTCGACTACTCGCTCCTGCCGCAGTACGGGCGGGGCGCTCAGCTCTGTCGACGCGCTGCGTCCCGCTGCGTGGGGCTGGCGGCAGGCGGCGCTGTCATGTCGAGCAGAAGCAGCGCATCGTGGTCGGGGCTACCGGGCTCGGCGGTATAGACGCCGATGCGCTGGCCGGGGGTGCCTTCCACGTGCAGGGACTGCGACGTGAGCGTGAGCGTTCCGACCTGGGGATGGCGGAACGTCTTGTGAGCAGGTTTGCGTCCGGTCACTTCGTAGCGTTCCCACAGCCGTGCGAAGTCGGGGCTTTTGAGGAGGAGCTCGCCGACGAGGTTGGTGAGGTCGGGGGCGTCGGGTGCGGTGCCGGCGACGGCGCGCAGCCGGGCGACGCAGGCGGTGATCTGCCGGTCCCAGTCGGTGAAGAGGTCGCGGGCTGCGGGGTGGAGGAAGATGTAGCGGGCGAGGTTGCGGTGCTTGGCCGGCCAGTCGTCCAGGCCCGCGTACAGGGCGAGGCCGCCGGGGTTCCAGGCCAGTACATCCATGCTGCGGCTGATGACGTAGGCCGGGTTCGGCCGCAGCGACTCGAGCAGCAGCTTCAGGTGGGGGCGCACGGTGCGGCTCGGGGCCGGGGGCGGCTCGGGCGCGTAGCGGGCGGCGCGGGCGGCGAGCTCACGCAGGTGCTGATGCTCCTGGTCATCCATGTGCAGGGCGCGGGCGAGGGAGTCGAGGACGGCGGGGCTGGGGCGGGTCTCCTTGCCGCGTTCCAGGCGCACGTAGTAGTCGATGCTGATGCCGGCGAGGGTGGCCAGCTCCTCACGGCGGAGCCCCGGGGTTCGGCGGATGCCGGCGCCGATGGTGAGGCCGACGTGTTCGGGGCTGGTCTGGGTGCGGCGGGCGCGCAGGTAGCGGCCCAGCTCGGCGCCCTCGCTGTGCGCGCTCTCGGATGCCATGACTCCAGTCTCACCCGCCGGGCACCCACCCCGCGGGCGGGAGGGGGGCCCTGTCGTTACCCCCGAAGAGCCCGCCCTGCCACACCCGAGCAATCCGGGCGAAGGTGAATGAGGAAGACGCCGGCCTCTCGCGCCGCCCGGACTTCGACGGGCACGACCTGCCGGGCAAGAGTGAGAGACCAGGCGACACCCATGATCGGAAGAGGGCGAGATGCGGTACATCAAGCTGCGTGACCTGGAGGTTTCCCGGATCGGGCTGGGCGCCATGGGCATGTCCCACGGCTATACCGGCTCGGGCACCGATGACGCGGAGTCGATCAGGACCGTGCACCGGGCGCTGGAGCTGGGCGTCACGCTCATCGACACCGCCGAGATCTACGGCCCCTACATCAACGAGGAGCTGCTCGGGCGTGCGCTGAAGGGCCGGCGGGACAAGGTGGTGCTGGCCACCAAGTTCGGCCTTGTCTCGCACGGCGGCGACGGCGCGTGGAACCTGGACTCCAGCCCGGCCAACATCCGCACCGCGGTCGAGGGCTCTCTCAAGCGCCTGGGCACGGACCACATCGACCTGTACTACCAGCACCGGGTGGACCCGAACACGCCGATCGAGGAGACCGCCGACGCCGTGAAGGAGCTGATCGACGAGGGCAAGGTGCGTGCCTTCGGGCTTTCGGAGGCCGGCCCGGACACGATCCGCCGCGCCCACGCAGTCCAGCCGGTCACCGCGGTGCAGTCCGAGTACTCCCTGTTCACCCGCGGCATCGAGGACCGTGTCCTGCCCGTCCTGCGGGAGCTGAACATCGGTCTCGTGCCGTTCTCCCCGCTGGGCCGCGGCTTCCTGACCGGCACCGTCCGCTCCACCGACCAGTTCGACGAGAACGACTTCCGCCGCGACAACCCGCGCTTCACCGGCGAGAACTTCCAGCACAACCTGGCGCTCGCCGACGAGGTCAAGGCCCTGGCCGACGAGGCCGGTGTCACGCCCGGTCAGGTGGCACTGGCCTGGCTGCTCGCCCAGGGCGACGACATCGCCCCCATCCCCGGCACCAAGCGCGTCAGCCGGGTCGAGGAGAACGCCGCCGCCGATGCCGTCACGCTGACCGCCGAGCAGCTCGACAAGCTCTCCAGCCTGCCGCCCGCCGCCGGCGACACCCACACCGAGGCCCAGGCGCAGATGCTCGAACGCTGACCCCGCCCCGGCACGCCGCGCTTCGCGTGGCGCCCCCCCGCCACTCGTTTGGAGTAACACCTTTCATGCGTGCAGCAGTGATGTACGGAGCCGGAGACGTCCGCGTCGAGGACCGGCCCGACCCGAAGATAGTCCAGCCGGCTGACGCGGTGGTGCGCGCGCTGGCCGCGTGCGTGTGCGGCAGTGACCTGTGGCCCTACCAGTCGATGCCCGCCACCGACACCGGCCGCCCCATGGGCCACGAGTTCCTCGGCGTCGTCGAGGAGACCGGCGCGGACGTGACCGATCTGAAGACGGGGGACCTGGTCGTCGCCCCGTTCACCTACAGCGACAACACCTGCGACTACTGCGCCAAGGGCCTGCACATCTCGTGCCGCAACGGCGGCCGGTACGGCGTCGACGGCGTCGACGGCGGCCAGGGCGAAGCCGTCCGCGTCCCGCATGCGGACGGCACCCTGGTGAAGCTGCCGGTGGGCGCCGACTCCACGCTGCTCCCGTCGCTGCTGGCCCTGTCGGACGTGATGACCACCGGCCACCACGGCGCCGTCACCGCAGGGATCGGCCGCGGCGACGCGGTGCTGGTCGTCGGGGACGGCGCGGTCGGCCTGTGCGCGGTGATCGCCGCGAAGCGGCTGGGTGCCGAGCGGATCGTGCTCGCCGGCCGTCACGAAGCCCGCACCAGCTTGGGCCGGGAGTTCGGCGCCACCGACGTGGTCGCCGAGCGCGGCGAGGAGGGCATCGCCCGCATCCGCGAGCTGACCGGCGGCGTGGACAAGGTCATCGAGGCCGTCGGCACCCGCCAGGCCCTGGACACCGCGCTCGGCGCGGTCCTGGACGGCGGCACCATCAGCCGCCTGGGCGTTCCCCAGTACGAGCAGGGCCCGATCGGCCCGGCCGAGTTCATGCGCAACATCACCCTGACCGGCGGCGCCAGCCCCGCCCGCGCCTACATCCCGGAACTGCTGGCCGACGTCCTGGACGGCACCATCGCCCCCGGCCGCGTCTTCGACGAGACCTTCCCCCTCGACCGGACTCCGGACGCCTACCGGGCCATGGCCGACCGCCAGGTCCTCAAGGCCCTCATCCGCCCCTGACCTCCCCCCACCCGTACAGCGATGGACATCCCGCTCATGCAGACCGTCACCCTCAACAACGGCGTCGAGATGCCGCTCCTCGGCTTCGGCGTCTACCAGATCCTCGCCGAGGACACCGAGCGCGCCGTCTCCGAGGCACTGGCCGTCGGCTACCGCCTGCTGGACACCGCCGCCGCCTACGGCAACGAGGAAGCCGTCGGCCGCGCCATCAAGTCCAGCGGCATCCCGCGCGAGGAGCTGTTCGTCACCACCAAGCTGTGGGTGCAGGACGCCCCCGCCGAGAGCAACACCCGCCGCGCGTTCGAGACGTCCCTGAACAAGCTGGGCCTGGACCACCTCGACCTGTACCTGATGCACCAGCCCTTCGGCGACGTCTACGGCCAGTGGCGCGCCATGGAGGCGCTCAACCGCGAGGGCGCGGCCAAGGCGATCGGTGTCGCCAACTTCTACCCCGACCGGCTGATCGACCTGATCGTCAACAACGAGATCACCCCGCAGGTCAACCAGATCGAGACCCACCCGTTCTTCCAGCGCGCCGACTACCAGGACCTCATGCGCGAGCACGGGGTACAGATCCAGTCCTGGGGCGGCTTCGCCGAGGGCAAGAACGACCTGTTCACCAACCCGCTGCTCGCCGAGATCGGCAAGGAGTACGGCAAGTCCGTCGCCCAGGTCGTGCTGCGCTGGCTGACACAGCGCGGCGTCATCGCCATCCCCAAGTCGGTACGCGCCGAGCGCATGGCCGAGAACATCAACGTCTTCGACTTCCAGCTCATCGACGAGCAGATGGCCCAGATCGCCACCCTCGACACCGGCAGCTCCTTGTTCTTCGACCACCACGATCCCGAGATGGTCACCTGGCTTGCCAAGCGCCGTCTGGACAGCTGAGCGACGCCCCTCGCTGGCCGCGGGTGCCCTGAAGCGAATGCCCGGGGCACTCGCCCGGCCCCCACTCCGCCAACGGTTCACCGGGAGCCGTCCATCGTGATCACGCCACAGCATCATGCCGCCCTGCCGAGTCGGCGCACCGTTCTGCGCAGCGCACTGCTGACAGCAACCGCCGCTTTGAGCGCGACCTACCTGGCGGGCTGCTCACCGTCCTCACCGCGGTCCGGCATCCCCACCTCCTCCCAGTCCGCCGCGACGACCGGAAGCAACGTGAAACGAGTCCTGCTGGCCTACTTCTCCCGCCCGGGCGAGAACTACTACTACTACTACTACTACGGCGGCCGTATCGACCTGAAGGTCGGCAACACCGAGGTGCTGGCCGACAAGATCGGCAGCCGCATCACCTGCGACACCTATCGCATCCAGGCCGCCGACCCCTACTCGAGCGACTACGACGCGATCGTCCAGCGCAACGTCCGCGAGCAGGACACTGACGCCCGCCCGGCCATCGAAGGCCGCCTGCCCTCCCTCGACGGCTACGACGTCATCCTCCTGGCCAGCCCCATCTGGAACGTCCGAGCACCCATGATCATGACGACGTTCACCGAAGCCCTCGACTTCCGTGGCAAGACCGTCCACCCGGTCACCACCTACGCCATGAGCGGCCTGGACACCACCGAACGCGACCACGCCGCCTCCTGCCCCGGCGCAACCATCGCCGAGGGCTTCGCGGTACGCGGCGAAGAGGTCAAAGACGCCGACACCGAAGTTGAGGCATGGCTGCGACGCATCAGGTTGCCCGTCCGGTGACCACCCCGTCGAGCACACCACGGCCCGACCGGATGGCAGGCACATTCGCCGCAGCCTCAGTGGATCTGCCATGTCGCTGATGGGGCGACTCGGTACACCAACCCAGCCTCGATGTACTGCCCTTCTCGAAACCGGTCACTGACCGCTTATGCACAAGGGTGCGGGTGCCGTAAGAAAATGCCGTGCGTGTGGACTGCGCGTGGGATGCGGGGGATGAGCACCGAGGGGTCGTCGCCCGGATAGAGACACTGGTGGAGTGTCGGTATTCGAGGGTTGCAGTATTCGCCGTAGAGCGAGCAGTTCTGTACCCGGCCTGGTCACGTCAGCGGTGACAAGGTGTAAAGCTCTCGCCGTAACGGGCGCTGTCTGCGCGAGGACGCCGGATCAAGAAGAAGACCGGCCTCTTGCGGTGAACCCGCGCCGGTCGCCCGCGCTCCGGTGCGGGCCTTCGCCCTCTGCCACCGCGCCGTACGGGCCCCTCCCGGCAGCGGCAATCCCGCGCGGCAGAAGGCTCATGCGGCGCTACGAGGTTCACGGCGCCGGCAGGGCACCGATCTGCTGCATCACCCCGAGGAGGTCGGGCTGGCCCCGTTCGCCGACGATCCGGCCGTCGGCCAGGTAGTA
>NZ_JNWJ01000103.1:0-14264 GCF_000716805.1 Streptomyces yerevanensis | reverse complement strand
CCGGCAGCCACGAGGTGTCGCGGTCCGGCACCTGAACATCCCGAGAACCAACCGCTCCCTCGGAACGCCCTTAGCAACGGATTAGGGCCTCCTGGTAGCGCGGGGGTGCGACCCCATTCCGAGCGTTCCCGGAGGCCCTGTTGCGGGAAGAAGGTTCCGGGCCGCAAGCGGCACATCTTGACCGACACGCTCGGCCTGCTCCTGGTCGTCCCGGTCACCGCCGCGAACATCGGTGACCGGGACGCCGCGGCGGGCCTGCTGAGACGGCTGCGCCGCCTGCATCGCGACATCACCATCGTCTGGGCCGACGGCGGTTGCACCGACTCCCTCGTCGGCTGGACGCCCCCCGGTCGGGGCAGAGGGGCAGGCGAGGGGCGTGGTCGATGACTACTCCAGCAGGATCTGTGCGGCGCGTATCGCGCCGACCGGCTTGCCGTGCCCGAGTACCGGGGTGATGGCCAGCTCGGTGAGGACGTCGTCGGCGTCCGTGGTGACGCCGAGCCGCCGCAGTGCGGCGATCATGACGACGGAGAGGGCCCGGGTGGACCCGTCGGCGATCTTCAGGGCGACGGACGAGCCGTCGGGCAGGGCCACCGCGTAGACGCCTTCCGCGCCCTCCTTGGCGACCGATCCGGGGATTGCGCCCATGAGCCGCGTGACATCCCGGCCGGTTCCCCCGACGTATTCGGCGTACGTGTTCATCGCCCGGGCAACTCGCTGCTCCAGCGAGCCCTCATGGCCCGTGGCCAGCATGGCGAACGCCCGGGCCAGACCCCGGTAGCCGATGGCGAACAGCGGGGCTCCGCAGCCGTCGACGCCGGTCGCGGCGACCTTTTCGCCGGCCAGGTCCTCGATCGTCTCGCGCAGTGCGCGCTGCAGCGGGTGGTGCGGGTCCAGGTATGTCCGCGTGTTCCAGTCATTGGCGACGCAGGTGGCGAGCATCGCGGCGTGCTTGCCGGAGCAGTTCATCGTCAGCGGGGTGGGGACGCCGCCGCCTGCGAGGTAGTCGCGCAGTGCTGCCTCGCCTATGGGCAGCGCGGCCGTGCACCGCAGTGCCCCGGTGGAGAGCCCGGCGTCCTTGAGGATCCTGCGCACGCCGTCGAGGTGGAAAGCTTCGCCGGAGTGGCTCGCACAGGCCAGCGCCAGCAGCTCGCCGTCCAGGTCGAGTCCGGCGCGGAGCATGCCGAGTGCCTGGAGGGGCTTGCTGGCCGACCGGGGATACATGGGACGGTCCGGCTCGCCGATGCTCAGCACGGTCTGCCCGTCCGGCCCGGCCGCGTGGACCGTGCCGTGGTGCACCGACTCGAGGAAGTCTCCACGCCATACCTCCGCCACCACCGCATGCACAACGCGCTCCCCACTTCTTCGGCCGGGCCGTCCGGGCGACTCAAACTGTTAACAGTTATCACTTCATGCGCGTTCGAGTCTATGCCGCCTGAGGGTATTGACAGACGCCGCTCCGTCCCTGTGCACTGTCATCTGTTAACACTTTGGCGCTGTACGGCGAGCCTTGAACGGACGGGAAGCACACATGCCTGACACCCTTCAGCGGGGCCTTGCCGTCCAGATGGTCGAGACGCTTCGCGAACGTCTCCTCAGCGGCCGGATCGCCTCCGGCACGCGCATCAACGAGGCTGAGCTCGCCCGCGAGCTGGACATCAGCAGGGGACCCCTGCGTGAGGCGATCCGTCAGCTCGTCAGTGAGGGCCTCCTGGTGCACCGGCCCAACAAGGGTGCTGTCGTGTTCGAGGCCGAGCCGGATGAGGTGGAGGCGCTTTTCGAGTTGCGCTCGGCGCTCGAGACCGCCGCGGCCCGCCTGGCCGCCGTACGGCGCGACCGCAAGGACATCACCGCGCTGCGCCGCGCCTGCGAGCGGTCGAGGAAGGTCCTCGCCGCGGGCCGGCAGTTCGTCCACCAGCCCGACCTCGACTTCCATCGCGCGCTGCTCGACGCAGCCCGCAGCCCGCGCATCACCGAGCAGGTGCGGCGGGTGCACCAGCAGATCATCGTGGTCCGCAGCCGGCAGGACGTACCCGCGTCGCACTCCGACGCCTCGCTGGCCGACCACGAGGAGCTCGCGGAGGCCATCGCCGAAGGCCAGGCCGACCGCGCGGCAGAACTGATGGAGCGTCACCTCGACCGTGTGCGGCTTCAGATGATCACGAGCATGACGGGCAACGGCGCCTGCCACAACTGACGGCCCACGTGCAGCGCCGCTGCTCTCCTTCTTTACCCTTGCCCCTTTTACCCCTTTACCGTGCGATGCCCTCTCATCCACGCCGTCGCTTCTCTTCTCGTGCCCTCATACCCGCCTGCCGGCATGCCCGGCTGTGAGGAGCACCGTCCGCACGCCCGAGACGCTCGTCCCCGACGTGAAGGTGTACCGATGACTGCCACCTCTGCCCAGCCCCAGCCGACCGAGTCCCGCTCCAGAGTCCTGCGCGCCACGTTCCGGAGCCTGGCCGCGATCGAGAAGATCGGAAACAAACTCCCCCATCCGTTCTGGCTGTTCTGGATCCTCGCCGGCGTCGTCGCCGTGCTCAGCGCGGTGCTGGCGGCGGCCGGTGTCAGCGCCGTGGACCCCGGGACACACAAGAGCGTCACGGTGCAGAACCTGCTCAGCGGCTCCGGGATCAAGATGATCATCGAGGACGCCGACACGAACTTCGCGACGTTCCCGCCGCTGGCCACGATCCTCGTCGTGGGGTTCGGCATTGCCGTCGCCGAGGCGAGCGGTCTGTTCACGGCCCTGCTGCACCGCATGGTCGCCCGGGTGCCCGGCAAGTACCTGACCTTCGCGCTGTCGATGACGGCGATGGTCGCCCACGTCGCCGGTGACGCCGCCTACGTCACCCTCATCCCGCTCGGGGGGCTGATCTACCGAGCGGCGGGCCGCAGTCCGGTCCTCGGCTGCATCGTCGCCTACGTCTCCATCTCGGCCGGCTACGACGCCTCCCCGTCGCTGACCACGACCGACGTACTGCTGTCCTCGATCTCGACCGCCGCCGCCCAGACCGTCGACCCGAGCTACGTCGTCACCCCGGTCGCCAACTACTTCTTCGGACTCGCCTCATCGGTCCTCGTGGCCCTCGTCATCACGATCGTCGTCGACAAGTTCCTCGTACGACGCCCCGGCCTGGAGGCCGACGAGCCGGCCGCGAAGCTCGACGACGCCGAGCGGAAGTCGATCGACATCACCCCGCAGCAGCGGCGCGCACTGCGCGTGACCGGACTGGTCGCGCTCGGCTTCCTTGCCTTCCTGGTGGCGGCGACCGCACCGGCGTCCTCACCGCTGCGCGGCGAGGGCGGTTCCATCGTCGAATCGCCGCTGTTCACGGGCATGTCGCTCGTGCTGTTCGTGTTCTTCGTTCTGCTCGGCTGGGTCTACGGCCGCATGACCGGGACCTTCCGCGCCTCCCGCGACATCATCGACGCGCTGGTCGAGGGCACCCGCACCTACGCACCGATCCTCGTCCTGTTCCTCGCGATCTCCCAGTTCCTCGCCTACTTCAAGTGGACGAACATCGGCAGCGTCCTGGCCATCTCGGGCGCGGAGACCCTGCGCGACCTGCACCTCAACGGCTGGGTCGTGCTGGTCGGCATCGCCGTGCTGATCACGTTCATGAACCTCATCCTCACCAGCGGCTCTGCCCTGTGGGCGCTGGCCGCGCCGGTCCTCGTGCCCATGCTGATGCTCATCGACATCGAGCCCGAGACCACCCAGGCCCTCTACCGCGTCGCCGACTCAGTCACCAACTGCGTCACCCCGATGAGCCCGAACTTCGCGCTGGCAGTGGCCTTCATCCAGCAGCACAAGAAGTCCGCCGGCATCGGCACCCTGGCCTCCTTCACCATCCCGATCGCTGCCGTGGTCTGGGTCGTGTGGATCGCGTTCTTCGTGGCCTGGTACCTCCTCGGCATCCCCTTCGGCGTCAGCTGACCCGCCCCTCCATCACGCACACCCCCACCTTCGTACGAGAAAGCTGATCATGACCGCATCCCCCGCTGACGCCCTCGCCGCCCTCGCCCAGGAGGTCTCGCAGGAGATCGTCACCGACATCCTGGCACTCGTCCGCCAGGAGACCAGCAGCTACGACCTGCCCGGCCTCGCGGCGGGCCTGGACCTCCTGCGCGAGTTGACCGTCCACCGGCTCGGGCAGCCCGACCACGAACACCGCTACCCCGGCGGCGAGTGCGGCGAGTGCGGCGACATCCTCACCCTGACCTACACCGGTTCCGGCCCTGGGCACGTCGCGCTCGTCGGCCACTACGACACCGTGTGGCCGACGGGAACCCTCGCAGGATGGGAGCACCCGGCACCGTCCACCGACGGGAGGCCAAGGCTCAGTGGCCCCGGCATTTTCGACATGAAGACCGGCCTGGCCCAGGGCATCTGGGCTCTGAAGCTGGCTCGCGAGAGCGGCGCCCCCGTGCCCACCGTCACCTTCCTCTTCAACGGCGACGAGGAAATCGGCTCACTGTCCTCGCGCCCAGTGATCGAGGACGTCGCGAAGAAGGCCGACGTGACACTGGTGCTGGAGCCGACCGCGCACGGCTCCGTCAAGACCGCCCGCAAGGGCGCCGGGATCTTCAAGGTCACGGCCACCGGAGTCGAGTCACACGCCGGGCTCGCGCCCCAGGACGGGGCGAGCGCGATCATCGCGCTGTCCGAGTTCGTGATTGCCGCCGCGGCCGTCGCCGCTCCCGAGAAGGGCACGACGGTCAACACCGGTCTCTTCAAGGGCGGCAGCGGCACCAACGTCGTCGCGGGCCACGCCACCGCGAGCATCGATATCCGGGTCACCAGTCAGGCCGAACAGGATCGCGTCGACGCCGAGTTCGACGCCATCAAGGTCAGCGACGCCCGCGTGGACATCGAGATCGTCCGTGACTGGAACCGGCCACCCATGACCCTGAACGCCGCCTCCGCCGCGCTCCTCGACCTCGCCCGCGAGGTCGCCCGCGAACAGGGCCGCGATCTGACCGACACTGCCGTCGGCGGCGCCAGCGATGCCAACTTCGTCGCCGCCCTCGGACTGCCGGTGCTGTGCGGCATGGGCGCGGTCGGCGACTGCGCCCATGCCCAGGGCGAGTTCATCTACCCCGACACCGTGCCCGCACAGACGGCACTGGTCGCCGGACTGCTGGGACGGCTGGCGGAACCGCTGCGAAGCTGAGCGACCGCGTCCCTCCCGGCAGTTCAGCCTCACCAAGGCCCAACGCATCCTGCATCAGCTCTCACCGTGTGAACGATCCCGAACATTTCGGCACTGATGTCGCCCGGCTGTCGATCCAAGGGGACAACCGCCGCTCGGCACCACGCCCAGCCCCCAGAGAGGTGCACTCGCTGTCATGGCGACCCGTGAAAAAGCGACTGAGCTGCGCGATGACCTGATCCGGCTGCGTCGCAGCCTGCACACCGAACCCGAGATCGGCCTGGACCTTCCCCGCACCCAGGAGAAGGTGCTGGCAGCACTGGGCGGGCTTGGGCTCGAAATCTCCACGGGCAGCCGGCTTTCCTCGGTCACCGCGGTGCTGCGCGGAGGACAGCCGGGACCGGCCGTGCTGCTCCGGGCGGACATGGATGCCCTGCCGGTGACCGAGCGCACCGGTGCGGACTTCGCTTCCGCGACGCCGGGCGCCATGCACGCCTGCGGCCACGATCTGCACACCACGATGCTGATCGGCGCCTCCCACCTGCTCTCCGCTCGCCGCCAAGACCTCGCCGGAGACGTGGTGCTGATGTTCCAGCCCGGCGAGGAAGGGCACGACGGAGCCGGTGCGATGCTGGCCGAAGGCATCCTGGACGCGGCCGGACCTCGGCCGGTCGCCGCCTACGCACTGCACGTGTTCACCACCGGACTTCCCACCGGCGTCTTCCTGGCCCGCAGCGGAACGACGATGGCGGGCGGTGATGCACTGGACGTCACCGTCATCGGCGAAGGCGGCCACGCCTCCGCCCCGCACCGCGCCAAGGACCCCGTGCCGGCGGCATGCGAAATGGTCACCGCGCTGCAGACGATGATCTCCCGGACCTGCGATCCGTTCGATCCAGTCGTCCTGACCGTCGGCTCCTTCCACGCCGGCACCCGCCGCAACGTGATCCCCGAAACCGCGCGCTTCGAGGCCACCGTGCGCACCTTCTCCAAACAGGCACAGGCAAGAATGAAGGACGCGGTGGTCACCCTCGTAACCCAGATCGCCGCCGCCCATGGCCTGCGCGCCGAGGTCGACTTCAACCCGGGCTATCCCATGACGGTCAACGACGCGCTCGAGACCGCCTTCGTCGAGTCCACCGTCAACGAGTCGTTCGGCGAGCACCGCTTCCAGCCGCTCGCCCATCCCCTCACCGGCTCCGAGGACTTCTCCCGTATCCTGGGCGAGGTACCCGGCGCCCTGGTCATGCTGGGCGCCGCCCCAAGCGGCGCGGACCCCGCGACGGTCGCGAACAACCACTCCCCGTATGCCGAGTTCAACGAGGACGTACTGTGTGACGGCGCTGCCCTCTACGCCGATCTCGCCACACGCCGACTGGCCGCCCAGCCGACCGAAGCAGTCGCAGCTGCTCCCACATCCTGACTTTGCGGTGCCGTCCCGGGCCGGCGACCAGCACTGGGCCGCAGCTAATACTCCAGCCGTAGATCGCGATCTTGCCTTGTGTCGGCGGCGGCTGAATCCTGACCCAGCTTGGGCGGTCGAGTTCTGACCCACCGGGTCCGATGGCCGTTGTCGGCATCGCCACCGCCACCGCACCGTCGGCGCCGACAGCCGCCTCCTTCGACCCACCCAAGGCATTCGTCGCGATGTCGGCGTTCGGGGTCGAGCGCACGGCCAAGGACAATGAGTACACGCTCCAGGCCGGCATGGTCGGCCAGACCTCTCTGATCGCGGGACTCACCGGTGTCACCGGCCGCGACATCGCCGCGCAAGTCACGCCGTGGACCGCCCCGTCCGCTACGGCGTCCACTACCGAGACGCTGGACGTGACCGCACCGATGGGCGTCCAGCTGGATGGCAAGGACGTCGTAGCGATCGCTTATGTTCAGAACGACAAGGGCCAAGGCACCCAGAAGGCCAAGGGGCAGGTGGTGTTCCAGTGGCTCAATGCGACCGACGGTAAGAAGGTTGCCGAGGTCACCGCGGACCTCACCCCGGCCCTCGGCGCCGGCCAAGACGGCGACAACGTGGTGAGCCAGGCATACGACGCCGCCACCGGGCAGATCGTCGTCGGTGTCGGAGCCGCCGGCGAGGAGGCCGCCAAAAAAGGGTGGCGAGGTGTTCACGGTCTATGCCGACCCGAAGACCCAGAAGTCGACCGTCATCCCGTTCGTCACCCCAGCGGGCGTGCTGAACGGTGTCGTCGCCGGCGCAAAGGGCAGCAACCAGGAGGGTGCGGCCGATGGGACGATCGTGATCGCCGATGGTACGACCGGCAAGATCACCAAGCAGACCCCGACCAAGCAGGACTACCTGAACGCGGCAGGCAGCGGCTCCAAGCGCGCCTACCTCGCCTCCAACTCGTACGCGGGCGACGACAAGTACAACAACGCCCTGTACTCGGTCGACATCGCCAGCGGCGCCGTCGTACAGACCAAGTCACAGGTTGTGGACGAGCAGGTGAGCGCCTTCACCTGCTGGGGCGATCAGGCCAAGGCTGTGGTCTGCACGTCCGGCGAGTCCGGCGGCAAGGAGATCATCGGCTTCGACGACACCACCGGCAAGAAGACCTGGGAGTACACCGACAAGTCGGCGAGCCGGGTCATCCCGGCGGTCACCGCGGCCTTCCACGGCATCGTCTACGCCCAGACCGAGGCCCAGCCGGTGCTGATGGACGCAGCGACCGGCGCGGACGTGCCGACCGGCACGCCGGCTTCGTCCTCGAAGCCTTCGGCCGGCTCGACATCGGCCGACGGTGCACCGTCGCAGGGCAATGACCCGGCCAGCGCGAACGGTTCGGACATGTCGCTGTACGACGGCAAGCTGAAGTCGCCGACGGCGGTCACGCGGTACGGCGGCGCCTACTTGCAGGCCCCGAGTGGCAGTAACTACGACCTCCAGTCGATCCTGATCGCACTGGCACCCACCGCCTGATCATCTGAAAGCGGGTAGGAGGTCCAGGGCGCCCGGCCCTCCTACCCGACCATCGGACATGTGGGCCTGCATCCGGCGGTTCATCCAGCTGATCTCAGCTTGCGGTCGTGGATGGGGACGATCTTCCGCTAGCCCCGTTGCTTGATCAATGTCGATGAGTTCGGGAGTCACCGTCACGGCCCGGCGAACCCTTGGGGGCCACTGACCGGCGAATGCCCTGAGTTGCCTCCGCTGCCGTTCTTCCTCTGCGATGCAGTCGCCAAGTCAAGCGGTCAGGACGGCCATAACGGGTGCAACACGTGTGGTGCACGGGCTCGGCGGAAGGCTCACTCGGTAGGAGACTGTCCGGGAAACGACAATCGGCGACCACCAGGCTCGCGGTGGCCGGTCGACCGGCCACCGGGTGGCGTGCGCGCGGAGCCGTCCAGCGGGCGGCTCCGCGTACGGCGCGTCGGGTTCAGTCGGTGATGTACCAATCGTTCTTGAGGTACTCCAGGGTGTAGCTGCCGAGGTCGCTCTCGGAGAAGGTTGCGGAAGCCCTGACTGCTTCAACCGGCATCTCGATCTTGTCGGGCGTGCGCACGGCGATGCGCTGCGGGTCGACTGTCGCGGTTTGCAGGGCCTTCTTCTGCGCGGTCGAGATCATCTGGAACACGACGGAGTACGTCGACGTGCACGGGCCCAACCCCTGGTCCTGTGCCTTCTTCGCGGCGGGCCCGGCCACTTCACAGACCGTGTTGATGTCCTCACGGCCCAGGGCATGGAGGTACTGCTCGTACCGCTGGATCGCGCGCTCCTTCGTCCTGGGTGCGGGCTGGTCGCTGGTCGGCTCGGCCGACGGCTTCTCGGTCTGAGCGGACGCGGACGGCGTGGCCGACGGCTCTTCGGCCTGTGTAGACGCGGACGGCTGCGAAGGCTTCGCGTCCGTGTCCTCCTTCGATTTCTCCGGACCGCACGCGCACGCCACCAGCGCCACACAGACCGATACCGCCACGCTCACCATCGTCCGAGCTCTCATTCGGGTCTCCCCATCACCAGCCAACAACACGTCAAGAGGTCACGCAGGGTCCGGGGCAACGGTTCCCGAGCCGGTCCAGGCGAGACGCCAGCCGGTTCACCAGCATCGCCTGCACTCTCATCTGCTACCGCAGACGCGCCGAAGGAGATGACGAGGTAGGGGAGTTGTCGGTCGCCAATGACAGATTGCAGCAACGAACTGGCCCCTTGAACAGGCATGGAAACGGGAAGCCTTCGGACGGCTCCGTCCCCTAGGTTCATCCCATGGCCTCGTCCTTTGTCGACGGTCATGCGATTCGGCTCTGTCGGGGATCTTGTGACGTCGGCGCGGTCACGGGCTGTGAAGGATGCGTCTGCGGAGGAGGTCGAGGTTGGCCCGGCCGAAGCCCATGCGCTTGAGGAGCTTGGCTCTGGTCACGTGTCCCTCGACCTGGCCGGAGCTCCAGGGCGTGGACAGGCCGGCGGTGACCGCGTCCAGGTCCCTCTTCATGCCGTTGACCAGGGAATGCAGGGCGGGTAGGTCGTCTGCGAGGACGCGGTCCATCCATGCGGGCAGTTCCTCACCCCGCAGATCGCGCGTCATGTCGGCGAAGTCGCGAACGTGGCGTGCGGTGGCGTCGAGGTGTGGGCAGGCGGCCCGGATCTCTTTGAGCTCGGCGGCGTCGGTCTCGGCGAGGTGTCCGGGGTTGGCCATGATCCAGCGGACGACGATCCGGCGGACGACGCGCCGGGGTTTCGGGGCGGGCCGCAGCTCGGGAGCAGGCGCGGGCGGGTTCTTCGGCCTGGGACTGTGCGGCTCTTTGAAGGGGCGGAAGTAGCGGCGGACGCACTGGATGTCTTCGGTGAAGCCACGTGCGCGCAGTTCGCGGTGCAGCTGCGGAATGTCGTGGCAGCCCTCGCGCCAGCGCCTGTGCAGGCAGGGCTTGTGCTCGTCCAGGATCGATGCCCGGTTGGTGGCCTTGACCAGCAGTTCGTCGAGACTCCGGACGCGGGCGAAGCGCCGTACGGTCGAGTGGTCCAGCCGCAGTTGGCGGCCGATCGCGGCCAGGGACTTGCCCTCGGACAGGAGTTGCTGCACCGCCGTGTACCGCTGGGTGGTGCGGGCCACCAGCCGCCTCGGGTGCCCGAGGACGTCCCCGGTACCGTCCGGCGGGGCGAACGACATCCTTCCGGCGGTGGCTCCGCCGTCCCCTTGGGAGCCGTGGCGGACTCCGTGACGGCCGGGGGTGTCGTGAACGCCTTGCGGATGCACTGGTGATGGGCACCGACCGTCTTCTCCACCGCTTCGGCGAGGTTGCGCAGCAGGTGCCAGGCGTCCGCCGATTGCCGGGCCTGGGGAGCCCCGCTCCGGGCACCTTCGGCGTAAGCGCCGGCCCGGTCAGGGCAGATCACCTCGACTTCCGGATGGCCGCGCAGCCAGTCGGCGAGCGGGTCGGCGTCCCGGCCCGGCAGCACATCGACCGGGCGACGTCCTTCCAGGTCCACCAGGATCGTGGCGTACGAGTCGCCCTTGCGCAGCGCGAAGTCGTCGACCCCAAGGACCCGCATGCTGAACTGTGGTAACTCCGGTAACCCGCGGAGGAGTTCAAGGAACTTGTCCTTGGCGGCGCGGATGCGCAGCGCGGCCGCGAGCCGCGCACCCGGCCGGCCCGCCAGACACGCGGCGATCGACGTGAGCAGCGTGCGCAGCAGCGGCGTGTACCGGGCATGCGGGCTGGTCAGCCCCTCGACCTGCTCGGCGAACGTCACCGCCGGACACTGCGGATTGAGGCACTTGAACCGGCGCACCATGAGTTCGACCACCACCGGGGCTCCGCCGACGGGCGCGTCAGCGAGCCGGCGCGCGTACCGGCCGTGGACACGCCACGACACCACCCCGCACCTTGGGCACCTCGCCGTCGGCACGGCGGAGTGAGCGCAGAACGTGACCATTCCGACCGCACGCTCGATCGACTCGACCACCACACCGGCTAAATACGGTAGCAACCGTCCCAAACCACCTGAACCGCACACTTGGTAGATGCCCAGATCAGGCAGATGACGTCACAAGATCCCCGACAGAGCCGAATTACGTGATCGTCGACATGGCCTGACCTGCGGCGGGGGAAGGCGGCTCAGACAAGGCAGCGGAACCGTGTCACGGTCGCGGCATGAGTGAACTCCCGCAGTCCTGCCACCGATCTGAGAAGCGCCTACTCCCCCGCCCGCCATGCGAGGAATGCGGCCAACCGAAACGCCTGCACCGGCGCGAAACCACAGGATTCTTCGAGAACCCCGTCGACCCGATCGGCACTGTGACCTACGAGTGCCCTACACCGCTCTGCTCCGGCAACGGTCCCGGGTTCTGACAGTCGAGCGCCCTCGCCCCTGCATCAAGGCGTGCGGGGCGCGGTCCAGGGTGGCCCGGAGGGCCATCGCGGCAGCGACGCCCGCAGGGGCGCCCTTGACGGCGTACCGCACGCCGGACACTCGGAGATCGGGTGGCCCCGGCCCCACCTGTGCCAACTGGCCCAGCGAGCTACACGTTTACCCGTACCCACACCGACATGTCGCGGGGTACGTCGACAGGGAGCTTCGTTCTTAGGGTGTCGTGCTAGTCGATCTGCCCCATGATGCCGCCGGGGTAGCGGTCGACCTCACCTGCCCTGGAGAACAGGGACGGTGCGTCGACGGGACAGTCGGCCATGGCCCAGGACGGGTCCCCCGACACGATGAGGCCCGGTCCGTCGGCGGACTCCAGCAGGAACACGTAGTCCAGGTGCTCGGTGATGCCGTACCGCTCGGCCACCGCCTCCACCTCGTCGGCGGAGGAGACCTTACGGATGGTCAGTCCCCTCATCGTCGAGCGGAGGAACATGACCTCGACATGGCCGGCGGACACCTCGATACGCGGCCCGGCCTCAAGGCCGAGATGCGCGTCGCTGCGCAAGAGCAGGCTCCGATGTGTGACCGAGTAGTCCCACACCTTGAAAAGCCGGTCCGGCTGGCTGAATTCCACGTCCTGCCTCCTGTCCTGTCTTGCCTGCGCAGTCACGCGAAAGTCACCGTAAGCCGGGGATGGGGCCCCGCAACGGACAGCTTCCCCGGAGGTCCCTCCGGGGAAGCTGTCGTCGACTTTTCCCGCGAGGGCCGGCAGAGCCCCGCGTCACATCCTGTCACCAGGGCGGACACGGCACGCCACTCGCTTTCCTCGGCTCCAGAAACTCCTCCCGGAACACGTCCAGGGAAGCCCTGAGAAGAGGAATGTCGATCTCCGGACGGATGTAGCTCAGCCGGGCCGAACTGTCCTCGAAGCGGAACTCCAGCAGGAGCTCACCCCGCTTGCCGTCGATCATCTCGACGACTTCCATCGACTCGTAGTCGTTGTGGTCGCTCAGGATGATCAGGGCCATGAACTGACGCCCTTGGACGGAGAACGATCTCATAGCCATCCCTTGCCTCTTGACGGCCTCCGCGATCTGCAGGTCGGCCTGGGCGGGCGAGTGGTGGGTTGGGGGTCTGGCGGCCCCGGGTGCCATCAACGTCTCCGTCTCGGCGCTCACAGCAGGACTGGTGTCACAGGGACATGGGCCTGGCTCAGGTGGAGACAGCACTGCGGGACAGGGCGGTGCGCAGCGCGAAGGCGCCGAGCAGGCCGCCAGCCGTGAACCGTTGGGCGGTCATGGCGCGGGGCCGGGCGGCCAGAAACCCCGACACTCGCGCTGCGCTCAGCATGATCAGAGCGTTCACGGAGATGCCCACGACGATCTGCACACCACCGAGCTGGAGCAGTTGTCCCCAGGCCGGGCCTGCCTGCGGGTCCAGGAACTGGGGCAGTAGGGCGGCGTACATAAGAGCGATCTTGGGGTTGAGCAGGTTGGTCAGCAGCCCCATCGAGAACAGGCGGGCGTCGGAAACCGGAGGCAGGTCCTGGGCCGGGGCGAAGGGCGAGCGGCCGCCGGGCTTGAGCATGTCCCAGGCGAGGTAAGCCAGGTAGGCGGCCCCGGCAAGCTTGACCACCGTGAATGCCACCGGCACGGCGGCGAACAACGCAGACAGGCCCGCAGCCGCGGCCAGCAGATAGCACACGAATCCCATGGCGGTCCCACTGAGGCTGACCAGGCCCGCCCTGCGGCCTTGAGTGATCGCACGGGAGGCGAGGTGGATCATGTTCGGTCCCGGGGTCAGCGCCATGCCCAGTTCGACCAGGGCCACTCCTCCGACTGCGGTCAGAGTGATCACCGGTCAACCTCCAGCTCGTTCGTCGGGTACCTGATACGGAAAGGGGTCACCCGGCTGCAACGGACGGATACGACGCATGAGCAGCGCCTGCCTCGCCCACTGCAGCATACGGCCTTGCCGCTCGGTATCTTCATGCGCTCCCGGCCCCGTTCCTAGCCCGTCGACGACATCAAGTGCTGGGCCCGCAACTGCAACGACGCCGACAACGCCGCCCGAGGCGGCCGAGGCGGCCGAGCAAAAACGCGGCAGACGCGGTGGCCAAGGCGTCGGCGCTCGGCAGCGGTACGACACCACCAACACGGTGTGCAACAACACCGTCCTGACGTACGTGAGGGCCTCCGGCAAGACGCTGCGCGCCAAGACGTACCGGGCCGGCTTCTACGGCTTCACCAGCTCCAGCGCCAAGGCCATCGCCACCGTCAAGAACCGCACCGACCTGCAGGGCAACCTCTGGTACGCCCTGTGGGACAAGAAGTACACCACCACCGCGGACTGGCCGTGGGGCGCCTCCCAGTACACCAACCACAGCCGCGGCCACCAGTACCTGGTCAACAGCAAGGAGACGCGGGGCGGTTACACGATCACCGTGGACCGGGACGCATGGGACGGGCCCATCGCCATCACCAAATGACCCGTCAGATGAACGCGCTGGCGGCCCACCGAGCCGACCGAAGAGCCGTCGCCGGGCCTGGGGCTGCCGTGACCACGCCCTGGACTGCGAGGTCGGCGAGCTGCTTGTCGTCGGCCCGTTCCAGGATCTGTCGGCGCAGGGCGGGGTCGGTCGTGCGTTGCAGCAGGGTGGTCAGCCTTCCGATAGCGCTGGCCGCTGCGGGGGCGCCGCAGCGGGCGGTAGCTGGGCGGGGTGCTGGCAGGCCGCGCACAGCTCATGACGGGCCTGGGGTGTGATGACAGTGCCCCATCCATTGCATCTCTCG